>NZ_JBSXOK010000083.1:0-124440 GCF_056859415.1 Zunongwangia sp. L-65
TACTCACTACTCACTACTCACTACTCACTACTCACTACTCACTACTCACTACTCACTACTCACTACTCACTACTCACTACTCACTACTCACTACTCACTACTCACTACTCACTACTCACTACTCACTACTCACTACCAATAACCACATTCCATTTTCTTACCAAATATTGCTTGATGAGACCGTTTTTATAATATGGGTCATTTTCAGCAAAATGCTTGGCGGTTTCTTCAGATTCAGATTTAAAGATAAAAACAGCTTTATCAGCAGGATTATCTAACGCACCTGCCATTATAATTTCTCCGGCTTCCTGGGCTTTTTTTGCCATTCCTAAATGTTCTTCGCGATATTTTCCTCGTTCTTCTAAATAAGAATCCACCAGATGATAGGTTAAGATGTAATAATTCATACCGTTGATTTTCGTTAAATATAGGAATAGAAATTAGATTAAGAGATAAGATAATTTGAAGATGCGGTGATTTGCTAATTTGAAAATCTAATTTTTATGCTGAATATTGAAATTTAAAAAGGAGTAATTTCGACTGAAGCGCAGCGGAAGATAGAAATATGCAAACTGTGACTGTTAAGTGAAACTCACCTCTTAAACGTTCTTCCTTTCCATTGATAACCACCGAAAAGCGAAAGAAATGCTACATAAACTGAAAAAAAAGGATGCAATACACTGCTTATCATATAATGTCGCATTAAGGACTCCTGTTTAAAAAACTGGCTTGCATTATATAGCAAAACAAAGTCTACATTGAATTTTACTAAAAAAACGATCATAAAATATGGAAAAGGAAACAGTTTAAAAATACCCAAAAGTAAACTTAAACTAAAAGCCAGATTCATGATAAATACAATTATGCCGATAAGTTTAGCAAAATTACTGGTGTAAGCCGAGGTTTTTGAAGCCCAGCGAATCCTTTGCTGCACCATTTTTTTAAAATTATTCAGCGGTTTTGTGGTCACCACCGCAAATTTATCTTTAAGAAAAGTAACTTTTAATTGTTGATTTATAAATTTTTGGAGTAAAAATACATCGTCACCACTGGCGATATCTGAATTTCCATCGAATCCATTTTGGTTAAAAAAGGCTTCTTTTTTATAACAAAGATTAGCGCCATTGGCCATAAATGCCCTATTAAGTCCGAATGCCCCGGCCCCGGAAATTTGCAGACTTAAAAAGTCAAGAGCTTCGAAAGCGGTACCAAATTTGGGGTTATTGACTTCAATAGTAACCGGCGCAGCAATCATGGCTGGATTACTTTTTATAATTTCAGTATTAAAACTTTGTAACCAGTTTTGGGGTATTTTACAATCAGCATCGGTGGTAAGAATATAGTCAAATTTAGAAATTTCGATAGCGGTTTTTATCGCATCCTTTTTTGGGGAATTAGAACTACGACTGTTTTGTATAACTTTTAGATCAAATTGCGGTTGCTTTTCGATAAATTCAGAAATAATTTTTTCGGAATCATCTGCAGAATCGTCATTCACCAAAAAAATTTCAAAACGCTCTAAAGGATAATTCAGCAATAATAAACTTTCAAGTAATTCTGGTAGATTTTCGGCTTCATTTCGAAATGGGATGACGATAGAAAATCTGTTTTCTGGAGTTTCGTAGTCATAAAGTGGTGTTTCTAATCTACTCCAGCCTTTTTTTAAGGCAATCATTAAAGAAGCGTAAGAAAGTGCAATCAAAACAACAAATATCAACATAAGCATTTTTTCTTTTTCCCGAACCGGTGAGGTTTCGGTAACGGAGTGGTAATTTATCGCAAAGATAGATTTCCGTAGCTTTGCAAAAGAGGAATAGTTTAATTTCCTTGTCAAAAACTTACGAATTTGAGCGAAAAGATCATTTTAGGAATCGACCCTGGAACCACCATTATGGGGTTTGGATTGATAAAGGTGAAGAATAAGAATATGGAGTTTTTGCAGCTGAATGAGCTTCAGCTAAAAAAGTATGATGATCACTACGTAAAACTTAAATTGATCTTTGAAAGAACCATACAGCTTATTGATACGTTTCATCCCGATGAAATCGCTATTGAAGCGCCGTTCTTTGGGAAAAATGTACAATCCATGCTAAAGTTGGGTAGAGCACAGGGAGTTGCGATGGCAGCAGGACTTTCACGTGAAATCCCGATTACCGAATATTTGCCAAAAAAAATAAAAATGGCCATAACCGGAAACGGAAATGCCAGTAAAGAACAGGTCGCTAAAATGCTGCAAAGCATGCTGAAGTTAAAATCCCTGCCTAAAAACCTGGATTCTACCGATGGTCTTGCCGCTGCAGTTTGCCATTTTTATAATTCTGGACAACCAAATATTGGTAAAAGTTACACTGGCTGGGACGCGTTTGTCAAGCAAAATCCAGACAAAATTCTGTAATTTGATAATGTAACAATTTGAAAATTAATTATCCCATTAGCACATTTCCAAATCTTCAAATTAAAAAATGAGCGGAATCTACATTCACATCCCATTTTGTAAGCAGGCTTGTCATTACTGCGATTTTCATTTTTCAACTTCTTTAAAGAAGAAAAGTGAACTGGTAAGCGCTTTGCAAAATGAATTAGTGCTTCGTAAAAACGAGCTGCCAAATGAACCGATCAAAACCATTTATTTTGGTGGTGGTACGCCTAGCTTGCTGAATTTAGAGGAATTAACCGCCATTTTTAAAACGATCTATACTGAATTTACCATTGCTGAAAATCCGGAAATTACGCTGGAAGCCAATCCAGATGATCTTTCTGAAGAGAAAATAAATGAGTTGGCCAATTCAAAAATCAACCGACTAAGTATTGGGGTGCAATCATTTTTTGAAGAAGATCTCAAACTAATGAATCGTGCCCATAATGCTGAAGAAGCACTAAATTCTATAAAATTAGCCAGATCAAAATTCGATAATATTTCGGTCGATTTAATTTATGGGATCCCCGGAATGAGTAACGAGCGTTGGCAAAAGAATATTCAGATATTACTGGATTTGGATATTCCTCATATTTCCAGCTATGCGTTAACAGTCGAGCCTAATACCGCTTTGCAGAAATTCATTGAAAAAGGAAAAATAAAGCCGGTAGACGATGCTGCTGCGGCACAACATTTTGAAACTCTAAGAACAGTATTAAAAAATGCAGGCTTTGAGCATTATGAGTTTTCAAATTATGGAAAACCCGGTTATTTTTCACAAAACAATACCGCCTATTGGTTAGGAAAACCATATTTGGGAATTGGTCCTTCTGCACATTCTTACGACGGGAATAGCCGAAAATGGAACATTGCAAATAACACGCTTTACA
Source organism: Zunongwangia sp. L-65 (assembly GCF_056859415.1). NCBI lineage: Bacteria > Pseudomonadati > Bacteroidota > Flavobacteriia > Flavobacteriales > Flavobacteriaceae > Zunongwangia > Zunongwangia sp. L-65. Next base: position 3,307 of record NZ_JBSXOK010000083.1, read on the forward strand.
TAAAAGCTATCGAAAGGTCTGAACTGCCTTTGGAGGTTGAAGAATTAAGTATTACCGATCGTTACAACGAATATATTATGACCCGCTTACGAACGTATTTTGGTGTAGATCTGGTTGAAGTTGAGTCAAAATTCGGTAAAGAATATCTGGAATATTTAAAGGAACAGTCGGTTGTATTATTTGAAAAAGAGTTTTTAAGAATTGAAAATAACGTGATGCATATTACTGAAAAAGGAACCTTTTTAAGTGACGGCATTGCTGCCGATTTATTTTATATCGATTAAGATTTAGATCGCTTCGCTGTTAGAAATTAGATCTGAGAATATTGGCTTTAGAGGTGCGTTTTTATTCAAAATATCTGAATCATTTGAAGTCACTTATTCTTTACTTGCAGCCGGATTCGTTCTAAAAATATAGATAAAAGCAGCCGCAAAAAGTATATAGATAACTGTAAGTGAAATAAAGATCTCTGGATGTTGTTCGATATCAAACGCTATTTTAAAGAAAGTAACTGCACCAACACCAAAATGCATTAAATTTCCAAAAGAAATCGGTTTGTTGTAAATCCCACCAATAAGTGTTCCTTTAGCCATCCAATTTAAGATTGCAAATCCCAGGTACAATGCACTAAGTATTTTCAAAAACAGTACTGTGATAAGGTTGGGTTCAATATTTAAAAATTCAATTATTTTAGTTGGTAGAAAAGAGATAAAAAGTCCTAAAACTGCTAAGAAAACGGCACTTGCAGTCATGATGATACTGGTTTTCATTTTTGGTTTAGTTTGAATTTCGTAAGAAGTAAGTAGAATATTATTACAGTTTGTTACACCATTTATTCGCGCAGTAAACTAGGGGTAAAGTGCAATAGGGTGAAATAATTGAAGAATTCCTGTAGCCTATTATATTTGAAACACCCGTATTTAAATAATTAGCCAAATTTATTGTTAGCTGCAAACTGCAGCTGCCAACTTCAAAAAATATCGCTAATTTTACTCGATAATCGAGATTAAATGCTCCGAGGCTTGCCTCGAAATAAATATGATTTTCACACAAATGCCTCACGGGCTTGTCCTGAGGTAGTTTACTTAAACATTAGGAAGTTTAGACTACAAATTATGCTTGCACAAATTCAGTATGAAGGAGAAAGTTTTGCGATCGATTTTTCAAAACCTATCGATATATCGCTGAGTTTGCGTGGGGACGATAAAAACCCGATTGCATGGTATTTGGATTCACCTAAAATTACGCCTTTTAGAGATGGTGATTTTATAGGGAAAGTTTCAGAAGGGGCTTCGGTGAATTTTAATAATATTCAGTTTAATCCACATGCACATGGTACGCATACCGAATGTGTTGGACATATCAGTAAAGAGTTTTTCAGTATAAACCAAAGCCTAAAAAACTTCTTTTTTAAAGTAAAATTGATCTCTGTAAGTCCAGAACTTCAAAGTGAGGATCAGGTGATTTCCGTAGCAAAACTAAAAGAGCAAATTAAAGATTCCTGTCCAGAGGCCTTAGTGATAAGAACACTGCCAAATTATATCGAAAAACGAAGCAAGAAATATTCGCATACCAACTGGCCATATTTATCTGAAGAAGCCATGCTTTTTATACGGCAATTAAATATAAAGCATCTATTGATCGATCTGCCATCGGTAGATAAAGAAAAAGATGAAGGAAAATTACTAGCACATAAAGCCTTTTGGAACTATCCTAAAAATACCCGTTTTGAGGCTACGATTACAGAGCTGATTTATGTTCCTAATCATGTGTCTGACGGGGATTATTTTCTGAATTTGCAAATTGCTTCGTTCGAAAATGATGCCGCGCCTTCTAAGCCTGTGTTGTATAAAATTCAGTAATAAATGAAAACCACACTTAAGCTTGAAGAACTGGCTAAACTGTGTTTGGGCATTTTGCGTTCTATTTTTTAGACTTTTCCTGGTGGTGGTTTATCGGTTTGTTTTTCGCACCGGATACCGGTGCGATTGGTTATGTCTTCAATGTTAAAATTGGTTCGTTTTTATACAATTTATGTCATCATCAAGGCTTAGCGATTTTGTTTTGGTAGATAGGCTTTCATCTTCATCTTCAGGTTTTACAATTAATAGGTGTAATTTTGTTTTCTCATTCGGCTTTTGATTGTATTTTAGGATACGGACTCAAATACGAAAAAGGTTTTAAATTCACCCATTTGGGAGAAATCGGAAAGTAGGATATGGAATTACTTTTTATTGGGCTGGCAGCAGGTGCCATTGCAGCGTACTTTATTTTTACAGCGTTTAACAGGGATCGTTCTAAGGTAAAAACCAAAGAACAATCTGTGGTATTAATGGAAAAAATTAGGAGTGTTTGTAAGTTTATAACGGTAGAAGGCGATTTTTCTGAAATCTATCATTATGAAAATCTAAAGGAAAAATATATAAGTCTTATTTTCGGAAAAAAGAAAGCAATTATTTTGATTAACGCGAAGGCACATGTTGGCTTCGACCTAAGCAAAATTAAGATGGAAAGTGATAACGAGAAAAAGCAGATTATCCTTACCAATTTTCCAGAACCTGAATTGCTTACTGTAGAAACTGATTTTAAATATTATGATAAGCGCGAAGGCTGGGCCAATCCTTTTACAACTTCAGATTTAACGGATATAAATCGTGATGCAAAAAAACACATAGTAGATAAAATTCCAGAATCTCCATTATTTGAACAGGCAAGAAAAGATGCTTTAAATACGGTATTGTTAATGGAAAATATTGTACAAACCATAGGTTGGAAACTGGATTACTCGGCCTTGATTTTAGAGGAAGACGAGCAAAAAAAGATCGAAAAGAAATAATTCCGAATATCACTAGCATGGATATAGATACCTTTAGAGATTATTGCCTGGCTAAAAAAGCGGTTACCGAGCATTTACCTTTTGATCCTGAAACCCTTGTCTTTAAAGTGATGGGGAAAATGTTTGCTTTGGTATCATTAGACGCTGTTCCATTACGAGTGAATTTGAAATGTGATCCTGAAAAAGCTTTGGAACTTCGTGAAGAATACGATGGTAAAATCATAGCCGGATATCACATGAATAAACAACATTGGAACACCATGATTTTGGATGGTGAAATTCCATCCCAATTAATTTTTGAACTTACAGACCATTCGTATCATCTTATCGTTAATAGCCTAACGAAAAAACAAAAAAAAGAATTCGACCAATTATAATGGCACAACACATCAACTTTTATAAAAAACAGATTGAAATTCATCAACATGCAGCTGATAAACTCGCTAAAAAATTGCTAGCCTCCAGTTTACTGCGTTTGGCAGTATTTTTAGTGATTTGTTTATTGGTGTATGTTTTTTGGGGCAATACCCAGGTTATCATCTCTTCGATTATTGGCGGGATCGCGCTTTTTGTTTTTCTGGTGTCCAGGCACAGCGATCTTAAGTACAAAAGCGATAAGCAAAAAGCGATAATTAAGTTGAATCAAACCGAAATTGATGTGATGCAATCGCGGCAATTTCAAGATTTGCCTGATGGTAGTGAGTTTGAAGTTCCCAATCATGATTATGCACAGGATATAGATCTATTTGGGAGAGGTTCCTTTTTCCAGTATTTAAACAGAACGGCACTTTACGAAGGCACCAAAAAGCTGGTGGGCATTTTATTGGCAAATGATATTGAAAGTATCCAGCAAAAACAGGAAGCAGTACAAGAACTGGCTGAAAAAGTTAAATGGCGACAAGAATTTAGTGCCACGGCAAGTTTGGTGAAAACAACCGAATCTTCTACTACCATTGTAAACTGGTTTAAAGAATATAAACGTTTTGTTCCCAGATTTATAAAGTGGCTTTCTCCGGTGTTTTCTATTTTATCCATTGCTGTGATTATTGGCTATGCTCTTGGTTTTGTAAGTGAATTTCAGTTATTATTATGGTTAATTGTTGGAATTTTAATTACAGGAATTTACCTGAAAAAGATTAATCTACTTTCGGGTAGTGTTTCTAAAATTCAGGATACATTTCACCAATATCACCAGTTGCTGGGAATGCTGGAAAATGAGGAATTTTCTTCAGAAATAATGGCAGCCAAAAAACAGGCAATTAGAACAGAAAGTAAAAAAGCATCACAAATTTTTAGGGAATTTTCAAAGGCTATCGATGCTTTGGATCAGCGTAATAATATGTTGTTCGGGATTTTCGGGAATGGATTTTTACTTTGGGATCTGCGGCAGTCCTTAAAACTGGAAAATTGGATTGCAACTTATGGACTTCAGGTTGAAAACTGGTTTGGAGTAATCGAAATTACCGATGCTTATAATTCTTTGGGGAATTTTAGTTTTAATCATCCAGAGTACAGCTTTCCGAAGATAAATCCTGTAGAAAAAGGAATTTCAGCAACGCAATTAGCACATCCATTACTTCATCCACAAAAACGTGTGGCTAATGATTTTCATATCGATAACAAAGAATTTTTTATTGTTACGGGAGCAAACATGGCCGGGAAGAGTACGTTTTTAAGAACGGTTTCTCTGCAAATTGTAATGAGTAATATTGGTTTGCCTGTATGTGCTGAAAATTGCCAGTATACTCCTATAAAATTAATTACCAGTATGAGAACCAGCGATTCGCTAAACGATGACGAATCGTATTTCTTTTCTGAATTAAAACGACTTAAATATATCGTAAACCGTATACAACAAGACCGATATTTTATAATTTTAGACGAAATTCTAAAAGGAACAAACAGTACCGATAAAGCTAATGGTTCTAAAAAGTTTGTTCGTAAGCTGGTACGTTCGCATTCTACAGGTATTATCGCTACCCACGATTTGAGCCTTTGCGAAATTACCGCAGAATTACCTCAGGTGAAAAACCACTATTTTGACGCAGAAATTATAAATGATGAACTTCATTTTGATTATCGCTTTAAGAACGGAATTTGCCAAAATATGAATGCTTCGTTTTTATTGCGAAAAATGGAGATTGTAGACGAATAGATTTATAGTATGTTAACTAGCTTAATTCTTTACTCAGGCTTTTCAGGAATTACCGTTTTTTTAGGCGGTCTCTTGGCTAATTTTTTTAATCATCACATTAAGGAGTCTCCGGTAAAATACGAGATTACTCATTTTTTTATGTCTTTTGGTTCAGGAATTATTTTATCTGCTATTGCATTGGTTTTAATTCCAACGGGGATGGAACGATTGAGCCTGTCCGGTATGACTTTTTCTTTTGTACTTGGTACAATACTTTTTTTATTTATAGATAGATATTTGGCGAAAAAAGGAGGTCAAACTGCTACACTTTTAGCGATGATGATGGATTTTGTTCCCGAGGCTATTGCTCTGGGTGCTGTTTTTGCTATTGATCCTAGTATGGCCACATTACTTGCGGTTTTTATAGGTCTGCAAAATTTACCTGAAGCTTTTAACTCTTTTCGTGATATGGTGCAAAGCGGTTATTCTGTAACAAAGAGCTTGGTGATCTTTTTCTTTTTAAGTTTTTGCGGGATTTTTGGTGCGCTTTTGGGGCATTTTGTATTAAGTGATTTTCCTAATCTCACTGCGCACTTAATGACCTTTGCCAGTGGTGGAATTCTTTATTTATTAATTCAGGAAATTATACCAGAAAGTAAACTAGATAAGAATTATATCGCTTCTTTAGGAGCAAGTTTGGGTTTTTTAAAAGGAATTATTGGTGAAAAATTAATTTAATGGATTCATTAACCCAGATTGTGTTAGGAGCTTCGGTAGGCGAAGTGGTTTTAGGTAGAAAAGTAGGAAACAAAGCAATGCTCTATGGGGCGATTGCAGGGACTATTCCAGATTTGGATGTGATTGCCAGTAATTTTACAGACACCATTACGGCAAACGAAATCCACCGGGGATTTACGCATTCTATCTTTTTTGCGCTGATTTTTGCACCCATTTTCGGATGGATCATTTCTAAAATTGAAAGAAAAGCTGATGTCGATTGGAAAGAATGGTCTAAACTAATGTTTTGGGGGCTCTTTACGCACCCCCTTCTTGATATGTTTACCACCTGGGGAACGCAGCTTTTTTGGCCGGCGGATATTCGTTTGGCTTTTAAAACGATTTTTGTGATCGACCCTTTTTATACACTTCCGTTTTTATTTTTCACGGTATTGGCGGCTTTTCGGCCTAAAGATTCCATCAGCCGAAGAAAACTGAACTATATGGGGTTACAGTTAAGTTGTTTTTACCTTCTTTGTATTACGATTCCGTTAAAGCTTTATACTTTTTATGAATTTAAAGATGCTTTAAAAGAACAAAACCTTTCCTATTACGAGATCGAAACAAAGCCAACCCCCTTTAATACCATACTTTGGACGGCCAATGTAGCCACAGAGAAATCGTATTTAGTGGGGACGTATTCTATTTTAGATGATCAACCCATAGAATTTCGCCGTTATCCAAAAAATTATGATTTGCTGGGAGATTTAGAAAAATACCCAAATTTCGCCCGACTTGTAAAGATTTCTAAAGGATGGTATACCATTACTGAAAAGAACGGGGATTTGTATTTTAATGATCTGCGTTTTGGAACTATCGATCCCACCGGAAATGATTCCCGATTTGTGTTTAGCTATAAGCTTGAAGTGAAAAATGGCGAACTTACCGCTACCGAAGTTAAAAAAGATTACGGAGACGCTTCTAAAATGATGAAAGGATTGTTTGAAAGAATTAGAGGGAACTAGGTTTCAGTGTGCAGTCGCAGTATGTAGTCTCAGTAGGCAGTGGTAAAGTTCAATAAACAGAGATCAATTAGCAGGCAGCCTTTAGCTTTCAGCAATCAGCAATCAGCAATCAGCAATAACCAATTTTTAATTAGAAATCTAATTCAAAATTTTGTCCTGATTCCTGGATATTTGAGCTTAGAAAATAGACCTTTTTGGAATATTTTTAACCTTAAGTACTTAAAATATGGAGCAAACCTCACAGGTTTATCCCGTATAGTTATCGGGACTGTGAGGTTTATTTGTACACTTTTGAAAGATGAAACGAATGTCAATATTTCGAGCTTCCTTCGCTATCAGGAATTTGATGTGAGATCGAAGGCAGGAATGCCATTCAAAATTCAAAATAAATTTTGTGGTTCTTTCCTCTCTCGTCTTGTTTATATTCTAACTCCTAAAATCTTATTTCATTATCTTAGGCTCTGTAAAAATCCCAGATTGATGAAACTACAATTCCTGCTATTCTCATGTTGTTTATTTTTCACGAATACTTTTTCTGCACAAAACCCATCAGCGCAATTAGATAGTATTCTTAAGGCCGAAAGTCAACATCAAGCTTACGATTATGCTGAATATCCTTTAGGATTACATACAGAAGAACTTTATAAATCCGAGGCCGATTTTGCTCAAAAACTACTTGATGATTTATCCAAAATCGATAGATCAAATCTTTCACAAACCGAAAAAATCACAGCCGAATTAATGAAGTTTAAACTTCAGGAGCGCGTCGATCAATATCAATATAAAGCCTATTTAAATCCTTTGCTTTCAGATGCCGGATTTCATGTAAGCTTACCGTATCATGTTGGACGGTTAAATAATTACGAACAGGTGAAACGGTATCTAAAAAAGCTCAATGCGATTCCGCAATATGTTGATCAAAACCTGGAATTGTTGCGAGAAGGTTTAAATCTGGGAATTACTCAGCCTTTAGTGATTTTTGATGGATATGAATCAACTTATAATGATCAGATTGTAGATAATTATAAAGAAAGCTTTTATTACAGTCCGTTTCAGCATTTACCTAAAAACTTAACGCAAACGCAAAAAGATTCCGTATTAAAAGCGGCTAAAATTGCGGTAGAAGAAAACGTAATTCCAGAATTTAAACGAATAAAGAAATTTTTTGAAACCGAATATTTTCCAAAAACGCGAAAAAGCATAGGTGTTTCTGAAATTACTAATGGGCGCGAATATTATCAAAACAGAATTCGCTATTATACCACGCTAGATCTAACGGCCGATGAGGTGCATGAGATCGGATTAAAGGAAGTTGCGCGCATTAACGCTGAAATGAAAGCGATTATTGATGAAGTTGAATTTGATGGAAGTTTTGATGAATTTATCGAATTTCTAAGAACCGACGATCAATTTTATGCCGAAACCGGAAAGGAATTATTAAAGGAAGGGCGAGATATTACGAAGCGTATCGATGCACAGCTACCTCGATTTTTTAAAGTTTTACCCAGAAAACCATACGGAGTAGCGCCGGTTCCAAGTGCTATCGCCCCAAAATATACGGCAGGACGCTATAAAGGGGCATCTTCCCCAACCGAGCCTGGATACTTTTGGATTAATACCTATAAATTAGAAAGTAGGCCAATGTATGCATTACCCGCTTTAGCGCTTCATGAAGCTGTTCCTGGGCATCATTTGCAAATATCTTTAAACGCCGAATTGGGGGATAGTATTCCACCATTTCGACGCGGATTTTATCTATCGGCTTATGGAGAAGGCTGGGGATTGTATGCCGAAAGTTTAGGTGAAGAAATGGGGATTTATGAGACGCCGTATCAAAAATTCGGACAGCTAACGTATGAGCAATGGCGAGCCTGTCGATTAGTGGTGGATACCGGAATGCATGCCAAAGGCTGGAGTCGGGAAAAAGCAGTGGCATTTTTAACTAAAAATACGGCACTTTCTTTACATGAAATTAATACCGAGATCGATCGTTATATCTCCTGGCCGGGGCAGGCATTATCCTACAAAATAGGAGAGTTAAAGATTAAAGAATTACGTAAAAAGGCAGAAGAAATTTTAGGAGAAGCATTCGATATTCGAGAATTTCACAGGATAATTTTATCGCAGGGAACGGTTACCTTAACGCTCATGGAAGATTTGGTAGATAACTATATAAAGATGACAAAAAATGAGTAAAGCAGTTTTATTCTTATTCTTCTTGCTTGGTTTTCAATTAAGTTTTGGACAAAATCAGAATGATTACGAAGAGGTAAAAGAATCAATAATTTCAGCATATAATTCGGATAATTATATAGCGATTTTTGATAACTATTCCACTCAGATGAAAGAAGCGCTGAACTTAGAAAAGACTGAGGAATTTTTTAAGAATCTAAACAGTTCCGCAGGAAATATTATCGATTCCGAGTTTCTAGGTTTTAATCCGCCGTATAGCATGTATGCAACAGAATTTGATCGAGGTGCATTTATGTTTAGTTTGGCACTTTCAGAAAATAAACAAATCACGGGTTTTAAATTTACCCCCTATGGAAAGGCAACAAATCTTGCTGAAGCCGATACGATGCTCGATTTACCGTTTGAAGGCGAGTGGTATGTAGTTTGGGGTGGCGACACTAAAGAAGATAATTACCATGTAGAGCATCCTGCACAAACCGGAGCTTTTGATTTCTTAATGATTAACGACGATCTTAAAACACATGAAGGTGATGGAAGCAGTAATGAACAATATTACGCTTTCGGAAAAGAAATTTTATCGCCTGCAGCTGGGGAAGTGGTAATGGTGGTAGACGGGATTTATGATAATATCCCTGGCGAAATGAATCAGGATTTTGTGACCGGAAATACGGTAGTGATCAAACTAAAAGAGGATGAGTATTTATGGCTGGCACATTTTAAAAAGCATTCCATACAGGTAAAAGAAGGCGAGTGGGTTGAAGAAGGACAATTATTAGGATTATGTGGGAATTCGGGTAATTCTAGTGAACCCCATTTGCATATGCATATTCAGGATGAGCTAAAAATGAATAGTGCAAAAGGATTAAAATCTTATTTCAATCGCTTAAAAGTAGATCGAAAATATATCGAAAATTATTCGCCGATTCGTGGAGATTTGATCGAGAAGATTTAGATAGTGGTTGGTATTGAGTATTTAGATATTAGATCGCTTCGCTGTTAGAATTCAGCAGACTGAAAATGTTAAAATTTGAATGCTGAATTTTGAATTAATTTTAGCTGACCGCTGATGCCTGTAAACTGTAAACCGTATCTTGAAAACAGACCTCTTCGTTCCATTTAGGACGTAAAGTATGAGTCGAAAAATCTATTTTTACTGGAGTTGAATGCTGAATTTTATTCAAACTCTTATTTGGTAAAATAAATTTCCTCAGTTCAGTACGCTTAAAACAATAAACCTCACAGAAGTTGAAAATCAGAGAGGTTTATTGTTAATATCTAGCTCGCTGCTTAATTAGACAGCCTTCTTTCCGTAACTGATTTCAGCAATTATTTTTTAGCCTCCGCAAAGTTTTGATAGAAATAAGGAATGGTTTCAATACCTTTTAGGTAATTCCAGATGCCAAAATGCTCATTTGGGGAATGGATGGCATCGGTATCCTGGCCAAAGCCCATTAAAATAATCTTGCTTTTTAAGGCTTTTTCGAAAAGGGAAACAATTGGTATACTACCGCCACTGCGTTGTGGAATTGGAGTTTTTCCAAAAGTTGTTTCGTAGGCTTTACTAGCAGCTTTGTAAGCATCATTATCAATAGGGGTGACGTAGGCATAACCACCGTGGTGTGTATTTACTTTTACTGTTACTGCTTTTGGAGCCAGGCTTTCAAAATGCTTTTTAAACAATTCAGATATTTTTTTCCAATCCTGGTTTGGTACTAAACGCATTGATATTTTAGCAAAGGCTTTAGATGGTAATACTGTTTTAGCACCTTCGCCAATGTAACCACCCCAAATTCCGTTAACATCCAGTGTTGGTCGAATAGAACCGCGTTCCAAAGTAGAGAAACCTGCTTCGCCATACACATCATTTATATCCAACTTCTTTTTATACTCATCTTCATTGTACGGTGCTTCAGCCATTTTTTCCCTTTCTTTCTTAGAAAGTTCTTCAACCTCATCATAAAATCCAGGAATGGTAATATGATTATTCTCATCGGTAAGGGAAGCGATCATCTTGCTTAAAATATTGATCGGGTTTCCCACCGTTCCGCCATATAATCCTGAATGTAAATCACGGTTGGGGCCGGTAACCTCAACTTCCATATAAGAAAGACCTCGTAATCCTGTGGTGATACTAGGCACATCTTTAGCGATCATACTGGTATCAGAAATCAGAATCACATCATTTTGCAATTTTTCGATATTATTTTCGATAAACCAGCCTAAATGTTCACTGCCAACTTCTTCTTCACCTTCAATCATAAATTTCACATTGCATGGAAGCTGATTGGTTTTGGTCATGTATTCCAGCGCCTTAACATGCATGTACATTTGGCCTTTATCATCGCATGCGCCTCGGGCAAAAATGGCACCGTCTGGATGTAGCTCGGTTTTTTTGATTACCGGCTCGAAAGGAGGAGAGTTCCAAAGATCTAAAGGATCAGGGGGCTGAACATCGTAATGACCGTAAACCAATACGGTTGGCAGGTTTTTATCGATAATTTTTTCTCCATAAACCACAGGATGTCCTGGAGTATCGCATATTTCGACGAGATCACAGCCAGCTTTTTCCAATTGTGTTTTCACTGCTTGTGCAGTGGTGATCATTTCATTTTTAAATTTTGAATCGGCACTTATCGACGGAATTTTAAGTAAATCAATAAGTTCGGAGACAAATCTATCCTTATGCTTTTCAACATAAGATGTAACGTTGTCCATTTTGTTTAGATTTTGAAATTACTCAAAGGTAAGAATTTCAAAATTTTTTTTGAACCTTGTTTGTGTATTGAAAGATTTGTTTATATTTGCATCCGCTTACCGAAAGGATAAGCACTTTATTGAACCTGCGGGCGTGGTGGAATTGGTAGACACGCTAGACTTAGGATTTATCCAAATAAAAAGTGTTAATTTGCACTTTATGCGGGTGTGGTGGAATTGGTAGACACGTCAGACTTAGGATCTGATGCCGCAAGGTGTGGGGGTTCGAGTCCCTTCACCCGCACTAAAAGCCGAAGAGAAATCTTCGGCTTTTTTATTTCAAAAACACACTGAAAAAAGACACGGGTACAACATAGGTACAACATTTGACCTATTTTCAAGATAAACTTTGATTTAGTGTCATATACTTCCATTTGATATTAACTACTATGTCAATCAAAATAAATTCATAGAATTTAGGTTTTCTCGACTCTTGTTCTTCGATTGGGAGTTTATTATCATACAATATTCCCGAAAGTTAAACTCGTAAAATACTTCCATCAAAAGACTACGGCATAAAGCCATCGCTTAAGCCCCTACTTATTTATTCCGTTTCCTTTTGAGCCAAGATTTTATCTTCCGTTTGATTCACTGCTCAAATATTGTTTAATCTAAAATTTGAGTATTATGACAACAAAAGCGAGTACCACAAGAAAGCGCAGAACCACTAGGATTACTGCCAAAAAAGAAGTGAACGAAAAGAAAGTGCCTGCACTTCAAATTGAAAACCTTCCAATAGACAACATAAAGCCTGACACTAACCAACCAAGAAAGACCTTTGATGAGAAACAGCTACAACAGCTTGCGGATAGCATCAAGGAATTTGGTGTATTGCAACCAATAACGGTTCGCAAATCTGGAAAGAATTTTATCATCGTAATGGGTGAAAGACGGTTTCGCGCAAGCAAAATGGCGCACAAGAAAACGATTCCCAGTATCGTAAGAACTTATGAAAACGGCGAAGTGCTTGAAGTTCAAATTATCGAAAACCTGCAACGAAAGGATGTTGAACCTACCGAAGAAGCTGACGCAATTGCTTATCTAAGCGACAAGTATCAACCCTCTGAAATCGCTAAACGCCTGGGAAGAACGGACAATTTCATAAGACAACGTTTGAAGTTGGCTGGATTGATTGACGGCTTCAAGCATTTTGTACGTAGTGGTGAAATGACCATTTCTTTAGGTGTCGGTGTAGCGCTTTTTGAACCAGAGGAACAACAGATGATGCGGGAAACGATGGGCGAAGAATTTAACGCACATCAGATAAACCGAATGATAAACAACCGAACATACGATTTGGAAAAAGCACCCTTTGATGTTGCAGATAAGACTTTGGTGGCTAAAGCGGGTTCCTGCGTAGAATGTCCATTCAATGCTGTGAATCAAGGCAATCTGTTTGGCGAAGGCAAAATGGTCTGTACAAAGTCAGCCTGTTTTGAGACTAAAAAGACAAAATCGTTCTTAAACCTGATTGATAAATCTAAGAAAGACAACATACTGCTCATTCCTGAAATACGGCAGTATTGGGCGAATGAAGAAAAAAATCAGCTTGTTATTTCACAACTGGAAAATAATGGGTTGAAAGTCTATTTGCTGGATGATGTTGAAATCATTGAGACACCCATTGAGCCGACAATGGATAGCGTTAAGATTGAATACCAACATTATGATTATTCTGAAGATGAATTGAAAGCAGAGCTCGACGAGGCTATCCGGCAATATGAGGAAGAACTGAAAACGTATAATTCAGCAGACAAGAACGGTTTTGTAAATGGTATCATATTCCATCCTGAAACGTACCAACACAAGAATGTGTTCGTCAAAGTGATTGAGAATTCAAAGGAAGATTCTAATGAATATTCCACACCATTGGCCAACAGGAAAATGGCAGATTGTACGCCCGAAGAGCAAATCATAAAAATCAACGAGCGTGAAATCCGTAAGCGACAGATCGAGAACAACAAGCAGTTTGAAGAAGTGGTACAGATGATTCGAGAAACGGATTATATCAATACCAAGAAAACGTTGTCGGTTGATGAAATGGTCGCCTTTTCCATTTCGTTGTTTGAAAACAATGTGGATTATGTAGGTCGGCAAAAGCACTTTTCCAAATTCTTGGCAGGGACTTCAAAGATGACCAATTTGGAAGTTGTTGAACATTTTAAGAATCATTTCAAAAAGGAAATCTTCCATAGACTGATTCGCTACATACTTACGAGGCAAGTGCATTTTGGTGAGAGCAACCACGTCAATAACCTGACGAACATTTCATTCTACAATGCCATTCAGGGATACTTCAAATCGAAGATTGCAGCAATTGAAGAGGAATATGCCGAAAAACGGGACAAGCGTGAAGCACGTTTAAAAGAGCGCATTGCGGTTCTTGAAAAGAAAATCCAGGAACTCAACGATTAGCTTTTGTTGTTCTGAAGAAGGGTCGGCATCCGTGTCGGCCCTTTTTCTTTTTATGATAATCCTATACGGGTTTACAGGAAAAGCATCAATCAATATCAGTGCAAAGGTAAACCCATAAAATACACCCATCAAAAGACTACGGCATAAAGCCGTTGCGCATATCCCTCTTCTCATTTATTCCGTTTCCTTTTGAGCCGTGATTTTAGCTTCCGTTTGGGGATGCCCAAATATTGTTTAACTAAAATTTCGGCATTATGGAAAAAGTATCAAAAAAATCAAAGATTTCGGTCGAAGAAGCCGAGGTACATTATCAATCCAGTAAGGAAAACTACAAGATTGAAGGTGCCGAAAGTCATCTGGCTTACTACAGAGAAAAGTATCCAGAACACTACGTCGTACTGTCACAAAATGTTTAACCTAAAATTCAAAAGCTATGTATTTACAAAATTTGCAACAAGATGAGATTTTCGTTTCAACCGAAATGAAATCCTTAAAAAGTCTGACCCAGATGGAATCTCGTCGTGGGCTTGAAAATGCCATCATCTCGAATGGCAAAATCGTCAATGTGGTATCGAACAGTTACGGCCACATCCCAAACCAATTGTTCTTCAAAAAAGCAGAAGAAATGTTGATTGATGGTGGTCTCAACTACCACAAACGAACCGTCAACAAGAACGATAGGTCGTTCATCACTGATTTTATCATTGACGACAAAAGCCAGTTTACGGTTAAGAATAACAAGGACTTGATACTACCGATGCTTCGTTTCAAGAATTCTTACGATGGAAGTGAAAAGACCTCTGGCCACTTCGGTTTTTATAGAAAGGTTTGTTCTAACGGATTGCACGTCTCACAGGCTGAAATCGAGTTTTCAATCAAGCACAGCAGGAACAATACAGACCTTATAATGCCAATGTTGAACAACCTGTTTGATAAATTCTTGGACAACGAATTCTATACCATTACCAAGAAATTCGATAAGATGAAGGAATTTAAAATCATTGACACCAAAGAGTTCGTGAAAGCTATTCTGGACAGGACAAAACTGTTCCGATATGAATGTAGTGACAAGAATAGCGACCCATCGAAAAAGTCGAGAGAGGTACTTGAAATCCTCAATTACGAAGCCCTATTGCTCGACGAGAAACCTAATCTTTGGTTGGGCTATAATGCTTTCAACTCTGTATTGCACAATTTCTTGAAAAAGAGTTTTGGCCAGCAAGAACGATTGGATAAAAAGTTGTTCGATGAAGTGTATGCTCTGGCATAGATTTAAAAGGTTTGTCCAGTACCTTAAACTGGATTTTTCAATTAAATATTTATTGTAATTTTAACAAACAGAAATAATTACTACCTTTGCAAATGATGCAAAAAGCACACAAAATAGCGGCATTTCTCTTATTGGGCCTGTTTGGCCTTATGGTGCTGCACCAAGCATTTCCTCATCTGCATCATCAGCACCAGGATTCGTATTCCCATTCGGATGTTGCCCATACGGGCGAACACCACCATCACGATAATGGTTCGCACGAAGACGAAGAATCACCATATGGCTTTTTCGGGTTCTTTATGGATATGCACGTCCATTCCTCGGTTTCAACCGATATTATTGTCGAAAGACAAATCGTTGAACACCGTACCGACACGAATGAGAATGTTGTAAAAACCAATTCTGGTTTTCAAGAACTATATTTTATTGATAAGAGGCCTAACAACGAACCGCCGCTTTATCATCCGCTCAACCACTATTTTAATCCTTTCCTTTCATCCCTCTATTTACGGGGGCCACCATCTTTAGGTTAATCGTTTGGGATTATCTATCTATTAGGTAGAAATCCTATTGAACTTCAGGCCTGTCTCTTATCAGGCAAGATTAAACCTAAATTTTCAAACAATGGACAAATATATCGTGTTCGCGATATGCGGATGCCTGTTCTTTGTTACTGGTTTCTCTCAAGATAGAAATATAGGGGAGCTACTTAACGAAATAGAACAGAACAATACAGAGCTGAAGGCTTATCAGTCGTTTATCGATGGCCAAAAGCTTCAAAACAAGAGCGGCAACAACCTGCCCGACCCACAGCTTTCAGGATACTATCTGCCTTTTGGCGACCATCAAACCGATGACTATACCGAGTTTGAAATCTCACAATCCTTTGAATTTCCTTCGGTATATGCAGCCCGTAACAAATGGAACAACCTAAAAGCAGAACAGTCACAGGCAGCCTATGGCGAAAAACGCCAAGAAATACTGCTCAAGGCAAAAAAAGGGCTAATAGAACTCTTTATACTTCAAAAGCGAAAAACCATTGAAGATGAAAGAAAGAAACAAAGCCAAGAGGTGTATGAACAAATGCAAGAACTTTTTAACAGAGAGCAAGTCGGCATTTTAGACCTTAACAAAGCTAAGGTATCTTGGATTCAAGAGCAATTTGTTGTGGAACAACTGGAAGCGGAAATCCAAAATCAAAGAACGGCTTTGCAGACTTTGAATGGAAATCAACCGCTTGGATTGGACAATCTGCAATTGAATATTCCATTTCAGATACAAACTGTAGCCGATTTATGGAATGAGAAATTGGCCAAAGACCCCAAGCTTTTGGAGCTCAAAGCTTATGAAGCCGCGGCACAACAAAACGTGCAGTTGGAAAAAACCAAAATACTGCCTGACCTTTCATTGGGTTACAATTACCAAGGGGTCAACGGTAATAATTATTCGGGTGTTTATGGAGGATTGACCATTCCTTTGTGGAACAGTAAAAACAAGGTAAAAGCGGCACAAGCCAATTACGAATACCAGCAGTCCAACACACAAGTTGTACAACAAATGCTGTATGCCAAATTACAACAAGAGTACAATCAGTACCAATTGTTGCTCGACAAGTACACCGAATATCAGGACACCATGGAAACCCTAAATAGTGAGGAATTGCTCTTTAAAGCTTACAACTTGGGAGAATACTCGTTTTTGGAATACTATATGGAAGTGCAATTCTATCGGGATGCAACCGATAGAATGCTACAAATGGAAAAACAGCTACAGCTTTTACAAGCACAATTATTAATACATCAGTTATAACAATTTTAAAAATTAAAAAGATGAAACATTTATCAAAAACAATAATGGCACTAATAGTAATGGCAGCAATCAGCTTTACAGGATGCCGAGAAACAAAAAAGGAAGAGGCCCAAGATGACCACGGTCACGAGCATAACCCAGACGGCTCTCATATGGAACAGGAAGATTTGAAACAGGAGGAATTTACAGTAGGTCAGGACACCCTTCAAAATGAAGAACACGGCCATCGTCACGATGACGACCACGGACATTCCAACGATGATGACGGACACCAACATTAATAAAAGAAAAAGATGAAAAAGTATTTAATAATTGTGCTTGCCTTTATGGCAGTAGCTTGTAAACAGAATCACGAAGATGAACACGCCCACAATGCTGACGGGAGCCACGTAGGCGAGGAGACCCCAAGATTGGATTATACATTGTGGACAGACAATACCGAACTCTTTGTTGAGTTCCCGGCATTGATTGTCGGGCAATCCAGCAGGTTTGCCGCACACTTTACAGTTTTGGACAAACACCAGCCCGTACGCGAAGGCTCGGTAACGGTCAGCTTGATAAAAGGAGACAAAGGTTTGCGTACCACAGCAGATGCCCCTTCTTCCCCAGGAATTTTTTCACCCACCATTCAGCCGAAGGAAGCGGGCGTACACCAATTGGTTTTCGACCTTTCCACACCGCAATACAGTGACAACATCGTGATTGAAGATGTGATGGTCTATGCCAATTTTGAAGAAGCAAAAAAAGCGATAGGCAATGCTGGTGGAGAGGCACCCATTTCCTTTTTAAAGGAACAGGCTTGGAAAATAGACTTTCAAACGGCGCAGGTCACAAAAGGGGAAATTTACGATGTCATCACTTCATCGGGTGTTTGGCAACCTGCTCAAGGTTCTGTAAAAACGATGGTCGCCACGGCCAATGGGACGGTCAATTTTACCACGACCAACCTGACCGAAGGGATGGAAGTGAAACAGGACCAATTGTTGTTGAACGTGAGCAGTCAGGGATTGGCAAACAATAATCTAAGTGCCGAGGTCGCTTCCGCGAAAGCGAAATTTAACCAGGCCCAATCAGAGTACAGCCGTAAAAAGGAACTCTACGAGAGCAAAATCATCCCAAAATCTGAGTTTGAAAAGGTGGAGAGCAACTATGCGATTGCCAAATCACAATATCAGTCCATCGCTTCGGGCGTTTCGGGCGGGAGCAAGCAAATCCGTGCACCCTTTAATGGTTTTATCAGAACCGTTAATGTATCCAATGGCGATTATGTGGACCAAGGCGCTGTCTTGATAAGTGTAGCTACTGATGAATCCAAAGTCTTGAAATCGCAAGTGGCACCCACCTATGGCCTGACGATGAAAAACATCAAAGGGATGTGGTACCAGACCGAACTGGATAATTGGAAAAACATTTCAGATTCCGAAGGCGAGATATTATCGATTTCAAGAGATGTAGAAAGGGAAAATCCTTTGATATCCGTGTTTGCCAAGGTAAACGATGTTATTACTGTTCCTGATGGGAGCTTGACCCAGGTTCAGATTGCAATGGGCGATGGAGAGCAAACCACGCTGGTACCCGAGTCGGCACTTTTAGAAGACTATGGGAATTACTCGGTAGTTCTGCAACTCGGGGGCGAAAGTTTTGAAAGACGACCCATAACCATCGGGAAGCGCAACGGTAAAAACGTGGAAGTCCTAAAAGGCTTGAAAGTTGGCGATGTGGTAGTCACTACAGGAGCCTATCAGGTAAAAATGGCATCAATGTCCGGTACCACACCGGCACACGGACACGACCACTAAAAAGGAGAATTATGTTAACTAAAATATTAAAATTTTCCCTTCACAATCGTTTGATGATTTTGTTGGGAGCAGTGGTACTGAGCGGATTGGGAATTTACTACGCCAAAACAATGAATGTAGATGTGTTCCCAGACTTGACAGCACCAACCGTAACCATTTTGACCGAAGCCCACGGGATGGAATCGGAAGAAGTGGAAAAATTGGTGACCTACCAATTGGAAACCGCTATGAACGGGTCGCCCAATGTAAGGCGTATCCGCTCGTCATCCGCCGCAGGGATTTCCATTGTTTGGGTAGAATTTGAATGGGGAACGGACATCTACAGAGCTCGCCAGATTGTGAGTGAGCGCATCCCAATGGTACGTGAAAATTTGCCCGAAGGTATCGGTGCGCCCACAATGGCACCTATTTCATCTATTATGGGAGAGATTATGCTATTGGGCGTAACGTCGGATAGTCTGTCGCCTATGGAATTGCGAACGCTGTCCGATTGGACTATCCGCCCGCGCATCAAAGCCATTGGTGGCATTGCCAACGTGGTGGTCATAGGTGGCGACTACAAGCAGTATCAGGTATTTGCCAATCCTGAAAAATTGAAGCACTACAACGTGAGCTTGCAAGAATTGGTAGAACACGTAAAGGAAGCCAATGTAAACGCACCAGGTGGTATTGTGAACCAATACGGAAATCAATACATCATTAAAGGAAGCGGTAGGGCCTACGTTTTGGAAGATTTACAGGAAGCTGTAGTAAAACAAATCAACGGTCAGACCATCAAAGTCAAGGATGTGGCGACGGTTCAAATCGGGGCATCCGATAAAATCGGCGATGGTTCTTTAAATGGTAATAAATCTGTTATCCTTACCATTTCCAAACAGCCCGATGTCAACACCCTAAAATTGACCGAAGATTTGGACATCGCCATTGCCGACTTAGAAAAAACCTTACCGGAAACTGTAGAAATCAAAAGTCAAATCTTCAGGTCGTCGGATTTCATCAATGCATCCATTAGCAACTTGAATTGGACACTAATGGAAGGGGCATTCTTTGTCGTAATAGTTTTGTTTATCTTTTTGATGAACTGGCGCACCACGGTCATTTCATTATTGGCCATTCCCATATCCCTATTGGTCTCTATAATTATTTTACAATGGCTGGGCTATACCATCAACACGATGAGTCTGGGCGGTATGGCAATTGCAATAGGTGCTTTGGTCGATGATGCCATTATCGATGTGGAAAATGTCTATAAGCGCTTGCGCGAAAACAGCCGTCTGCCAAAAGCAGAGCGCAAATCGATGATTACGGTCGTGCGTGATGCTTCGGTGGAAATCCGGAGTTCCATCATCATTGCGACATTAATCATCATTGTGTCTTTTGTTCCTTTGTTCTTCTTAAGCGGAATGGAAGGTCGATTGTTGCAACCTCTCGGGATTGCCTTTGTAACCTCTGTATTGACTTCATTGGTCGTGGCCGTGACGGTAACACCCGTATTGTGCTCGTATTTATTGAACAAGGAAAAACTTCTCAAAAAGCAAGCCGAAGGCACTAAAGTAGAACAATGGTTGCAAAAACACTATGCTTCCACTTTGGATAGGGTCATTAAAATACCGAAAACCGTGATTGCGGTAACGGTCGTTGCATTCCTGTTAAGTTTGGTCGTGGCAACCCAATTGGGACGAAGTTTTTTACCCGAATTCAATGAAGGTTCGCTGGTGATAGCCGTGGTTGGGCCACCGGGAATGTCGCTGGAAGAAAGCAATAAGGCAGGCAAGCAAATAGAAAATCTACTGCTGGAGATGCCTGAAGTGGATGTGGTAACCCGAAGAACGGGACGTGCCGAACTGGACGAACACGCCCAAGGCGTAAACGCCGCCGAAATCGATGTGCCGTTTACTTTGGAAGACAAATCAAAAGAAGAATTTTTTGAGGAAGTCCGAACCAAGTTGAGCGTCATTCCTGGCGTAAATATCACGCTTGGCCAACCCATCGCGCACCGCATTGACCATATGCTTTCTGGAACACGAGCCAATATTGCCATCAAGATTTTCGGTTCGGATTTACAGCGATTGTTCGAGTTGGGGAAACAGGTAGAGCAAAACATCAAATCCATCAATGGACTGGCCGATGTGGCGGTTGACCAACAAATAGAAGTGCCACAAATCCGTATCAAACCCAAGCGTCCCATTTTGTCAGCTTATGGTATGACCGTCGGTGATTTAATGGAACAGGTGGATATTGCGTTTGCAGGTGAAGAAGCAGGCGAGATTTATGAAGGCCAAAAGTATTTTGATTTGGTGGTGCGTTATGAAGAACCCTTTCGTGATAACGTGGAAAACTTTAAAAACGCCTTGATTAGCTTACCTGATGGTGGACAGACCGTGTTGGGCGAACTTGCGATGGTACAATCGGTCAGCAGCCCAAACACCATTAGCCGTGAAGATGTACAACGGAAGATTGTGGTAGCGGCCAATGTTCAGGGAAGGGATTTGCGAAGTGCCGTGAACGAGATTGAGGAAGTCGTAAATTCCACCATCGATTTTCCCGAGGGTTACCGCGTACAATATGGCGGCCAGTTTGAAAGTGAATCCAAAGCCTCGCAATTATTGTTGATTACCGCTATTTTGGCAATTGGTGTCATATTCCTGTTGCTTTATTATGAGTTCAAAAATGTAAAACTGGCCTTTGTAGTGCTCATTAATCTGCCCTTGGCATTGATTGGTGGTATTCTTATTGTGTACTTCACTTCAGGAATCGTAAGCATTGCGGCAACCATAGGATTTATCAGTCTCTTTGGTATCGCCACCAGAAACGGTATACTTTTAGTTTCTCGTTACGAAGATTTGCGAGAGGAAGGTAAGACAGGTATAGAACTGATTAAAGCTGGTGCTTTGGATAGATTAAACCCAATTCTGATGACCGCCTTTACCACAGGATTGGCATTGATTCCGCTTGCGCTAAAAGGCGGGCAGCCGGGAAGTGAAATTCAAAGCCCAATGGCTGTGGTCATTTTAGGTGGGCTGCTTTCTGCAACCATTTTGAATTTGATTGTGATTCCTTGTGTGTATCAACTGGTAATACAAAAACAGGAGTAATCCTTTAGTGGTTCTGACGTATAAAGCCTTCTTATTTTTAGGAAGGCTTTTTTTTTAATTAGACCGCTCAGCACATTCCCCTACATTCCGTTTCTCTACATTCCGGGAAAAGAGCTTCACTGCAACTGTCTTGGACACAATCCCCAATTTTAGCTTTCCATTCCGCTCACCCTTCCCGCCTGGGCTGGGAAGGAACACTACATTCCCGAGCCAAAATTGTGAATTAAGTCCGCCTTACCAAATCGGAAGACCAGCACCTCGATTTTCTTAACAGAATTTGCGGCAAGAACTTCTTGAGCCCTAGCTCGAAAATTCTTAAAAACCAAGGCGCTGTCCCACACATTTTAAGGGGTTTATAATGGATGAAGCCTTGAATGTTTTTCGGGGCATCGAAAAACAGGCAGTGCATAACCAATTCTACATTAAACCCAATCGCTCACCTCGCTTAACTGTCGGTACGCTCGGGTCGCAACTGGCTTTAAAAGAATTGCTAATGCCCTTATGGAACTTGTCAAGACCGTGGCAGGTTTCAGCGAAAAATAAGGTATCTACTTCCTTGAAAATGCGAGCATTTTACTACGTCGCAGACACACCTGATTTATTCCCTGAAAGTCTTGACAAAACCCACATCACCCATTGTGCTACGCACGAAAGAAATCAAACAAACACCCCTTAAAATTTCATCTCAATTGAATTAAACAGGGAATTATTAACCCTGTCTGCCGACAAGGCAGGCTTTAAATTTTTAGTTATGAGTACTTTAAGAAATCACGTACAACTGATTGGAAACGTTGGTCAAGAGCCAACCATTACGAACCTTGAAAGCGGAAGCAAAGTAGCCCGTTTTTCACTTGCCACAAATGAATATTACAAGAACAAGAAAGGCGAGAAAGAGCAAAGCACCGAATGGCACACCGTAGTTGCCTGGGGCAAGACTGCTGAAATTATAGAGAAGTATGTAGTCAAAGGAAAAGAGGTAGGCGTAAGCGGAAAACTGAAATCCCGAAGCTATGAGGATAAGGACGGTATCAAACGATACGTAACCGAAATCGAAGCCAACGAAATCCTATTGTTGGGTACAAAGAATGGTAACGAATAGACTTAAAAGAAAGAGGGCGCACCTGTGGAAAGTTTCGCCCTCTTTTCATTCTTAATTTCTAAATAGAAATCACAATGAAAGCACAAGTTAACGAAATAAAAGAGCGGTTGCAATATTTTACGGGAACTGAAATGTTCTACCAAATACCGCTACTACGAACCCGATTTACAGATGGGCTGAAATACCTGTCCGAAGTCGCCGAATGTTTTTGGCTCATAACGGATGCTTCGGTAATCGCTAAAAGTCTGATGAACCGAAGTAAGTTTATCACGATTGACTTTAAAAGAATGTCCGAAGAAAAACAGGACTATACAGGTTACGAAGCTGAAATTATTTACAGCGATGGTAACGACAATATTTTGGAAACCCACCGTTATAATGCGACCGATTTTCCACTGGATGAATTGCGGATGTTCTTTGTGAACGATACGCTGATGTTACCAAGCGAATACTAAAATCGATATGCTATGATTTATCTAAATTTTACCGATTTGAGCGAGGAAGCGCAAGAGCGTTTGCTTACCAATTCCAAGGAAGATGTCAAGAAAAAATATGGCAAGGATTTGATGGACTATGCTACCAAGCACCATACCAATTTAGACCAAATGCTTGACGAGGAAGCGTTACGGAATTTATATTCCTATACCTATGTATTTAATATCTGAATGATGTTTTTTGAACGAAATGCGCCTCTGAAATTTCAGGGGTGTTTTCATTTTTAGTGCATTCATAATCACGAAAAAATCGTATCTTTATTTCGCTGAAATACAGCATACAATTTAAGTACAGTTATCCACTTTTTGACTTTCGCCGATAACCGTACCCATCGAAAATTAACGTATCGGAAATTTTATTTCCTCGAAAATGGCAATCAGCTTTTGAGCTGGATTGTATGGATTTTTGTCAGCCTTCGGCTGACGAAAAGGAATAGCAAGAGGGTAACACGCTGCGCGATGTTACGGATTCCTTTTCGTTTTCAAAGTATTGAGAATCAGTTGTTTAAAATTATTTTGATTTTTTGATTTTCAGCGATTTGCGACAAACGCCCTCAAAACGACCATTTTTCGGAAAGGATTTGCGACAAATGGGCGAAATATGGACACATTCATTGGCATCAGGTTCAAGAAGGAAACGGCAAAACGTTTTCAGGAATTCTCAAGAACACACTTCAAGACACACACCGAAGCGATGGAAGCCATCCTCGATTTTTTCTTCTACAATGAGATTTCACCAAAAGAAAATTTAGGACCAACGGGGCGCACCATCGAAGCCAAATTATTGAAGCGTATCAATGCCGTCATTGCCATTATGCGTGATGTCGAAAAGACCCAAACCAAACCCACGGTAGCGATGTTGCAATCCCTTTTTGAGATGGAAGAGCCTAAAAAGAAACCCTTGATTTTGGAAAAGAAATTCACTGAAGAAAAGAAGGAAGTCCGCTTTCGCGAAAAGCGAAATAATTCAAACCAACTTTAAAAATACAGGCTATGTATATCAATATTACCGCACAAAAATTAGGAACGAATTACAGTCAGAGCTCAGCAGATTTTGTGGACTATCTCGAAAAGGAAAATGGGGGTTTGACGAAGGAAGATATGGAACATTTCTTTAACCAATATGGCAATGAGATTTCGGCTAAAGAAGTGATCAAAGAGATAGACGGAAATACCGCAAAGCTCAAAAAGAAAGAACCAAAATTTTATTCCATCACGGTCAGTCCATCAAAACACGAATTGCGTAAACTCGCGAACAATAGCGAAGATTTAAAACGATATACCCGTGAGCTGATGAAAGATTATGCAGCCAGTTTCAACAGGGAAATCAATGGGCGAAAAGTAACCGTAGATGATATCAAGTACTTCGCTAAAATTGAACACCAACGGACTTTTAAGGGTACGGATTTTCAGGTGCGAGAAAACCAACCTTTTGCTACCAAGATTCTTGAATTGAAACAAGAAGTCAGGCGCATTCAACAAGGTCAAGCAACAGGCAATATTGACCGATTAAAACTGACGATAGGAAAGTTGGAAAAAGAAGCACCACATCAGTTGAATGGGAAACGTATTGTCCAGGGAATGAAGAAACACGGAAACCAAAGTCACATTCATATTATTGTCAGCCGAAAGGATGCATCCAATTCCTTCAGCCTTTCCCCTGGAAGCAAACACAAAGCATCTGAAGTAGAGATGCACGGTAAAAAAGTAAAACGTGGTTTTAACCGTGACCAATTTTTTGAGCGTGCAGAAAAGACTTTTGACAAAACTTTCGGTTACCAACGCAACTATGCGGAAACCTACAAAGCGAAGAAAGATTTTATGAAGAACCCGAAACTTTACTTTGCAGCTTTGATGAAATTGCCGGCCAATGAAAAGGCTTTGGCTTTTAAGATAATGGGCAAGTCGGGTATTCCGCTAATTCCAAACATTCCGACCAGTAAGGCGCAATTGGCGCTTCGAGTGTTTAAGCGGCTACGAAAAGGTGCTGAGATTGCAGTCAAATCAAGCTCTATTGGGATATGAGTTGGTCATTGATAGAAATAGTGATTTATATTGTAGTGCCAATTCTGTCTGTGGCCATATTGTCTTATGCCCTTTATGATAGTGAACCAAGGAATAAAACCGAAAAAAAGTATCAAGTCAAGTTCCCGACAAAATCGGGAAGCTTTAAAATCGACAACATAAAACGTGGCGCATCCGTTATCGGATCCGCAGGAAGTGGGAAAACCGAAAGCGTGGTCTATGGATTTTTAAAACACTTTCGTGAAAACAGTTTTTGTGGCATTATTCACGATTACAAGAATTTTGAGCTGACCGAAATGGCATACCCGCTTTTTGCCGATAGCAATGTTCCAATGAAGGTCATTTCATTTGATAGGATTATCCATCGGGTAAATCCAATTGCACCTAAGTATCTGGAAAATGAGGAAAGCGTCAACGAAGTATCAAGGGTGCTCATTGAAAATCTTTTGGAACAACGAGAATCGGGAACCACCGGAACAACCAAATTCTTTAACGATGCTGCCGAAGGTTTGATTGGCGGATTGATTTGGAAATTGAAAGCTGATTATCCACAATTCTGCACGTTGCCCCATTTAATTGCGATTTATCAAATGCTCGATACCGATAGCCTGGTCCAGTTTCTTGAAACCAATACCACATCGAGAGCAATGGCAGATGCTTTCATTAGCGGAAAGGATTCCGAACGTCAAACAGCTGGTGTAAAAAGTACCTTGGCCAATGCGTTAAAACGCATCAGCACTAAACGTATTTTTATGGCATTGTCTGCGGATGAAGTGCCTTTGAACATAAATGATGAAGAAAATCCAGCCGTGATTTCGGTGGTGAACAATCCCAAATTTGAAACCTCTTATTCGCCAGTAATCGCTACCATCATCCACACCATCACCAAACAGATGAGTGTGCGTAATTCTAAACCATCGTTTTTGTTGATGGAAGAAGCGCCGACAATCCGGCTGCTGAATATGCACCGCATTCCTGCCACACTAAGAAGCTATGACATTGCCACCATTTATGTAATGCAGGATAAAATCCAAAACGATATGATGTATGGCGACAAGGCAAGTAAGGCTATTTTGAGCAACCTTTCCTATCAATTCTTTGGCAAGGTCAATGACCCAGACACGGCAAAGTATTACGAACGTTTTTTTGAAATTATCAAAAATCCTACTAAGAGCGTGAGCAAGGCCGCCAACATTTTTAAAACCGATACCCGAATTACCAAAGGCGAAAGAGAGGTTTCCAAAAGAAGAGCAGATATTTTCTTTAGGCTCAAACAAGGTGAGTTCGTCACATTTGCCGATGGGAAGGACAAGAAAGTACGATTCAGTTTGCCAAAGATTCGAAGGCAGCTTCCACAGGACACAAAGCGATATTCCGATTCAGATTTGAGAGCGAATTTTGAAAGGGTTTATGATGATGCGAGGTCGATATTTGGGTAACGTTTTATGCTTGAACTTGTGCGGTTAAAGTACGCTCTTAAATCTCGCTTATAAAAAGAAAAAATGTTTTTCAGCAAAATCTGAACTCTGATATGATTATATTGTACGCCACCAAAAAATGTTATTAAATGATTGTACCTGCGGAAAATATTGTCGAGACTGTTGACTTAACAGCTGACGATGTTTTGCTTCCAATGTTGGAGTGTGTTGTAAATTCCATCATAAGTCTGCAACAGTCTTCTCTTCCGGCAAATGAGAAAGAAATTCAAATCAAGATAATTCGCGGGGCTTTGCCTTCACAGACTAATTTGTTAGACAGTGTTAAAACCATCGACAGCTTTGTCATTACGGATAATGGTATAGGTTTTACCGACAAAAATTACAGGTCATTTGAAACCCCTTTCTCGCAGGCAAATAAGGAGTTTGGTTGCAAAGGAATAGGAAGATTTACCGTTTTAGCAGCTTTTGAAAGTCTGAAGGTAGAGAGTAACTATTTGGAGAATCAAGTATGGAAATACAGGGAATTTGAGTTTAACACAAAGGACGAGGTCAACCTTATAACTTCTGAAAAATCAGAGGAAGATGTGTTCAAGACCAAAGTTAGACTCGATAATTGCTTCAATGAAGTGATTAGACAGAAATCAGCACTTAAAATCGAAGACATTGCTGAAAGTGTTATGCAACACTGCTTAATTTACTACTTGAACGATTCACTTCCGAAGATTATGATTTATGACGAAGAAAGCAGTAGAGCAGAGTCTATAAATGACCTCTATGCCAAAGTGTCAAAAGAAAAAGAACGGAATTTCGAGGTCAAGAAACAACAGTTCAAGATATATATAACTAAGACACCCAAAGAGGGAAACAGGAAGAATAACTACGTTCATTATTGCGCAAATTCAAGGGTAGTAGGCAATCCAAAAAACATTAAAAACTTCAATAGTCTTTTTAACTATCCCATCTCAAGAAATGGCAGTCTATATTTTCTTGATGTTTATGTGGTATCCGAATATCTGAATCGAAAGTCGTTCAGCACTCGGAATGGCTTCAACATTCCAAAAGAAAAAGAAAACTTACTATTTGCCAATTCATCACCATTATCTTTCCAAGAAATAGAGGAAAATCTGACCAAAGTGTTAGAAGATGAGTACAATGAGTTTGTAAAGAAGTCACGAGAGCGAAGTCAAGAGGAAATTAAAAGTTACATAAAAGAGAAGGCACCTAGATATAGGAGCTTTTTAAAAAAGCCTGAAGTACTGAATTCAATTCCACCGAATTTATCTGAGGACAAGCTCGAAGAACACCTTTATAAGATTTCCTATACTGCTCGAAAAAAAGTCGAAAACCATATTGACAAGTTTATCAATGAAAAGCAGGTAAATGAGGAAACGATAAATCAGATTAAGGACGACATAAAGGAGAAAACAGCCTATGACGTCGATAGTCTAGCTGATTATATGACTAGAAGAAGGGCTATAATTGAGCTGTTTGAAAAGTTTTTAGATGCTGATGAAAACGGAAATTACAAATTGGAAGAAGATGTTCACAATCTCATTTTTCCTATGGGCTTGACCAGCAACGATGTGGTTTATGAAAACCACAATTTATGGTTGCTGGACGAACGATTTCTAAATTATAAGTTCATTGCCTCAGACAAATCAATCACTTCATACTCACAAAAGAAAAGCAGAAAAGAGGCTGATTTGGTAATGATTGACAACCCACAAATGTTTGAGAATCCAATTGGTTTTGGAGATAAAAATAGCGGTGAGATAAATTCAATGGTAATTTTTGAGTTCAAAAGACCTGGAGAAGTGGCACACCAAAAACGTAAAGGCAATTATAGATGGGAATTTTCAGATTTGATTGAACCTTACTTTGATGAATTCTTATATCAACAAGATAAAAAGAATTACAAGGGCAATCAGGTCATAGTAACTAAAAACACACCGAAATTCGGTTTCATAATTGTGGATGTTTTGCCAACCAATTTAAAACAGTTTAACGAGGATAAGGGATGGGAAAAAACACCATTCGGAACTTATTTTAAAATCATACCAAAGTTAAATTTGAATTTAGAGGTAATGACGTTCAGAAAGTTGCTGGAAGTCTCAAGAGAAAGACACAATGCATTTTTCAATAAATTATTTAACTAGGCTATTAATGTATGCCAGAAACAAACCGTATAGAATACAAAAGAGAACTGTCCGATGGGCTTGAAAAAGAAGTTATTGCTTTTTTGAACTATCGCGAGGGTGGTATTCTCTATATCGGTATTGACAAAAACGAGAATGTTTACGGTTTAGCAGATTCGGATGGCGACCAACTTAAAATTAAGGATAGGCTAAAGAACAACATCCGACCTTCCGCATTGGGTCTGTTTGACATTGTGAGTGAAGAACGTACTGGCAAGGATATCCTTAAAATCATAATAGCAAGTGGTCCAGAAAAACCCTATCATCTCAAAAAATATGGGATGAGCGAAAAGGGCTGTTTCATCCGTATGGGTTCATCTGCAGAGCCGATGTCCCAAAAGATGATAGACGAGCTCTTTGCCAAGCGCACTCGAAATTCCATCAGCAAAATTAAAGCCGGACGATAAGACCTGAGCTTTGGTCAATTGAAAATCTACTACGAAGAAGCTGGCTATAATCTGGGGAAAGCCTTTGCAAAAAACCTGGAACTGCTTACTGAGGATGGCGCATTCAATTACGCTGGCTATCTTTTGGCCGATAAGAACAATACCTCTATTAAAGTGGCCAAGTATTCAGGCAAGACCCGAACCGATCTTATAGAAAGTAACGAATATGGTCACGAATGCCTGGTGAAAGCGACCAAGCAGGTTATCGATAAGATTGCTGTTGAGAATAGAACCACAACCAAGATAACCGCTAAGGAACGGCAACAGACCAATCTTTGGAATCCCATTGCCCTACGGGAAGCAATCATCAATGCTTTTGTACATAACGACTATACCAACGAGATTACCCCAAAGTTTGAAATCTTTGCGGACAGGATAGAAATTACATCAGCTGGTGGACTTCCTGAAGGTTTGAGCAAGCAAGAGTTTTTTGAAGGTTTTTCTGTACCTCGGAATAAAGAACTGATGCGTATTTTCAAGGATTTGGAACTGGTAGAGCAATTGGGTTCGGGCATCCCTCGTATTTTGGAACATTATGGCAAAGAGAGTTTTAGTTTTTCTGATAACTTTCTTAGAATGACGTTTGTAGCTAAAGAAACTACTGTTGAAGATGGTGGTACAAAAGGTGGTCAAATAGGTGGTGTAATGGGTGGTCTAAAAGGTGGTCAAATAGGTGGTCAAATCGAAAAGGATATCGATGCCATTTCTGAATTAACACATAGACAAAAAGAAGTTCTGAAGTTAATTGCTCAGGATAATCGAATAAGTCGTTCCGGTATTGCAGAAATATTACATATCAATGAGTCTGCAATTCAAAAACACCTCAATAATTTAAAGGATGCTGGATATATAGAGCGTGTAGGCGGAACAAGAGGCTATTGGGAAATCAATCTCGATAAAAATAAATAAATACGCTTTTCAAAAAGGCGATTTATCTTTTGAACCTCTGGCATCTGCCAGCCACTTTCCGTTTTGCTTAACCAGTTTAAAAACACCTGGTGTTTTATCGTAAGCTGTTGTATATTTTACCCAAGCCACATCACCCATAATCGTGTCCTGCAAAACAGTAAACTTGGAATCATCTTTTGGTGTAGCGTTAAACATATTTATAGTATTCATATAGTTTGAATACGCCTGTGGCGTTGAGTTGGCTTTTAAGGCTTCTTCATCCTTTTCATAAAAGCTTTCGATAACAATTTGGGCTGTGGCACTTGGTCCTGAAACTTTAGTTGCGGAATCAGCACACGAAAGGAATAGCAGTACGAGCAATAAAACCACAATATTTTTCATAATGACTTTAATTTGGGTTATTGATATATCTGTGCGATAGCTTCATTTCAATATTTCGTTCACCATCCTTTTCATTCAGTTCTAAAATTGCCCTACGGTCATTGGATAATGAAAATTTTGGCAACACATAAACAAAACGTACCGTTTCACCTTCTACAATTTTTGAAGGCAGATTATGTTTGTAAATCGGCTCTTGATACAAACGTTGTAACGATTTCCTTTTTCCTTTTTGTCGTGTTTCAATCGAAAGGTTCAAGAAATTCAAATCGTAATCCAAGGTTGAATTGTTCTCTATCTGAACAACGAAGTACAGTTCTTCTTTATCAAAAACGATATTCTCAACACTTACAATAATACCTTCATTTCGCTTTTTAATTCGACCTATGCGCTGTTTTCTATTGAGAAGATACGAGCAGAATTTTTGGTAATGATATGTTCTGTTGTCTATCCGTTCTTCAGAAGATTCAGCAAGAATTGAATCAGTTACAATCGGTTTTTCATTCCCGATACTACTTGATATCGGAATAAAATAATTGAGCTTAGAAAGCTGTTTTTTATACCTTACAATATACGAAAAAATCGAGCCATTTCGGTTGACTACCAGTAAATTACTTTCCTTTCCAGGCTTGGCTTGCAACAGGCCAAAATACTGTTCTTTCTCACGATTGTAGGTAAAGACAAAATTATCTGAACCAGTTATACCTTGCCGGATAGGTTCTGGGAAGAATAGTGCTACATTTTTAGTGTCGTTTGCATAAATGGTATCGAGTACTATAGTTGATTGCGCTGTAGCCTGTGCCGAGCATAGTCGAGGTACGAAAGCGAAAACAAATACCATTATGAATATATAATTATATCGTCTCATAGTTTTGGTTTTAGGATTAATCTGTAATTGTTCAGGACGGTTACTTTTACCCTGCGGTTAGAACGCCTAAATACTTGTGTAAGTCCACCAACTTGTGGTACGCTGGGAATATTAATATCACCAATAACATCATCAAATACCTCTCTGGTTACTTCTTCCCTAAAGTTGTTTTCGACATAGATACCCTCGCTACCGTCTTGCAAATCGAAGGCTTTTAGTTTGGTAGGGTGGTGTTTAATATTCTCAATTTCGATTAAAGCACGATTGGGCTGAAAACTGATAAAGCCGAAAACCGGTGTGTTCTTTGGCATCAATTTACCATTGATGGTGGCCGATTTGGTAAGGCGCATCCGTAATCGGGTATTTGCTTGAACAATTTGGTCACCATCTACGACTACATAAATCGTTTCATCAGTATTGCCTATAATTGAAATTTCATTGGGCTTTGGCGAGGCCGCAAAGAACAGTTGATGTTCCAGGCCCAATTCTTTGGCTTCAATTTTTTGTTCCCTTTTAACTTCAGCAGAATCCACCTTTGGTACCGTTTGCTGAACAACTCGCTTATGTCCCAAATTTTGGTAGCGTTTTTCGGAATACTTTATCTTACCAGCCTTGTAAATGCTATCCACGATGCGTTGCTTTTTTTGTTCGGGCAAATCGGGATTATACAGTCCCGTAGAATCCAAGAGCTTTTCATCGTAGATGCTC
Source organism: Zunongwangia sp. L-65 (assembly GCF_056859415.1). Classification (NCBI taxonomy): domain Bacteria; kingdom Pseudomonadati; phylum Bacteroidota; class Flavobacteriia; order Flavobacteriales; family Flavobacteriaceae; genus Zunongwangia; species Zunongwangia sp. L-65. Next base: position 35,915 of record NZ_JBSXOK010000083.1, read on the forward strand.
GGTGCGGTGCTTTCACGCACTTCCTTGAGGTCGTTTATGGCATCCAGTTTGGAATCGTATTCCTTTTGGTCATCTTCCAGTTCAGGAACAAGCGTCTGTTGCAACGTGTTTTCATCATTGTCCTCATCTTCCATAAGCATCACTGAATATGAGATAAGGAAGAGGAAAATGATGGCGAGGACACCAGCGAAAATGATTTTATTCTTTTCTACTTTCATAATCTATTTTTCTTAAAGTGTTTTCGAAATAATTGGTAATCAACAAGCCGTGCGGATTGTTGGGAAAGTTTCGGTCTACCATAATCAAGTTTCCGGTAGAAACCAGTTCGTAAGTATCAATGATTGACCCTCTATTGATTTCAAAAATCGTCGTGGTCGTAAAAGTATACTCGCCGTTGTTCTCTGAAATTTTGGAATCAATGCTCAATACCTTCTGCACCAAAGAATATTGCAATAGGCGATTATACACACCATCTGCTTTTTTCTGACGGTATAGATTGTCCACGGAACTATTACCCAACCACAGCGCTTTTTCCAAATTGCGTTCGTAGTTGCTGGCATCAATGTTATAGAAGTACGTGTGGAACAGTTCGAGATGTGCCAAAGCTTCGACCCTGAAATTTTCCTTTTGTGTAACCAGCTTTAGCGGAATGATACTGCCGTCCGTATTGATTGCAAAGACACTATTGAGCGTTGTTTTGTTCATATTGTAAACCATTAAAAGCGAAAAGCTGCTGGACAGCAACGAACAGATGACTACGGCTAAAACGATAAACCGATTCAGTTTCAATATTTTGTATATGTTCTTGTAAGGTGTTTTCATTCTGAATGGAATTAGTTGGTAAACAATCTGAGGGTAAACGAGGTGGCACGTCGATACAGTTTGAATTTCAGAAAAACGATAAACCCAACTGAGCCCAGTTGAACTACAGGCGCAAAAAAGCCCTGACCTGTATCGGTTCCGAACAGGTTGACCCAGAAATTGGTATTTATTTCCGTGTAAATGGCATTGATAAACACATTGACCAGAAAGAAGGCTGGCACGAGCATATACACGGCAGCATACAATTTAAAGAAGGTATAGGCGAGCGAACGGAACTTTTCAAAAACTGCCAAACTAATGACCAATGGAAAGAACGCCTGCATTATTCCCAAGAGGAAAAAGCGTTCTGCCAAAAACAGCGGATAGATAAATAAATCCAATATCCAGAGAATGGTACTTAAGATGAAGGCCAATATCTTGAACCCATATAATGGTGTTACCAATGCCTCATACAAAAGCGTCATTGCCGAACTTGCGGCATCAAAAAGGCTGACATCTTCCTCTAATGGTATATCCTGCATTTGCAAGGGAAGTAACGCTGGTGCAGTTCCTCTATACTGTCCTTCGATGGCCACTAAAATCCCATCAAAAAACCCTAACACCTGCGTTGAGAATATGACCAATAGGACAATGGCAAAATTCTTTGCCAATTCACCCGGACTCAATCCCCAAGTGTAACCGTCTTTGTCTGCAATACCTTCGTTGTATTTTTTAAGGATGTTGACCAAGAAAAATAGGACAGCAAGCGTTTTCATTCCGGCAATGGTATATTGCGAAAAGTCGCTGGCCTGTATAGTCTGGAACACCGTATCGATGTATTCCAACCCAATCCCTAAAATGATGGTCGCGGTCATTTTTAATACTCTGTTTCGCGGTTATTAACTTTATCCTGCATCTTTCTAAAAGAAATAATATCACGGTAGCGTTTCGTTTTTGTAGTGATGTTTGAAACCATCTGTTTTGATTCCAGTTCCTTGGCTTTCAGGATTTCGGCGCGTTCGGCATCACTCATTTTAAGATAATCGCTGGATAAGACTTCGTCTATAAAATCCACCGTGTCTAATGAATTTTGTACAATGGTTTCGAAAGAGCCCATAACCTTGTCAATTTCCTCGGGTTTGATGTAGGGCGAATTAAGAATGTCCTGAAGGTCATTCTGCATTACATTGATAAGGCGCTGATTGTTCTGTGCGATTTCCTCAACTGCCCTAAGCTGTTGGACAACGCTCGATACTTTCTCTATCGCCTCTTTGGCATCCTTCAAGAATTTTACGGACTTAATCATTTCCGCGGTCTGTTTACCCGATTCCAATAGCTGTTTTACCAAGCTGATGAAGTTGGTGTTGTCATAAACAGGCATACCCTGAGCGGTTGCACCGCTTGGCAGTAAAAGAGCTGTTGTCATAGCCAACCCAATTAGAATTGATTTGATTTTTGTTTTACTCATTGCTAAATATTTGTTTTGGTATTCGTGAATCTTCGATTTCATAGCATTATGTTTTAGATGTGAATTGAATTATTGCTTTTTCCATATCCTGATGCTCGTTGTAGAGCTTCATTATTTCCTCATTTTCTAATCCATCAGTTAAATAGGCGGCGTAAACTTCTTTCGGAACTTCCAACCGGAAGATGTTACTTTCCTTCCCGATTTTGATAAACATTTCGGTGTACTTGCGTGGTCCGGAAAGGTTGTTCTTTATGGATTTGAGTTGGTTCAGGTCGTGGCTGGAAAGGTTGAGTCTTTTGACCAGTTCGTCATAGCCTTTTTCATTGTTTAAGCTGTAAATGACCTGTGTATTTTCCAGAATACTGGCCGATGTGGAATTGTTAGGTAACTGATTAATGGACTGTAAAATGATACCAATAGCACCATTCTGTTTTCGGATAGCTTGATAGTAGAATTCCACACTTTCCAGTACATTGTCAAACTTCAGCTGTTTAGCAAACTCATCAAACAAGATGATGCCTTTTTCGGCGCGATTGCGCCAGATGGTTCTTTGGATGGCTGATTTGATGAGCTTGAGCATCACGGAAAGTATTTCCTTATTGTCCTTTACTTCGTCCAGCTCAAAAACAATCAATCGTTGGTCCTCGATTTTATAGGTTTGGTCTTCGCTGACTTCAAATAGAAAACTGTATAGACCATCACCGACATACTCAGATATTACGTGCAGAAAGCTCGTCACGTTGAAGTAGTCGGGATGGATTTTTAGGTCGCTCAGAATACTATCCTGATGCCTTTCTATAAAGTTGTAGAAGCTTTCCAGCGAATGATTTTCTGAAGTGCTATCGTAATAATGGCGCAATATCTTTTTAATGGAAACGGACTGCGCTTTGGTCACTTTTAAGTCTGAAGCAAAGAGTTCAAACAAGAAAACAGATAAATCTTCAAGCCGTTCTGGTGTGAGGTCATTTTTATCGCTTATGAAGAAAGGGTTGATACCCAAATTCTTTCCGCTCTCATATCTGAGTACGGTATACTTTTCAGGATAGAGCTTGGCGAATTTGGTGTACGAACCACCCAAATCGATAATGACCAGACGGACACCACTTTCAAAATATTGGCGTAGTATGTTATTGGCCAAAAATGATTTGCCTTCGCCAGTTGGCGCAAAAATGGCAAAGTTCCGAGCTTTGATGCGTTTCTTTCGTTCGTCCCAAACATCCTTTAAAACAGGAATGTTATGCTCTCGGTCATTAAAGATGATTCCGGTTTCGTCAGATTTGTAGTTGGTATTGTTGATGAAAAGGCAAAGTGCGTGCTTTAAATCCGTTACGTACAAATCATTGTTTGAGAAGTTGGATGAAAAACAGCAGTAACTGTTCAGAATATAATTTTTGCGTTCTTCACCTCTTGGATAGTAAGGGGTGATATCGAGTTCCTTAAACTCGGTCTTGATTTTTGAAGTGATTGAATCGAGGCTCTTTTTGTCTTTTGCCCAATACACTACGTTGAGATGACCACGAATGATTCGTGCATTGTCATCAGCATTGATTTGGTCAAGGATATGCCGGATTTTCCCAAGCACCACCTTGTTCTGTGAACCGAAGTTTGAACTTTTGTTTAGCTCTTCGATTTTCTTATCGAGTAGTTTTCGCCATTTCTGTTTATCATCCAGATACACGATTTGGTTGACGATATGGTTCTCGTTAAGCGTAAGCCCTAAGCCATCAATAAACCCTTGATGAAACACAAAATCGTCTGAAGTGAATTTCTCATTGGTCTTGCTACTTTGCACACTTTCGCCAAAGCACAGTTCGCTGTTGACGGCCAGGGCATCAAAATGGTTGTCGCCAATGGTGACGTTCTTTTTTTCCAATAGTATGTCGGTATCGAATCCTTCACTAAATCCGTTGAAATAGTTGGTGGTGAGTTGCTGTATCTCTTTCGCTTGAAGCGAAACAAAACGCATCTTTCGGCTATTGTTGATGAACGACACGGAATCGCTTACCGCATTCACAAAAACTTTAATATTGTAATCCATTTGCTGTACGATTCCTTTTGAAACCTTACGGAATGGGTTGACATATTTTGGATTGTTGAATGCCTTGTTTTTGGTCAGGATAAAGAACAGATAGCATTGATGTTCGATGTAATTGCGACCTTTAAAGTGATTGTGAGTTGCCTTTTCGAGAAAGGATTCGTTGGGCAAATGTTCTGAAGAATAGGATTTCTTTAAATAAATGTCTTGCTTGTGAACGACCGTTCCAACAGGTAAAGACTTCAAAGCCTGAAACCAGGCACCGTGTATATCCTCAAAGTCCTTTTCAGAAAGCGAATAGATTTCAGGTAAGTTCCCTTTGAAGCATAGCACAACATTGCCATTGTTGGCAAAGACGATATTATCCTGAATATCTGCAATGGGTTGATATGCCGAAAGATTCATCTTATTCATAGTCGAATCCAGAATTACGCTTGTTACTGATGATTCTTGGGAAGGGATTTCCTGTCTGAAAGAGTTGCGGGTTATTGGCTATTCGAGTCAGAGCGATGTAGAGTCCACCATTGAACAGCATTAAACCGATGATGATGCCAAAGCTGAAAGAAAAGATGATGATGAGTAATGATGCCAATATGGAAACCATCATCAAGGCAAACAGGGAAATGGGCAGGCCGAAGATGACTGCCCGTTTCCGCATATTTCTATAGACCTCGAACTTCTTCACTATACTACGATGCCTATGAGATAAGTGAAGATTCCGACAACTGCACCAGCAATAAGTACAAAAACCAAGACCCGAGTAATCCCTTTCTTAAGGTCGGCATTTTCACCAAAGAAGTGTCCGGCGTTAAACAGGAATCCGATGAGGAATATGACACCTAAAATGATGGGAAAAATGGTTCTGATGGTATCTGAAACATCGTTGACCGAATCTTCAATACCACCAATCTGAGCAAAAAGCGAAGTTGATAAGAGCGAAAAAACGCCTGCCAAATAATGTGTTTTTTTCATAACGAATTGGATTAAAATTTTGGTTCATTTTCGTTATGTGAAATTTACATATATTTGAATATAAATATTTGAAAATCAAATATTTGTGAATAAAATATTATTTGATAGTATTTGGTTTTAGTTGCTATTATTTAGCATCAAATTCTATGAAATTTTGAAGTGGAACTGTTAATAAGAGAAAAATTGAAAATGAAAAAGTGGCTCAAAAACGTCAGTTTTATGATTTTGCTTCTCAAAAGTTGCATCCTTCTGGGTCAGGAATTTGATGCAAAAAAAATTATCGTAATTGACCCTGGTCACGGCGGAAATGATTTGGGTGCAATTGGGGTAAATCAGACAGAAGAAAAGACAATAACCTTGCAAATTTCAAGGTTGATTTCAGAACTGGCCGAGAAAAACCACGACCAGACTGTGGAAATTTATCAAACACGTTATAGTGATACCTTAATTTCATTAAGGGATCGGGCAAGAATGGCGATAGCTTTGAATGCAGATTTATACTTGTCTTTGCATTGCAATCATTCCGATAATCCAAATGCAAGAGGTGTTGAAGTATATGTGTCCAGTCAAAGGTCGAAGTTTTTGGATGAATCGACTTGGCTTGCCTTTCAATTACAAGCTGACTTGAATGAGAAACTGGGTTTTGAAAGTAGAGGCGTAAAGTTTGCCAATTTTCAAGTGCTTCGGGAAACTACGGACTTTATGCCATCCGTTCTATTGGAATTGGGTTTTTTGAGCAATAAAGATGAGAGTCATTATATTTCTGGATATGAAAACCTTAAGCACATTGCGCTCGCTATTTTATCACTATTAAAAATACCTTGATTATGAAAGAACTATTTTTAGAGTTAACAAAGAGCTTAAAGGATATTGTGTTACAATTCATCTCAGAAGTGATTCTGCTATATAAGTCTTTCAGAAATTGAGCTACTTCCTTTTGTCCACAGCTTTTGTATCAAAAGCAATCAAATTAAATAGTTCCCGCATCCGGCTACGGACACGGTTGCCATAGCGTTCTTCGAGTTCTTCGGCATTAAGGTTGGTGGTGGCGTGGGTCTTTATTTTGCGTTTGGTATCAAGGTATAGTTCGTATCGAGAGAGTAATACTTCGCCCATTACATTTAGGCCTTTTCCGTAAAAGCGGCCAGCGGGTTCTACACCTAAATCATCAAAACAATAGAATTTGGTATTACCATATTCCTCAACCGTTTTAAAGCCCAAATGGTTAAAGCTGAAGGTTACATTACGGCAGGGAATCATTTCATAAGGGCGTTGTAAGGGAACGATATGACGCAAGAGTTTCATCAAGCTCGTCTTGCCGCAACCTACGGGTCCAGAAAGCAAGATGCCCTTTTCAATGTCTATTTCAAATTTCTCACAGTTGTCCTTGTCTTTGATAAAATATGAACAAAGCTTCAACAGAATGCCCTTGTCCTCATCATAAATCCTGAACTTTTTACCGAAGAGCAGCTTGCCCTTGGCATTCAAATAAATCAAGATTTTTGGGAAGTCGTATAGTACGCTTTTTCCATCGAATTTGCCCAGCGAATATTCCACGCCGCCTTCGATGATTTTAGAGGGGTTGTCCATAGTCTTTCGATTTAGTGGTTCGCAAGTTGTCCTTGATTTGGGACGGTTGTTTTTTCTTTGGCTTGTTTTCTGACTCAAATAATTCGGTTCTATCCATCCAATTGATGGCTACGGCTCGCCAATCCCTAATCGGTTCGCCATCGCCAGTTTGCCAATCTCGTTCAGCGTAGTGCTGGTAAAACTTTTCAGCTTCAGCTTTACCAAAATTCTTTTCTTCAAAAAAATCAATGACGGCCAGACAGTCCTTTGGCTGTTTTATTAAGTTTTCTTGTTTGATATTGTTTGTATTAGATACCAATGCTTGTCCACCTATGGGACGGTGTTGGTACACCGCCTGTCCATTTTTGGGATGGTGGTGTCCCTCAAGCGGTACACCTCTGGGATAGTACTGTTCCGCAAGCTGTTCCAATATGGGATTGTACTGTCCCGTAGCTGGTTCATCACTTGTCCCTAAAATGGACATCTTGATTTTACTGCCCTTGTATGGATTGTTGGAAGGAAAGTAGGATAGGTATTCCCAAGAATGAAGCTCTGTTATGCACCTGTGGTAAGTTGATTTTGACCCAATCTTGGCCACCCGCATCAATTCTCTTCGATTTACATAGAACTCGTCCATAAAGCGACAGCTGTTCCATTCCTGGAACAGCGCCATATACAGACTGATATGGGTAGGGTTTAGGCGGTCATCAAAATAGAACGTTTCAAAAGCCGCGTTGAGTAGCTTTATATAGTTCATAACATCAGGAATTTAGTCCGTGGTGCACGCGGTTGGCATCCATTACCTTTTGAATTTCTTCGGCATCATAATAGATGATTCCGCCTACCTTAGTGTATGGCAAGGTGCCATTGATGCGAAGGTTTTGAAGTGTTCCCGGACTCACTTGAAGCAAATCCATTACTTCGGAAGATTTTAGATACTTCTTGATTTTTCCAGAAGCCTGTTTGGCTAAAAGACTTTTGATGTCATCGAGCAATTCCATTTTGAATTCCCGAAGGTCGTCTGTGGTGATGATACTTGTCGGCATAATAGAACGATTTTAAAAGAAAAGGACTATCAGAGGTTTATAATTTTTAATGATAGTCCTTAACCCGATTTGACTTTCGTTCTACAAATTTGATATGGATTATTGGATTTTCTTCACCAGTACGACCGTACTACGGTCAAAATTTAACATCTTGAAATTTGGTATGCTTTGGTGCTGTTTGATATAGTTTATGCCGAAATTTATACTCAAATCGAGCTGAATTTTATGGACATTCGCTGAAAACCAAAACACCGTAGGTCAACCGTACTACGGTCTTTTCTTAATATTTTTAATTAGAAGTATAAATGGTTGTTACAAGCTATTATTTCTCGCTTTTATCCATTTCAGAAATAAGGGAAGTGGTCAACTCATCAAGAAACAGGGTTCGGCTTTTTTTTCTGTTTTTGATGTCCTGATAGGTTTTGTAGATGTCTTTTGGCTCAACATCGAAAATCTGGCTTAAATAATCTGAAATTTTAACAATACTCAGACTGTTTTTAGAACCGAGACCTTTAGCGTGAAGCGCATAAATTAATTCCACATAATCTGTATTGCTAAAAGGCCAGTGCAATCGTTTTATGGGGTGTCTTTTCCCATTGAGTGATTTCTTTAGTTGAAAACGTCTTTCATCTAAATACTTCAACAGTTTTTGATAAGCCCTATACTTACCTAATAGCATATCCCGGGGAGTACAAAATTCAGGGTCTTGAAAGTAAAATTTTGAAGTGGTGATATGATAACTATCCAGATAGTCCCTTGTAAAATATTCCTTATCAAAATGAGTGTGGCCAGCGTCGATATAGCGGCCAAAATCGATATTATACAGAAAAAATCGATTGATTTTGTTCACTTTCTTTTTGATGATCTTAAGCTGACTATGCCTGTCTGCCTTGGGGAATTGAAGTTCAAAGGAATGAATCTCGGAAAAATAGATAAGCTCAATAAGCGGTACCTGTTTCGTATGTTTGAAGAATCGGATTTCCGTTGCCATCGTATCAAAGCCCTCTTGTAGAACCTGTTTTTTAAGATTGCTTAAAAGATTACGGCACACCTCGACGGAAAGATATGCCCTTTCCAATATTGAATTATTCTCAGAAGCTATTTCATCTAGTTGTGTTGTTAAGTTTTCCGATAGTACGTCGAGTTTCATCAGCAACCAAGTTGAGGTTTGAAAACATAATTTAAGATTCTAGTGGTTTGGTAATAGTTTTTGAAGTCCCTTAACAAACAAACTGTAGCTTGATGCAACTTGATGCAAAAAGACCCGACTGAATACTGAACGTATTCAAAATCCATTAAAATTAATGAAAAGTACGAGCGTTCTAATGACAAAAAGCCGTAATCTACTACGGATTAATCCGTATTCTACTACGGATTTAACTTACTCGCAAAGTGCCGGAACAAAAATCCTATTTTCTTTTTCCTTTAAACCGTCTTTCAAATTCGCGTCTGTTTTGTACTTCCGCCTTCTTAAAGATGTTTGAAGCGTGTTTAGAAACTGTACCTTCAGCAATAAACAGATAGCTTCCTATTTGTTTATACGATTTGCCTTCGAGTATGAGGTTGGCTACCTCAATTTCCCGTTTGGATAAATCGAGTTTTGAAAAATATTTTAAGATAGCAATATTTTTTGCTTCTCTAGCATCATCGGTATATCCTAACCTGTGCAAGAATTGTTCTTTTTTTAAATCTTGATATATGTTAATACGGATGAGTGCCACGGCAAGAACAAAGTAGCCACCATTTACAGTCAATTGTTCCACTACCTGAAAATCCCCGAGAGCAACTATAATAGGCATAAGCACTATGGATAACAAAGTAAGATAACCAGTGGCAATCCTATCCCTATAAAACCTATTTGTAGCACCCCCTTTTTCCTTATAGAGCTCAATTAACGGTGTGCTGATTTTAACGAGAAATGCAATGGCGACTGCAACAGGAATGAAAATAAATGAATATTTAGCGATACCAATATCTTGCCAGATGATTAGCGGAAGGACAAAAAAGAAAATAAATGCGGAAATGAGAATTATCATTAAATGGCGTAGGGTAAAGAATTTTAAATGACCAATGTCAAATTCAGAATACACATAATATACATAGTACAAGGCTGTGTAGAGACCTACGCCGTAAGCCACGATATATTGAATGCTAAGCGGTATAGGAATATTCGTGTCTGGGAAAATTCCCGAAAAAAAATTATACGATATCAACGAGATTGTGAACCAGATGAAGCGGTTGGTCGACTTACTGTCTCGTTTCTTTAATGAAATAATCACAAAATTCGTAAGCAGTATTAATTGAACCGCTATGATGAAGAACGTGACGATATGCATTTCAGAGCCAAATACCGTCATCAGATTGTGGATTTAGCCCTTCTTCTGAAAAGCATCAGTCGATAGGGTAAACCTGTATCAATATTGGCAAAGTTTTCGAAGCCGTGATTTTCGTAAAAGTTTATATTCCTTTTGGTCGAAGTTTCCAGATGGATATCCTGCCCTTTCTTATCGGCAAATTCAATTATTTCTTTAAGGAGCATACCCCCATAACCTTTTCCGGAGTCAACAGGATTTACTCCGATATACCACAAGTGCATAAATGGCTCATTTGGATGATGCTTTTTGATTAAGGATTCTCGTTTAAGAATAGTCGGCACCCTTCTTAGACCAATAACATTTATGGCCAACTTTAAGTCTTCATAAAAGGACTTGAAACTGAATTTTTTCTTTCGTGGAAAAAGTATTAGCCCAACAGCCTTTCTATTTTCAGAAATAAAAATTTTACCGGTAAGTTCGGCCATTTCGTAGCTGTAGCTCATTAGTGCGGGGATTTTTTCATTATCACCCCCAACTACCAGGTTCACGGATTTGTTCTCTTTGAAGGAACTGGAAAGTATATCAATGACTAAATCCTTATCGTTAAAAATTTCTGGTCTTGGCATTGTATTTTTGGCACATTAAAGTTATCCTGGCTTTTTAGGTAAATGACACACTATCCTTAGAATAAGCTTTTTCAATGATTTAATGAGAGGAAACATTCTCGGATTCGAGAAATTTTATAATCCACTTTTTTTTGTATCAATTTTTGGGTTTTCCTAATTCAAGCCTTCAGAGGTATCTTCGCTTACAAGAATATGATTCGTTATGTTAAGTTCACTATTTTTTAGATTTTTCATTAAATCAAACGTTTGTGTATAATCCCTTTCAGAACAAAAAAGTATAATAGAAGAATGGTAAGAACCAGAAGAATAGATAAAAAATCAACTTCTCTTTGCCGCTACGTGTTATTTGAATCCCTCCTGGTTTTTGATCTTTTCTCTATCGGGTTCTTCTTGCACTCGCTTGATGCTGCTAGTTTTCAGAGGCTATAATCTTTCCTTGTTTGTCGAAGTAGATTTCCAGATGTTTATCGTCAGGACTTTCCACTTCTAATTCATATAAAGTTCCCATGTCGGTTTCCACTTTTTCTACTTCTTCTATTTCCCAGTCCTTGTATTCTGAGCTCTCAAAGGCAGTCTGTACAGACGCCGGTAAGTCAGCATATTCAATTTCCTCTTCGCTGATTTCTTTAAAATTGTGGTTCTTGTTTTCGCAGCTTACTGTTACAGCCACGAATAACAAACAAGCTATTACAAAGCATACATTTTTAAATCGCATAATAATCTTTTTTTTATTTCTTACTAAAACCCATTTCAATGATACAAACCGATTCTGTAGAAATTCGGGATTACAAGGAGAAGATTTATTGTCTCATCTGTGTTGCGAACTTACTTGAATTAACTATTTCAAATAAAATCAATTACCTACATTGTATCACATTAAACAGGTATCTGGTAGTTTTCTTTTTAGATCACAAATCTCCATATCAGTTTGCCCAAAATAGTTGTTCTTTCAAGTGTCCAGCTATTTCCCGAAGTGTCGTAAGCTTGGTTGACGATGAAAAAGAAATCAGCTCCGATAATTGGAATCCATTGCAAACGAAAATTTAGAAGTGCTTCTTCATCTTCACTGTTCCACTGGGAAAATAGGGAGCCGAAAAGATTCGGGTTTACTGCATACTCTATGCGGTTACCGATCAGGTCTGTATCAAAGCTTCCTTCCGGTAAGTCAATCCAGTTTTTTTCGTAGTTAGCAGCGATCTTTAGATAACGGCTTGTTCTCCATGATAGCTCAAAAGCACTTTGGGTACTCTTTCCTTTAAAAAAGTTTCCCCAGTTAAAATACGTATCGAGTGCAAAGTTTCGACCGCTGAAAGTAGCGGCTTGTATTTCCATACGGTTGTACCAATACTCTCCTTCAGGAATGACAATTCCTTCCGTTATCTCAAATGGTTCTCGCAGACCTTCCGCTCTCCTTTGGAGGTTAAACTCAAAGGATTCCCCACTACGTGTTTCAAAGCCTAATGGTCTGATTTCGTAGAAAAATGATTGCAGTTCACCTGTGTCGTCAAAAATGAAGTAATTCATGTCCAACCCTTTAAAACTGAACTGTCGTATCCATTTGAAATGGTTTTTAGGTCGGGGTTTCCATTCAAGTTCAGTATAAAACTCCTGAAAATTTTCCCTGCGCAGAAAACCCACTTCCGGATTGAAGGGGGTGGCACTTCTTTGCCAAGCCATATCAAACTCAACTTTATCGTTGGGATAGCTCAGGTAAATACGGTGAGCATTGGCCCTGGCATCAAAATCATCAGAGTTAATGTTTTGTGTGAATGATGCACCAATATTCAGGTTTTTGTCACCAAATAATTCGGACATACTGTAAAGCCCATATCCTCCGGTTGTGCTATGCCATCGTCCATTTTCGTATTTATTGGCAGATAAAATGCCTATGGAAGATTGTTTCAAGACATCCTGCCTCCAGCTTACAACTGTATAATTGGTAGAGGGTATGCTGTCCCTACTGGCTGTCTGCATGGACAAAGCACCCAACGTAGTATTTCCCATTTTACCCAATACCCTTGCCCCTGCGATTATTGGAACCGTAGAGCGATCTTCGGCTAATCCGATCCGCCTGCTATAAAAAGGGATTATGCGGTTTCCCATACCCATATCAAAATAGTCTTGTCCCTCAAGGAAAAATTCCCTTCGTTCAGGGAAAAACAGTGGAAATCGGGTAAGGTTGATCTGCTGTCTGTCGGCTTCAACCTGTGCAAAATCTGTATTAAAAGTCAGATTCATACGGAGGGTAGGTGTGATAAGGTAATTGATGTCGCCACCGGCATTCAGTTGTCCTTCGTCTTTACCAGGCGTAAATTCGCCACCTCCGATGGTATAAGGTTTGACCTCAATGAATTTTTTACTTACGATACTGTCGAGACTAATTAAAGTGCCAGCTCTGTTCAACAACTCCAGTTCGGAATCACGAGACCAGCCCTGCCATAATAATTGTTCCCTTTTCCTGCGAATATTGCGCTCAAAATTGATACCCCAGGCATGTTGTTCCACGTTCGTTTTAAATTTCAGAGTAGAAAAAGGAATGGCTATTTCCGCGAACCAACCTTCGCTCGTGATTGTAGTTCTGGTATCCCAAACGCCATTCCAGAACAGGTTAAAGGATTTGCCATTGTTGAGAATCTGTGCATCTGCACGGGCGCCATTTGGATTGATTACAAATAGAAATCCATTTCTGTCGTCATTGTAGGTATCTATGATCACCTCAAAGTTGTCTTCTACTCCCCAGTTAAAATCCCGTTTCATTTCACGGGCTACCAGTTTATCCGGTTCCCTGTCGTAACCCCAGAATCCGATATATAGAGTTTTGGCAGTATAGACAATGGCTACTTCTGTCCTTTCTGTTGCCGGTTCCCCAATATTCAGTTCCCGCTGTGTAAAATTGCTAATGCGAACTGCATTTTCCCAGGCGGGTTCATCCATCTTGCCATCAAGTTGAATCGCATCATCTGTATACTTTGCGTAAATTCTATTTGGTAAACTTACCTGGGCTATGCTACATTCTACAATCATGAGTAAACCTATGACAAAGAAAAGTCCTTTCATTATTTACCTAAAATAAAAACCGATTCTGTAGAAATATGGGAACTAATTTACAGGCATACCTTCAGTCATCTCCTCATTGGGCTGCAGAAGGATTTGATCCCCTTCATTAAGTGTGCCAAAAATCTCAACCCTATCTTCATCTTTCATGCCTGTGCTGACTTCTACCCATTTTAGCTTGCCATCCTCTACCTTTCCTACAGCTTTTCTTCGAAGGGTGGTCAAGACAGCACTATGAGGCACCCACAGGCTTCCATCCGGACGTTTAATGCTCAATTGTGCTTCCGCAAAAAGCCCTGCATTCAAATTACCCTTTTGATTGTCCACAAGAAATTCCCACATCTCTGTACGGGTGTCGGGATCAATACTTTTGGCTCGCCTGTAATAATCTGCCTTAAATACTTTTCCCGGAAATGGTGCTACACTAAATGAAGCAGAATCCTCTGCTATGGAACTTCCGGTCAAAGCCTCAGGAACTGGCACCTTCAAACGCAATTTTTGGTTGTTTTCGATTATCAGTAAGGGGTTATTATCTGTATCTCCCACAAGATTTCCGGGATCTGTATTCCTTTGAGTAATAACTCCAGTAAATGGCGACCGGATAGTGAGATAATTCAGGAGTTGCCGTTTAGCTCTTGCGGTAAAATCTAATGCTTTTAGCCGGGTGCTGTCTGACATGGCTTTGTTTTTTGCTTTAATCAGTTCAGATTCTGAAACTGTACCTTGTATTTCGGAAGCTTTTAGCAACCGGGTATACGTATCCTTACTGCTCATATAGTCTGCCCTGGCTGACTCTACATCACTCTGTGCTTCTGAATAGGCTGCCTGAACTTCTGGTGCTTCTATCCTGATTAAGACTTCTCCTTTCATTACTTTATCACCAATGTCTACCCGCACTTCCGTAACATAACCCTGTATTTTAGCATTCAGACCAGCTTTTTCAAAAGCCAATAATTCAGCAGGAAGCATCAGGGTATTTCGGGAGTTATCAAAGTTTAACTTTATAATTTCTGCTTTTTTTGACGACCCGTTTTTGCTTTCCATCTTGTTGTTTTCAACACTATTTGAACAGGCTGAAACTATAGCTGCATATAAAATCGGTATTATATATTTTCTCATTATTCTTGAATTTTAATCTTTTCAGGTTTGATATAAGGTTATTGCTGTTCAAAGTATGTACTCTGCTCGTCATCGGGATCAAGTGACGGACTCTTATAAAGTTTCCTTCCGGAAAGCTGCCAATAGACGGAAGGCAAGATGAATACAGTAGCAAACACGGAGAAGGATAATCCGCCTATCACGGCTATTCCCAAAGGGGCCGTTTGTTCGCCCCCCTCACCCAGTCCTAACGCCATCGGTAACATACCTGCTATCATGGCAATGCTGGTCATGAGTATGGGCCTCAGGCGATCCTTTATCCCCTCCAGATGGGGGTTTTGTCTGTGATCTTTCCGGTACTGCTCTGCTATGGTAACAAATAATATGGCATTGGCCACTGCTACACCTATGGCCATGATACTGCCCATAAAAGATTGAATGTTGAGCGTATTCCCGCTTATCCAAATCAGAAGGAACGAACCAGCTATTACGGCAGGAATAGTGGATAGCACTGCGAAGGAAAGCCGGAATGACTGAAAGTTAGCTGCCAACAACAGAAATATCACGGCTACTGCCAACAAAAGGCCGGTACTCAATTCATCAAAGGTTTGAGAGAGAGGTTCTGCGAGTCCTCTGAATTTAATACTCATCCCCGCGGGGGGTTCACCCATAGCATTTACTTCGTCTTTAAGCGTTTTAATGGCACTTCCCAGGTCTTTGTTATGCAGGTTTCCGGTGATGGTAATGAACCGTTGTTGATTCAGACGGTCGTATTCCCCAATCATGGTAGAAGGTTCCCATTTACTCACATCGCCCACATAGACGGTTTTCCCGTTTTCCGACTTTAAAGGAACTTTTTCGACATCATCGGGTTGATCCACCATATACTGAGGAAATTCTACCTGAACCTGGTATGCATTGCCCGATCCGGCATCCAACCAATAATTGGGCTGGGTGAAACGACTGGAAGAGGTGGAGGCTGTTACAGAGCGGCTAATGTCTTCAATTGTTAAGCCCAACTGGCCTGCCCGGACACGGTCATACTGCAAGTCTATGGAAGGATAATTAAGCGGAATGCCAAATTGCACATCCCGCATAAAAGATACGGCTTGTATCCTGTCCTTTATTTCTTGCGCATATTTACGTGATTCAGAAAGGTTTTTGCCCTGAACGGCTATCTCTACTGATGTGTTGGCCCCCTGGCTCATTACCTGGTCAACCAGGTCAGCTGGCTCGAAGGAGAGTCTCATTTCAGGTATGATTTCTGCTACCTTTTTTCTGATATTTTCTTTAATTTCATCAAGGGGCTTTCCTGTCTGCTGTAGCTTGATCTTTACAACAGCTTCATGTGGCCCACCTGTCCAGAGAAAGATAGTATTGACCGGGTAGCTGGGTGGTTGGATACCGACAAATGCCGATGTGATCTCAACATTTTCTTTACCAACCACTTCGTTTACAACTTCCAGAAACTGCTTTGTTTTCCTTTCCGTATTTTCAATGCGGGTTCCGTCAGGCATTCTTAAACGAACTTGCAACTGCCCGGAATTGACTTTTGGAAATATCTCCGTACCAGTAGACTGCCAGAGTACCGCAAGCATAGCAATAATGGTTATCAGGTAAATACCGATGGCCCACTTGCTCCTGTTTGTGATACCCTTTGTATATCCTACAACCCGGTTTCTAAACTGTTGGAATTTTCCTTCTTTATTTTGAGTAATATGGTCTTTCAGAAACCAATTGGAAAGAATAGGAACCATTGTTTGAGAAAGTAGAAATGAAGCAATCATGGCAAAACCTACCGCCAGTGTAAGCGGTAAGAACATGGCCCTGGGAGTGCCAGTCATAAAAAAGGAAGGAACAAACACGGCAAGAATGCTGGTCAGGATAAGAAGTTTGGGCAATGCAATTTCTTTGCAGGCATCCAGAATGGCACGGCCCTTTTTCTTGCCCATTTCCTGATGTCGGTGGATATTCTCTATTGTCACGGTCGATTCATCCACGAGAATACCTATTGCCAGCGCCAGTCCGCCCAATGTCATGATATTGATCGACTGTCCAGCTAGATAAAGGCACACTACTGCCGATAATATGGCAAGTGGTATGGTAAGAATTACAATGAGCGCACTTCGCCTGTCACCAAGAAACAGCAGTACCATAAGGCCAGTAAGCACTGCTCCAAGAGCTCCCTCAAAGGACAGGTTTTTCAGGGAATTGATTACATAGCCCGACTGATCAAATTCATAGCTCACTTTAATATCGTCCGGCACAGCAGCCTGCATTTCCGGCAGGCTTGCCTTGATGCGTTTCACCACATCCCAGGTTGATGCGCTGGCTCGTTTGGTTACAGGAATGTACACTGAGCGGCTGCCATTGATCAGGGCATATCCTGATGCAACATCAGACCCATTTTGTACTTCAGCTACATCCTTTACATATACCGAGGGCCCGGAGCCCATCTTTAAGGGAATATTGGCCAGTTCCTGGATATTGCTGACCACCGTATTTTGGTTAGCAATCAAAAGTTTGTCCGCAGTTCGGATATTTCCAGCAGGCGAAATGGTATTGTTCTTGGCAATAGCCATGACAAGTTCATCCGGACTGATATTATAACTGCGCAGTTTGGAAGGGTCTGCCTTAATAAGTACAGTACGCTGGTTTCCTCCAAAAGGCGGAGGAGCGGATACGCCCGGTATTGAAGCGAATTTTGGACGTACCTTAAAGAGTGCCAGATCCTGTATTTCCCCCAATGACCTGGTTTCACTGCTGAAAACAAGTTGGCCCACCGGAGCACCTCCTCCGTCAAACCGTGTGATAAAAGGTGGTACCGTACCCGGAGGCATAAAAGCCCTGGATCTGTTGACCTGGGCTACCACTTCCGCCAAAGCCTGAGACATGTCTGTGCCCTCATGAAAAATAAGCTTCATCAAGGATACGCCCTGGATCGTTTTGCTTTCCACTTCCTTTATCCCATTGATATATAGAAAATGGTACTCGTAATAGGAAGTCATAAATCCTTCGATTTGATTAGGAGCAAGACCTCCGTATGTTTGGGCCACATAAATGGTAGGGGTACCTAATTTGGGGAATATATCAACCGACATGTTCCGGATGGATAGTACCGCAAAAAACACGATGGCCAAAAGGGCTACCATGACGGTTAAGGGTTTTCGCAGTGCAGATATTATTAGTTTGATCATCTCCTATAATTGATTTAAGAATATTTCCAGATTACCATTGACAGCAGCTGTATACAATAGTGCTTTCCAGGCTTCCCAATAGGATTTTCGTAGTTCTATTTCCGCAGTAATCAGTTCGTTTTGGGATTCAATCAGTTCCGTAAAGCTCACCAACCCGGCCTGATATCGGGATTGTACGGTTTCGTAAGCAAAACGAGCATCCTGAACCTGGAATGGGGTTTCCTGTGCAATGGCCATAGCTGTCTGTAATGACTGATCTGCTATGGATTTTTGTTTATTGAGGGCCAGTCTGACTTCTTCAAGTTGCTGTTGATCGGCTTCAGCTTCCCATTCCTTGGCTTTCCAATGAGTTTTGTATCGGCTGATTTGGGTCAGCGGCATAGTCAATTGTAAACCGAGGCCATAATTGAACCGGGTCAGATTAAATCCATCAGTAGGGTTGTTAACAAAAGTGTTGCCGTTGTTATCAAGCTGAACCCCGGAACCTCTACCATAGGCAGTACCCCATAGGCTTAATGTGGGTAACCAGCTTAATTTTTCAGCTCTAAATTGATATTGAGAGGCATTCCATTGGGCTATGGCCAGCTTTTCCTTTGGATGAATCACCCCTGAAACTCCCGGAGACTTTGGAAGTACTTTAAAAAAGGTAGAATCCGCCAGGTTTTCTGGCAAATCAGCCGCAATTAACTCAGACAGTTTCTCTTTATATTCATGAATGGTATTGTGTTGTTGCAGTATATTGATTTTCACTTTGGAAAGCTCCGTCCGAAATCGTGCAGTATCCACTCCTGAAACCAACCCTGAATTAGCCAGGGCTACAGCCTGTTCGTAATTTGATCTCGATCTTTCCTGATCACTTTCCAGTAGATCAAGAATTTGTATAGCAAGGAGGTAATCCAGATAGGTACTCGATAGTTGAACGCTATGCTCTAAAAGTGTAAGATCCTTTATGGAAGTGCTGGCCTCATGGGTGCTTTCCGCTGCCTTTATCTCATTATTTCTTCTTCCGAAAGTGTAGGGTTCCCATTTCATTAGTAAACCCGAAGCTGACCCCCAAACCATATCATTTAGATTCGTGGATGATGGAGGTCCGCTTACTGGCAGAATGTGTTCGGGATTAAACATCCCTGTGAGATTGTTATATGTAGAATAATTGGCCTGAACAGAAACATTAACATTGGGTATTACAGTCCGCCTGACGGATTTTACATTCTCTTCAGATGCCTTTTCAAGTGCCGCTGAGGCAAGAATTGCCGGATAGTTTTTAGTGGCTGTATCCAACAACTGTTTTAAGGGAACTTGCGTTTGAGAACGTACATTTGTCCAGGTAACTGCCAGAATAGATACCAGTAGGATAAACTTAAATATTCGGTTCATGATCAATCATTAATGTAATTCTTCACAAGACTATAACCAAATTCTGTAGAAATATGGGAACAGAAATATCCCGCTATTTTAAAAAAGGAAATAATAAAGGATACCGCATACCACACTGATTAGTATGGTTTTAAGCATATCCCATTTGAGAACGAAATATGTAAAAGCCGCTATTAGTCCGATCACCAATGAAGGGATGTTTATTGTTTCCCATTCCGGAATTAACCATCTTATTCCAAGTGAATGGCTTTCGTTCACTTTCCCAAACAGTGTATGGATGGTAAACCAAACACCCAGATTGAGAACAACACCTACAACCGCAGCTGTAATTCCTGACAAGGCAGTAGTCAGGTTTTTATTACCTCTAAGGTATTCAATATAGGGTGCACCAGTAAATATGAATAGGAAGCAAGGGACAAAAGTAGTCCAGGTCACTAACAAAGAAGCTAAGATTCCAGCCAGTAAAGGATCCATAGTACCCGCAAAACGGTAAGCCCCCATAAATCCTACAAATTGCACGACTTGTATGAGCGGGCCGGGTGTGGCTTCTGCCATGCCCAGACCATCCAGCATTTCTCCGCTTTTCAGCCAGCCGTAATCTTCCACTGCTTTTTGAGCTATGTAGGCAAGAACAGAGTAGGCTCCTCCAAAAGTAACCACTGCCGTTTTGCTAAAAAACACTCCTTCGCTAAAGAAGATGGAATCAACGCCAACCCATAATGCGGTTAAAATTAACGGCAATGCCCACAAAGAGAGGTACAATAAAATTGTTTGAAGGGTCTTCTTGAATGAGGGTTTGACCTGCTGAATATGGCTGTCAATCAAGTAATCATTTTCCTGCTCTGTTTTATCCGCATGTCCTTTAATGACGTGAAACTTATCCTCCCAAAATTTGCCTCCAAGAAATCCTGTTATCCCTGCCGCAAGGACAATGTATGGAAAGTCTACCTTAAAAAAGAAGATGGCAACAAATGCCAAGACGGCCATAAATACCATTACTTCATTTTTGAGGGCTTTCTTGCCTATTTTTATAACTGCGCCAATTACAATGGCCAGCACTGCTGGTTTGATGCCGAAAAATATAGCGTCAACGATAGCCACATCCCTGTAAGCGGCATAAAGAATGCTCAGAACCAGTATAGATATAAACCCTGGTAGGATAAACAGAAGTCCGGCAACCAGTCCTCCTTTCGTTTTATGCAGCAGCCAGCCAATGTATGTAGCCAGTTGCTGCGCTTCCGGGCCCGGCAGCAACATACAATAATTCAGCGCATGCAAAAAGCGGTTTTCACTGATCCATTTCTTTTCTTCCACCAGTATTTTGTGCATAACCGCAATTTGCCCCGCAGGACCGCCAAAACTATGAATGGCGACCTTTACCCAAACCTTCAGTGCCTCACTGAAGGGTAACACCCGGTTTTTAGAGGTATTTGATACACTGGACATTGCCTTTGACGATATTAGTTCTTAGTTAATCTTTTTAGCATTTGCAAAACGCTCTGCTACATTATCCCAGTTAATGATTTCCATTATTGTGTCAACAAAATCACCTCTTTTGTTTTTATGCTTTAAATAATAGGCGTGTTCCCAAACGTCTATTACCAAAATCGGGATTACACCCCACTGGGTAAGCTTTTGATGATTTTCACACTGGAGAAGTGTGAGGGATTGTGAATAAGGCTGGTAACCTAAAATTCCCCAACCACTGCCTTCTACACTTTTAGAAACTTTTGCTATGTAGGACTTGAGTTTATCAAATGAACCAAAGTCCTTTTCTATTTGCTTTAGAAGCTCTGCCTTGGGCTCGCTTTTCTTGTTTGTGAGATTTGTCCAAAAAATAGTGTGTAGTACGTGGCTTGAAAAATGATAGGACAATTTCCTGGTCCACAAATCGACACTATCCATTTCACCGGAGTCGAGATTTTTCTTGATATTTTCCAAATCCTTATTGGCACCTTTGACTGCACCACCGTGGTGAAATTCATAATGCAAGTGCAAGGTCTCTTCGTCCATATAAGGCTCTAAAAAGGTCTTCTTATATGGTAACGGCTTTTGGATAAAGTTTCCGTTGCTGTCTACCAGTTTGTCAATACTTGCTTCATTAACACTTTGGGAAAAAACATTGTTTATAGGAAGAATGGTTGCTCCTCCAAGAATTGCTGAATTTTTTATAAATTCTTTTCTGTCCATTTTTCTGATTTTTTTATTTAAATTCGTTACTTTCAATTGTAAGATGCCGAATAAGAAAGGCAAATGAAACCGGTGCCGGTGTAAATTTATTCCGCATTAATTACTCCCGTTTTGTCCAAAGCCTCTCTTAATCCTATTGCTAATTTTTCGGCTGATCCAATTCCCCAATAATGAAGAAAGAAAATTCTTGGATCCTCGTGCACCATGTGATTATGTACCGCTACCACTTCAATGTCATTCTCAATAAGTGCTTTGATAACCGGAGCTACTTCATCTGACAGCATAGTAAAATCACCGGCTACTGCTGCTTTTTCAGGTGTGCCCTGCCAACTTGCCCAAGTGTTGAACCCCATGAATGTGCTAACAGGAGCTCCGTGTTCCGTCAGCTTTACATCGGGTCGGCCAATGGTGATTTTATACACCCCATTGGTCATAGTCCCGCTATGCCCTAAGATGCTGTCAATCCTTTTGGTGTCCAGCGTGTTCTCCACCGACGACATTTCTACGGCGGACGGGTCTGCTCCCCTAATTTCCGTTACCTTATCAAAAATAGCTTTTAAACTTTTGGCCAATTTTTCTTCGCTTCCCATACCACCGATATGCATGTACATTACATCTGGCTCGTTCCTTACAAAATGGTTGTGGATCGCCGTAACCGTCAATCCCTGTTGGATTATTTCCTGTTGTACCGGTTTCAGGTCTTTTTCCGTAACCACTATATCGCCCATAACCATAGTTTGTGCCGAGGTTGGTGCAAAAGCAGCCCAACTGCCCAATCCCATCGGGGGAATAATCTTAAAACCATCAACCATTACATTCAGGTCGTTTTGCGGAATGGTAACTTTAAATTGCCCACCTTCTTCCTTTCCTTCCATCCCAAGTCCGGATTTTAAGGTTCCAATATCCATCGCCTTTAATTCATTATTGTTTTTTAAAGGTTTTTCAGCCGATTCTTTTGAATCATCTTTCTTGTTAGGTTGCTCACAACCAAAAGAAATTAGCATCAACGCTAATACAAAAATCCATATTTTTTTCATAGTTCAGTTTTTGTAAAATATATATTCAGTTATTTTCAATTCTATAGTTTAGTTTCAAAATAAGATACCAAATTGAAAAGCAAATGAGACTGATGTTGCCAATTTATTACCAAAACGGACAGGAATGCGGGTAACAAGAAAATACGTACCTTTCTTTGCCTGATTACGGATCATGAAATAATAGCCCATTAACCTTTGACGCACCATCTTCCGCACGAAGAAAAGGAACGAACTCAAGGCTAAACCAATTTTTCCCATTAACATTAAAAAATTGGGAGATGCACAAGTCCAAAATCATTCTTTCTGGCATCTCCCAACTTATATGATCATTAAAAAATCAACTAGACTATCTTCATCCAAATTTTATCGATGATCGTCATCGCCGTCCGAGTGGCTTTCCTCCCTTTTAAGCACCAGTTCTCCTTTGGGGCTAAAATAGAGTTCATAATACGTCTCATCCTCGTTCTCGACCTCAAGTTCATACATAGTTCCCTTATCGGTCTCGACCTTTTCCACCTCTTCAATTTCCCATTTGGCATAATCGGAATTCTTAAAGGCATCCTGTACGGCCTTTGGAAGATTGGAGAACTCAATGGCCTCTTCACTTAGCTCTTTTATTTCGGATTGTGCCGTAGCCGTGAACATTCCGCCACCAATAAATAGTAGGGATAACAGCAAAATGCGAAAAAATTTCTTATTTGTATTCATAGCATTAAAATTTAAAGATTAACATTTAACTCATACCAAATGTAAAAACTGAATCTGTAGAAATTTGGGATTGTCAAAAATCGACGGTGAATGTGTGAAGCGCATTTTTGTGACTGTACGTTAACCTCCAATTGCCCTTATCGGCAATCTTGTGTGCAATGGCCAACCCAAGGCCCCACGAATCTGGATTGTTGGAAGATTTATAGAACCGTTGGAACAATTTTTCCTTGTCAACCCCCTTTTCGCTACCGGTGTTGGTAATAACCAATCGTTTCCCGTCCAGGTTTATGATTACTTTTCCATCTTTCACGTTGTGCAGGAAGGCGTTTTTGAGCAGGTTTTGGATGAGAATCTCGATAAGCAACCTGTTTCCCTGGACAATTGCCTCATTCCTGATATCGATCTCTGTCCTAATGTTTAAGGCTTCCTTCTGCTCCTCATAAAATTCCAGCGACCTACCTATTATTCCATCAACATTTACCTCTTCCGTTGTTAGGAACTGGTCATTCTCTATTTTCGCAAGCAGCAACAGGGTTTTGTTCAGTTTTTTCAGCCTTTGTGTGGAACCGATGATACCTTCCAGGATGTCAGACTGCTTTTCGGAGAGCTGTGTTTGGCCTATAAGTGCTTCCAGTTTTGACTGGATTATGGACAGAGGGGTCTGCATTTCGTGGGAAGCGTCCCCGACAAACTGTTTTTGGTTATCAAAGACCTCCTTGTTTTTCCGAGTCAGTTCGGTCATCACATTATTTAATAGCTGAAATTCTTCAATTTTGGAATTTGGGAATACTGGTGTATTTGCATTGCCAAGATTATAATTTTTGAGCTTGTCAAGCATAGTATAAAAGGGCTGCCATATTCTTCGAGAAAGCATTCTGTTTGAGAGGTAAAAACAGAAAGCAAGTCCAAAAAATAGCCCTCCTAGCGTAATAGCAATCGTACCAATGATTTCAGTTGCTTCCAGGTGAGGCTTCACAATTTCCAGTTTGTAGTAACCATCGTTTAGCCTCACAAAAGATATTAGCTTTCGGTACTCATCCAGTTCGGCATCCATCGGCTCATAGATCAATGTGTCGGCATAGCTTTCTTTTCCGCTCCGAAAGGCACTAATTTCTATTGGGTAAAATGTAAAATCATCCAGTGGGTTATCCTTCGCTATGGATATTTCTGGATGCTCTTCGAGATAGGCGAGCAAGTTCATTTTACGGTTATATAAAACCTCATCCACGTTTTGAAGCACATTCCAGCTTAGTACCAAATAAAACAAGGTCGAGAATATCCCAAACAGTAAAAGGAATGCGAATAATTGGATTCGGGTCGTATAAGAAAGCAGCTTCATATTGTTTTTATTTGGTATCCCACACCGTAAATATTGGTTATTTCCACGTTGGCACCTGCTTCCTTTAGCTTGCGTCTCAAATTTCTGATTTGTGAAAACAAAAAATCAAAACTCTGTACCTCATCTACGTAATCGCCCCAGATATATTCTGCCAAAGAAACCTTGGTGATCACCCGTTTGTGATTGTTGATCAAGTGGGTAAGGATAGCATATTCTTTCTTTGTTAGAGAAAGTGGGCTTTCGAGATTATCAATTCCAACTATGTACTGATCTGGTTCTATTACCAGATTAGCATAGTGAACCAATCTATTTGTCTTGAATTGTTTTCTCCTTATAATTGCCTTTATACGGGCATTCAACTCGGAAAAGTAAAATGGTTTGGTCAGGTAATCATCAGCTCCTAACCCCAAGCCTTTTAATTTATCGTCCAGGGAATTACGGGCAGAAAGGATGATTACCCCATCGGACTTATCATCCTTATGGAGAACCTCTAGCAAATGGAAACCATTACCATCTGGAAGATTAATGTCCAAAATAATACAGTCATAATCATAAAGACCGATGCGCTCCAGACCTTCGGAGAGATTACAGGCGACATCACAAAAATACCCCTCTTCCGCGGCGAATTCTTCGAGGCTTTTTAGCATTTCAGGTTCATCTTCTATAATGAGCAGTTTCATGTTTTCAAAATACGGAATTAAATCTGTAGAAATTTTGTATTATGTTTTAACTGACAACTACGATAAATAGTAAAATTATTAAATCTGTTTTTTTCGCTTTTTACCAGTACATTTTTCGAATTGATTGGGAAAACCTTAAAAAATTTGTGATTAATATTAACCCTAAAATAATTTTTAATAATTAGATTCAACCCGAAGATTTTTAAGGGTCAATCAATCAGTTTATTTTAAAAATTCACTACACTTTCAAGAGCGTCATCAGCATCTTTGTGAATAAAATTTGCTTGGTAGTTGATCGTGGTTTTCAAATCGCTATGTCGATATAATTTTTGAAGCATAAGCGGGTGGATGCTATCGCCTGCAATATTGCCAAAGGAATGTCTGGCAATATGCATCGTTACTTTTTTCTGAATGCTTGCTCTTTTCGTAATTTTTTTTAGGTGGTCGTTGAATTTTTTGTTTGCTACCTTTTTCTTGCGGTAAATATCTTTCGCATCAGTTAAGTCTGCCTTTTTCATTTCTGGAAAGACAAAATCATCATCATTTACTTTGTCATCAATATATTGCAATAATATTCTTTCAACCTTAGCTGGAATCTTTAAGGACAATAACTTTGAGTTCTTGCTCATCCTGTAATGCAATCGCCCATCATAAATTTGGGACCACCTTATGAATAAGACGTCTGAAACTCTCATTCCTGCAAAATAGAAGCTAAACAACCAAATGTTCAAAGAATGCCTTTCCATATCAGTAAGCTCAGAAACATTTTCCAAAGCTTTTATCTCTTTACCAGATAGCCCTGTTTTGTTGGTTTCTGGAAACTTGATTTTAAATTTGCCCTTGCCAAAGGGATATATTTCTTTACTCACAACCTTGTCGCGAATAGCTCTGTTAAACAATAACCTTATTAAAACCATCACATTCATAGCTGTGGTTTCAGTTAATGAACAAGAACCTTTTAAATGAATTTTGAACTTTTTGAGAAATCGCTCATCAATTTCTTGGAAAGTAAGATGCCGGCCAGAGCTATACTTTTCTATATAACTCACCCAAGCTGAATCTGTAGAGTGGCGATTGATTTTCTTTTCAGCCTCTAAGGCTTCAAGATGCTCGTCAGCAAAATCAAAAAAAGTTAAGCTCGAAGTTGGCTTATATATTTCTTTTTTGATTTGTCGAGCAGTAGCAGCTTTATTATCAGTCTGTAGTGCAATAAGCCCTTTTCTGGCTTCGGATAGTTTGAAAGCTATCAAATTGTTCAGGCTTTCAGCTTCAGAATGCGATTTTTTTACCTTTAGATTTTTAGAGTCCCAATCCTCTAATTCAATATAATGGCCTATATGTTTGTAAGTTGAACGACGGTCTTTGGTTATTCTAATTGCAAGCGGATAAAGCCCTTTTGCGTTAGGCTTTTTGCGAAGAATTATTTTTGCACTCGTTGACATTTTGAACCTGGTTTAGATACGAAAGCCAAATCAGGTACAACATTTTGTCAAAAACTCACTCTAAAGATACTACTTTATTGGAACTTTTGGGTACAACATAGGTACAACAAATGTTGAAATCAACTGATATTAATTGACTTTAAATAAAATGATGGAAAACATAAACCATTGAAAATGAGTAAATTTATGTTTTATTAGTGCAATATATACCAGACTTAGGATCTAGTGCCGCGAGGTGTGAGAGTTCGAGTCTCTCCGCCCGCACAGGTTAAAAGCCTCTTGTAATGAGAGGCTTTTTTTATGCGCTAATTTTAAGATGTGCAGTTAAAGATAAATCGAGTTTGATTTCAGTACAGGGGCTAATACAAAAAATAACCCGGAAAATTGTTTAGATCACATAAACAATATTCCGGGTTGGTTTAATTAAGCATTTTTGATTATTAATAGCTTAGTCGATCGAATCGTAGAATTGCCAGGAGGTTTTAAAATTTTCCTTAAGCTCCTGATCGGTTAAGATCGCTCTTATCATTTCTATTGGCATAGAATTAAGTCTCATGATTTTATCGTGAAATTCTTTATTGGTCATTTTACCTGTTTTTACCAGCTCTTCTCTAAGGGCATAAAATTGTCTGCCACCGGTTAGATAAGCTAACTGATATAATGGGGGGTAACTTCCAATAAAAGAGCGTCGTACTTCTCCTTCAGCATTCGCAGGCTCAAAGCCTACACGGTCTATCAGAAAATCAATACATTGCTGGGGAGTCCATTTTCCTAAATGATAGTTTAAGGAGAAGATAATCCGGGCGCAACGGTGCATATGCCAAAATAGCATTCCAATACGGTCTTCCGGGCCACTTGGAAAGCCTTCATCCCAAAGTAATAATTCCCAATAAAGAGACCAACCTTCTGTCCAAAATGGGGTGCGATAGTTTCTATAGGTTCTGTAGCGGTTGTTCATAAAGCCTTCTAAATTGTGACCGGCAATTAATTCGTGATGAACAGTAGCTTTGGAAAAATGCGGATTGTTACCACGCATACTCATCATTTTTTGCTCATAGGTCATTCCGCTGGTGGGATAAGAAATGGTGATGTTGGTGCCGCCGGTAAAAAATGGATTAACCAATTGTCTTTCTGGAGACATCATTTGCATGCCCCAGGTTTCTTCGGCTAACGGCGGTACGCTAATAAGGTCTTTTTCTTTTAAGAATGCAATAGATTCATTGTAAAGCTTTAACATGGCTTCAGGCTGCAGTCCTGGAGCTACATAAGCATTTTTAACTTTTTCCTGTGCAGCTTTCCAGTCTTTTCCAAATCCCATTTCTTCTGCCGCTTTTAAAAGTGCAGCATCGCACCAGGCAAACTCTTTATTAGCAATTTCTATAAGTTCTTCAGGAGTGTATGGGATCATTTCGTATTCTAACTGTTTTACCAGTTCATTTCTTCCCACGGGATAACCAATAATACCACTTTTATCAACAGGACGTTTGTTTTCTAATTTAGCTTCAAAAGTAGTTTTAAACGTTGCTAAGCTGGAATCTAAAGCTTTGTAAGTAGTAGGAACCCACCAGGTAAACATGGGGTCGTAATTATTATAAAATGAAAAAACATTTGCCGCTGAATTTTTTAGGTCTTCGATGACTAAAACGGCTTCCTGAACCTGGTCTTTGTCTAACGATTGTTCTTCTTTTAAAAGGGGAAGTAAAGAGTCTATTTGTTTTGCTGAAGCATTCCAGTTTTTGGCAACTTCTTTAGCATCTAATTGATAGCCTCTTCGTCTTCGTTTTAGATATTGATAGATGTTTTCTGAAAACGGAAACCAGCTTTTAACTTCTGTATAAATCTTAGCATGTTTTTTGGCTTCATTAATCTCATGCTTAAGGTCACGTTTAAATAAAATATAATCTACTTTACATTCTTGCGGAAGTTCACTAAAGTTGATTTTATCTAATTCAGCCAGATATTTTTCATTTAGGACTATAATGCGATCGCGTCTTTCTTGAGACCCACCTGAATCTGAAATTCTTCCCCATCGATAAGCGTTTGAGGGAGAGTAATAGCGTACCAGGTCACCCATGTCTGCCTGATGATTGGTCATTAGCATGGGCATTACCTGGCAGGGTACAAAACTATCGTCCTGAGCTAGTGCTTTTTGGCAGCAGAGTGTAAGGACAGAGATAATTAAAGCATAAAGAAAGCTTTTTGTTTTTTTGAATTTGTACATGCTTAAAGATTTAGCAATTTCGAATTAGTTTTTGTTATCCCAGGTGGTCCCTTTGTTAAACCAATCGGGTTGGCCAACAGCGCGAACGTTTGGATTTCGCTCTATTTCATTTAATGGATAAGGAAATCTTCTGGCGAAAGTGGTACTGGCGTTGGTATTTTGTATCATATATTCAAAATCAAATTCTGGGTAACCGGTCCTTACATAATCAAAATAGGTTTCCCCGGTTCTAAAGATGTTTGATAGGTATTTTTGCTGAATGATCAGCTGTTGAGCGTCTTCAAGATTTGTTGGCATATCTAAAGAAGGTTGTGCATTATAGCTTATAATTTGTTCTTGGGGTACTTCCATATATTCCATATCGGCACGATTTCCTTCTTTCATAGCGATCTCAGCTAACTCCCATTCGTTTCTGAAGGCATAGGCTTCAGCTTCTAAAAATTTAGATTCAGAATAAAGCATGATATGATCTGGGTATGACATAGAAAGGTAATCGAATCTGTAATGGCTTGGTCTATTCCCTGCCTGAACTGCTGCACCTGCAAAATGACCCATATAGCCATTCGGATCGGCCTCTGCATTGGTAAACATTATCGGCCTTCTGGGATCTTCATATGCATTCATCATATCGATAAGAAAGTTTCCCGGAGTCAATCCACGACCACCACTATAAGCTCTGGTCATATAATTATAGAGTGGGTTGGCGTTTGCCAGATCTTCAAGGTGTCGCCACATTACATTATCTTCATTAGAAGTCATTCCTTTTTCCAGATAAGAAAGGATTGCAGAGATTTGCGCATCCTGGTCTACTCCCGGGGCATAAATTCTTCTCATAGCCTGTCTGGCTTTTAAAGAATATGCAAAACGCACCCAACGATCAATATCACCGTTTAGCATATAATCATCCTGTCCCGGTAAAAGTTCACCACCATCGGTGTTTTTAAAAAGGTTAATAGCTTCATCTAAGAGAGCATTGGCGTGGGCATATAATTCTTCCTGAGTCGCCAGTTCTGGTTGCTGATTTTCTAAACCGGTCATGGCCTGTTCTAAGGGTGCCTGGTCATAAACATCGGCGATATAAAACCAATGATGTGCAGCAATAACTCCTGCGATTCCCTGATAATACGTATTACCGTTTTGTTCAGCAAAATCATGAAGTTCTACCGCGTGTTTTAAAGAATAAGAGTAGGAGTTCCAAACTTCGTTTCCAAAGCCCGGGTCTACATTTACAATGGCATTAGAACCTTCTATAGCAAACCAGGACAACCATGTTGGATAACCATACCAGGTCTCGAATTTTTCGTTGGCCGTTTCAACCCATTCGGCCTCTATTCCAATAAGCATTATATCTTCAGTTATCGCTGGCCCGGCAGTAATATTGTCGGGATCGGTATCGATATCTGTCCAGGATTCGCAACCAGTTATAAAAAAGGTGCTAAAAATTATTAAAAATCGAATTTTATATAGTTGTTGTATCTTGTTCATAATTCTCATTTTAAAATTTTGCAGTTAGGGTAATTGAGTATGTTTTTGTTGTAGGTAAGCTGTAGCTTAGGTAGCCATTTCCGTTAGTAATACCATCGGTATTAATTTCGGGATCTGGGCCTTCAAAGTCATCGTGAAAGCTTCTCCATAAATTTCTTCCTGAGAAAGCGATTTGTACATCTTGTAAACCGGCGCTGGCAACCAGTTTATTGGGCAGATTATAAGCAAGCTGTACCTCTCTAAGCTTGATGTAATCTTTAGGCATGATGTTATCTTCTAAAACCGATTGTGCTACGGTTTGATAGTAAAGATCATATCTTGTAGGCTGCGGTGTTTCACTGGTGACCACTACTTCTCCAGTAGCAGAATCGTAATGTCCCATAACACCATCGAAAGTTGTCATGTTATCATCTGGTCGATTATTTTGATGAGCTGCCATGCCGTAATATGAAAGGTAATGATCATTAAGGCTATACAGATTTCCACCTTTAGAGACATCAAATTGAAACATTAGCGAAAGATTTTTATAGCTTAAAGTGTTTCTTAAACTTCCAATCCATTCTGGTGCTGTTTGTCCCAAAATCTGATTACCGCTATTATCCGCAAGAGGTCTGCCATAACTTAAGCCAGGAGTATCGTCCAGAACCAGTCTGCCTTCATCGTCTCTTAAAAAGCCAAGGCCATAAATAACTGGGTAAGGCTGGTCTACAATGGCGTAACCATAAGAGCCTACACTTATCGGCTCGTTATTGCTACCTAATCGATCTACATTAGAGTTATCTTTAGACCAGTTCAGGCTTAAATCCCAGTTGAAGAATTCGGTTTGGATTGGCACAGCATTAATACCAACTTCAAGTCCCTTATGAGTAATTCCACCAATATTT
The DNA here is from genome assembly GCF_056859415.1 of Zunongwangia sp. L-65. Classification (NCBI taxonomy): domain Bacteria; kingdom Pseudomonadati; phylum Bacteroidota; class Flavobacteriia; order Flavobacteriales; family Flavobacteriaceae; genus Zunongwangia; species Zunongwangia sp. L-65. The sequence goes on from NZ_JBSXOK010000083.1 coordinate 67,459, forward strand.
ACGGTTCCATAAGTATACCCTGTAGAAGCTAAAAATTGTTCAGATAGAATTTGGTTTTCACTCCAGTTATGATAATAAGAAATATCGAAATTTAAACGACTTTTTAGCAATCGTAGCTCTAACCCAAGCTCTACTTCGCTTTTAAATTCGTTTGTAAGATTGTTGTTTGGAATTCTTGATGACGATAAGTAACTTCTCTGACCATTAAATGGCCACATTACTCCATCCCCACCTGCAGAAACCAGTGGATTATTTCTTGCATAAGCATTAGCCGGAGAGCCTACCTTTGCGTAACTGGCTCTAAATTTCCCGAAATTTAAAATATCATTTTTTGGTAAAAGTTCTGTAAATACGAGACCTAAACTGTGGCTGGGGTAAAAGAAACTGTCTGCTAAACTGGAGGCCCAGTCGTTTCTACCGGTCACGGTATAATAAAGCATTTTTTTATAGCCTAGCATAGCCTGTCCAAAAAAGGAATAGGATCTAAACATTCCCCGGTCATCATAAGCAGAATATCCACTAACATTGGTGGAATTGTAAATTCCAGGCAGGATCAGTCCGTTTCCGTTAAAGTAATTTCCTCTCCATTTATTTTCCTGAATATTATGGCCAAGCATGACATTTACTTCAAAATCACCAAAATCGTTGTCATAGGTTATCGTTTCAGTTGATTCGATATCACGGCTAAATCTTTCTGAAGAGCTATAACTTCCCTGTACCGAGGCATAACCACCAAGGTTATAAAAGGAATTAGAATAGGCGCTTGTGGTGCTAATACCTGTTACAGATCTAAATTTTAAATGGTCCAGGATTTCATATTCGATAATAAAAGTTCCGGCAAAACGATCCCTTTCATTGGTAGCGCCAACATTGTCCAATACCCAGGTATAAGGATCTCGGGAACCACCTCTATAAGATCTTAAGCTTCCATCTTCATCATAAATAGGATAGGGATTCCAAGTATTAGGCGTGGCCATCAAAGTATTCATAAAAGAGCTGTTGGAGCTATCCTCAAAAAGTCGTTCATTCTTTTGAGTGGTGTAAAGGATGTTTGAAGAAACAGTAAGTTTTGGAGTGAATTTAAAAGAAGTGTTGGCATTTATAGCGTTTCTTCTGAACTCAAGCGGAGATAATATACCATTATTATTTAAGTTACTATAGCTAATATAGTATGAGGCTTTCTCTCCACCCCCGGTAATGCTAAGACTATTTTCGTTCGTGATTCCGGTTTCAAAGATATCCCAGCGGTCATATAATTGTGCACCAGGAACATCTGAAATTCTAGGGCCAAAACTGGTTGAAGTAAAAGAAGAGTTTCCATCGACATACACCCAATCGTCATTTTGCCAATATCCCTGTGACCATTTGTCCTGAAGTGGGATTTCATAAATATCATCAAAACTGATAGAACTGCTAAGGCTTATAACTGGTTTCATGTTGAAAGTCCCAGATTTAGTGGTTACCAATATTACACCATTGGCGGCTTCACTGCCGTATAAAGCTGATGCAGCCGCACCTTTTAATACACTTAAACTTTCTATCGAATTAGGATCGATATCCGCAAGTCCGGAAGAGCTACTTCCGTTAGCCGCATCAAAAGGAACACCGTTTACCACTAGAAGGGGTTGGTTATTTCCTGTAATCGAAGAGCCGCCTCTAATCACAATACGAGCGCCGCTACCTGGCTGGCTGGAAGCACTGGAAATTTGTACCCCTGCAACTTTACCGCTCAAGGCATTGACAAAGTTATTGGTGGCTTTTACCGAACTTAAGTTACCACCGTCAACTTCAGCAGTGGCGTATCCTAAAGCTCTTTTTTCACTTTTAATTCCTAAAGCCGTTACGACTACCTCACTAAGCGCTTCAGAATCTTCCTCTAAAGTGATTTCAATAGTTTTTTTTCCGTTAATAGGTACTTCCTGGGTAGAGAATCCTACATAAGAAATCACTAAAATAGCATTTTGTGGATTAGTAATCTGAAGGGTGAAATTTCCATCCATATCAGATTGTGTACCATTAGAGGTTCCTTTCTCAACAACGGTAGCGCCAAGTAATGGCATACCGTTATTGTCGATAATTTTTCCCATTATTTGATCTTGGGCAAACATGCTTGTTCCTGTAATGAAAAATAGCAAAAAGAGAAGGTAAAACCTTTGCTTATACATTAAGGGGATTGATTGAGAATTGTTTTTTTGATGCATATTGTAAATTTTAGGTGTTGGGAATAACAGCTAATCTAATCACAAAACAGGTTTATTTTTAACTTAATATTATCATTACTTTGTACTTTATTAACCTTTTGTTTAAATTTTATTTACTCTTATGTTGTTATTGTTGTAGATATTTAAGTGTATTTTGTTTTCTTATGAATATTTTCTATTCTTCTTTTAGAAGCATTAAAGCGTAGTTGTTTATGGTTTAAGGAAGGTTGTTAAGCATTCAACTTCTATAATTCGTCGAAAATGTTTTAATTTGCTAAAACGTTTTATTATATTCGAAACTTTATTTTATTTATGACTAAAGAATACGATCTGTAAGAATTAAAAGCGGAAGCTGTTGGAGTATAAGCTTAATTATCAATCATTTCTAATGAAAAAGCTCTTAACATTATTAAAAATAAAATTTTTTTGCTGGGCTATTTTACTTCCTTCGATTGTCATAGCGCAAACAGAATCATCTGTGGTGCCTAAGGCTAAAACCGCTTTTCAAACCAGTAGTAAATGGTTGCCACAGATTGACGTTAGAAGTGATATTGCTATCGTTTATGGCGTTAATGGCAATCCTTCAGATCATGATCCTTCTTCTACATTTTTAAGCAGGGTGAAATCCTGGAGGGATAGAGGATATGCTACTCATTTTATGACAGGAATAGCATGGGGTTCTTATCAGGATTATTTTTTAGGAGAATGGGATGGGAAGACTCATTTTGGTGAAGGACAGGTAGAACAAAGTGGAGATACTATTTGGCATGGTAAAAATGTTCCCTATATCGTTCCAAATTCGTCTTTCCTGGATTATATGAAGAATGCGATTGTAAAGACCGTGATTGACGCAGGTATTAGCTCTATTTATTTAGAGGAACCTGAATTCTGGACGAGGGCAGGTTATAGTTCTCAGTTTAAAAAAGAATGGGAAAATCATTATGGGTTTCCCTGGCAGGCACAACACGAATCACCAGAAAGTACATGGCTTTCTAATAAATTAAAATATCAACTTTATTATAATGCTATTGATGAGGTTTCTAAGTTTGCAAAGTCTTATGGTGAGGACAAAGGAATTGATGTAAAAGTATATATTCCTACGCATTCTCTGGTAAATTATTCGGCATGGCATATTGTGAGTCCGGAAGCCAGTTTGGCTTCTTTGGAAGGAATTGATGGGTATATCGCCCAGGTGTGGACAGGCACTTCAAGAACACCAAATTATTTTAGTGGTATTTTGAAAGAAAGAACCTTTGAAAATGCTTTTTTAGAATACGGTTCTATGGTTTCGATGACGGCACCTACCGATAGAAAAATTTTCTTTCTTACCGATCCTATTGAAGACCGCAATCAAAGTTGGGAAGACTATAAAAAGAATTATCAGGCGACATTTGTTGCGAAATTATTATACCCGGGAAATGCCAATTATGAAGTAATGCCTTGGCCAGAGCGAATTTATACCAGGCCATATAGCGTAGCAGGAAGAGAAAAGAAAATCCTTATTCCAAAAGCATATGCAACGCAAATGCAGATTATGATAAATGCGTTGAACGATATCCAGGTTTCTGAAAATAAGGTAAGCGGAGATCAGGGAATTGCAGTGGCAATGAGTAATTCTTTAATGTTTCAAACCTTCCCAAATCACGACGGATACGAAGACCCTAACTTTTCAAATTTTTACGGTCAGACTTTTCCGCTTTTAAAAAGAGGGATTCCTGTTGAAACCGTTCATCTGGAAAATCTGGGCTATAAATCTAGCCTTCAGAATAAAAAAATATTGATTCTTAGTTATTCTAATATGAAGCCCAATAATCCAGAAGAGCATAAATATCTTGCCAAATGGATTAAGGAAGGCGGAGTTTTAGTGTATACGAGTGCCGATAATGATCCTTACCAGCAAGTGGAAGAATGGTGGAATACAGGGGATTTTAGTTATAAAAAACCGATAGAGCATTTAACCGATTTGTTGCATGTAGATTATCCAGAGAATAATAAAGTTTACAAAGCAGGAAAAGGAAAGATTTATTTTATAAAGCAGAATCCAAAAGATTTTGTGATTAATAAAAATGGGGATGAGACTTTTCTGAATGCGATCAATACCGCTTATGCGGAAGTTAATAATGGGAAGAAGCTTCAATATAAAAACAATTTTAAACTGGTTAGGGGTGTTTATGAGCTTATTGCAACTTTAGACGAAAGTGTCTCTAAGGTGCCAGTAATAACTACAGGAAGTTATATTAATTTGTTTGATCCTGAGCTTCCGGTAATTTCAGAGAAGATCACCAAGCCAGGTGAGCAAAGCTTTTTATACAATATTAATAGTGTAGAAGATAAAAATAAACCACAGGTTTTGGCTTCAGCAAGTAGGATTTATGATGAAGAAATAAATGCTAAATCATATTCTTTTGTTTGTAAGAGTCCGCTTGATACCAACAATAGCATGAGGATTTTGCTTCCGCAGCAACCAGAATCAATTTTATTAAATAATAATCCATTACGTAAATCACCAGATATCCATTACGAATATGACCAACAGAGTAAAACCTTACTTTTACAATTTGCAAATAATCCTGAAGGAGCGAAAATCTCTATAAATTGGTGATGAACATAAATTTGAAAATTTATATTAAATGAATATAGCCATAGGTGCAGATATTGGGGGGACTCATATCACCAGTGCAGCCATAGACTTAGATTCTTTTTCGGTAATAGAAAACAGTTATTACAATCAAAAAATAGATAATAAATCTACAAAAGAAGTTATTTTAAAACAGTGGGCATCCTGTTTAAACAATTCGATAAACGCAGTAGATCTTAACAGTAATCATCTCCTTGGGGTAGGGATAGCTATCCCCGGGCCTTTTGACTATGCAAATGGGATTGGTAAATACGAAAGAAATGATAAGTATGAAAGTCTTTATAATGTCTCGATCATCGATGGGCTAGCCAGGGAAATACAAAACAGTAATATAAAGCTGCGATTTCTAAACGACGCTTCTTCTTTTGGAGTAGGAAGCGACCTCTTAGAAAACTTAAACGAAGATCATACTATAGCAATTACTCTGGGTACAGGATTTGGAGCTACTTTTCTTAAGAATAAGGTGCCTTTAATAACCGGAAACGGAGTTCCTGAAAATGGTTGTTTATGGGATAAGGATTTTAAGGACGGTATTGCAGATGATTATTTTTCTACACGCTGGCTTATTAATCATTATGGAGGTTTAACCGGCAATGATACTGCCGGTTGTGGTGTCAAAGAACTTATTGATAGTGATCCGGAAAATATGAAACTGGTATTTACCGATTTTGCTAATAATTTATGTGAATTTTTATACCCACACCTTAAAGCTTTTGATACAGATGTTTTATTTATTGGTGGAAATATCGCCAAAGCTTCATCTTATTTTCTGGACATACTTGAGGATTGTATAGCTGAAGGGAAACTAAAAACCAAGATTAGAATTGTTACGGAAGCCGAAAAAGTTGGGGTGATAGGCGCTGCCTATCTCTTTAATCCTGGTTTTTGGGACCGAATTCGTACAGAATTGCCTAGTATATAATTTTAGCATCGATATTATTTTTAAAATAAATCTTGCTAAAAAGACACAGATTTACTTTAAAAATTTCATTTGTAATTTATCGATTTTCAGTATAATATAATCTCTTATGCCTGATACTGGAGCATAAGAGGTTTTTTAGATTTTATCGGTCTTATAAAAAAGAAATCTAAACCTGGAATCTAATAAGCACTTAGGTGAAAAAATTTCAATTTTTAGGATATAACTTATCGAAATGGGGAGATTCCATGAAAATTGGTTGATTTTTCATAACATTATGAGTTATGACACAAAATATTTCTAGTAGCTATTCAATTATATTTTTTTAAACTTATCATTCAAATTTTTGGAACTAAATGATATGAATTTGGATGAAAATTTTCAATTCATATTACATCTGTATTACATAACTATAGACTGTAAGTCTTATCTGAGAAAGTTAAAGATGAATAGTCTATAGATGCATAACAAGAATTTTAATCTCCAGCAGGAGTCCCCTCGTATTCTTTAATTCTTTAAAAAAAAAACTGATCTTTGAAGGTTGCGCAGTATTATCGAAAATAAAGTTTATGTGTTATTTTAGTATTTATTTAATAAATTCTTTGATAAATGTTAATTAATTTATATATTCGATAACATACTTTTAAGTGTTGTTTGTTTTAAATTTTCTTATAGTCATTCCGACTGTTTTTTTATTTATGCACGAAAACGTTTTCGATTGATTTGCTAACCAATTAAAGATTTTCGAATGAAAAAAAAACTTTGCATTAGGTACAAGCCTTTTGCGTTTATCGTATTCAGTTTATTTGCGCTTTCGTCACTCTCTGCCTCACCGCTCAAGTTAGAAAGTTCTTTATTTCAAACTCAAATCACCGGAACTGTTAAATCTTCGGCTGATCAGTTACCAATGCCCGGTGTGAGTGTTGTTGAAAAAGGCACTTCTAATGGAGCGGTTACGGATTTTGATGGAAATTTCAAACTTAACGTGTCTTCCAATGATGCAGTTTTGGTATTCTCTTTTATAGGTTTTAAAACCATGGAAAGGAGGTTAGAGGGTAAAACTTCTATAGAGATTTTTATGGAGGAAGACCAGGCACAATTAGATGAAGTTGTATTAGTGGGATATAGCGAACAGCGGCGAGAAGTAATTACAGGTGCTGTTGCTACCGTTAGTAGTGAGGAATTAGCGAAGTCCCCCACTTTAAACGTTTCTAATGCATTAACAGGAAGAATGCCCGGGGTGGTTGCCACCCAGAATAGTGGTGAGCCTGGTTATGATGGATCAACCATTAGTATTCGAGGGAGTAATTCTTTTGGAGATAATAGCCCTCTGGTAGTTATCGATGGAATTCCGGATAGGCAAGGAGGTTTTAGCAGACTTAACCCTGCAGATATTAAAGATATTTCAGTACTAAAAGATGCATCAGCAGCAATTTATGGAGCTCGTGCAGCAAATGGGGTTATCCTGGTCACTACCAAAAGAGGAAAAGTAGGGAAAACATCACTATCTTATGATTATAATTTAGGTTTTTCAAAGCCCACCGTTATCCCTGATCTTGCCAATGCATCACAATACGCTATGATGCGTAATGAGCTAGAAATTTACAAGCTTCCCGTGAGCGAATGGAGTCCTGCTAATGCAGGTTTTATGAGCGATGGTGTTTATACAAGACCATCTGGAGGCGAAGTTACAGCTCCCTTTTCACCAGAGGACATACGTCAGTTTCAAGATGGTAGCGATCCTTGGTTTCATCCAGACACCGATTGGTTCTCAGAAACTTTAAAAGACTGGTCTACACAAAGTAGGCATACTTTACAAATTACAGGAGGAACAGAAGATTTAAAGATCTTATCTACTATTGGTTATCAAAATCAGGATGCCTATTATAAAAAATCGGCTACCAATTATAAGCAATACGATATCAGGTTAAATATGGATGCTAAAATTAACGATTATATAACTGCAAAAATAGGGGTGCTGGGAAGGCAGGAAGATCGTAATTATCCAACCAAACCGGCATCCAGCATTTTTAGAATGTTAATGCGTAGTTCTCCAACCCAGCCGGCCTACTGGCCTAATGGCATGCCGGGACCAGATATAGAGTATGGAGAAAACCCAGTTGTGATTACTACAGATCAAACAGGTTATGATAGAGATAGAAGATATTATTTTCAATCTAATGGTCAATTAGATATAGAGATTCCTTGGGTAAAAGGTTTAAAGTTTACAGGTACAGCTGCTGTCGATAAATATATTCAACAAACGAAAAGATGGGAAATACCATGGTATCTGTATACATGGCAGGGAGGATATACCGATGATGGTACCCCAGAACTTGTAAGAGGGAAAAGAGGTCCTGCAGAGCCAAATTTAAATCAGGGAAATCAGGATCAGCTCAATATCTTATTAGGAGGAGTTTTAAATTTTGAGCGAAAATTTGGATTCCATCAAATTAATGTTCTTGCCGGGGTAAATAGAGAAACTATTAGAAATGATAGTTTTAGTGCTTATCGTCGATATTTTATTTCTACCGTAATAGATCAGCTTTTTGCAGGCGGGGATGCAGAAAAAGATAATGATGGTCGTGCCTGGGAAAGAGCAAGACTAAATTATTTTGGTCGGGTTGGCTATAATTATAAAGAAAAATATTTAGCAGAATTTCTTTGGCGATACGATGGAAGTTATATGTTTCCTGAGGACAGTAGATATGGTTTTTTTCCAGGGGTGATGATTGGATGGAGAGTCTCTGAAGAGAATTTTTGGAAAGAGAACCTTAAGCTAATCAACTTCTTCAAAATAAGAGCTTCTTATGGACAAATGGGAAATGATAATATTTATTATGATGACGAGCTGCAAGAATATCAATACTTCGCCACTTATGGATTCAGTAATTATGTAACAGGCAGTGCGCTAAGTCAAACCTTATTTGAAACTCGCGTTCCCAATACCGCAGTAACATGGGAGGTTGCGAATAATTATAATCTTGGTTTTGATGGTCGTATGTGGGAGGGGAAAGTGAATTTCACGTTAGACCTCTTCCTTAATAAACGTAGTAGTATATTATGGAGGAGAAATGCTTCGGTACCGCAAACCACAGGGATGAGTCTTCCTGCAGAAAATATTGGAGAAGTAGAAAACCGGGGATGGGATTTTCAATTAGGCTACAATAATCAATTTGGAGACTTAATGTTTAGTGCTAGTATTAATGGAGGATATGCTAAAAACAAGATTGTATTTTGGGATGAAGCACCTGGCGCACCCCAGTGGCAAAGGTCTACTGGACGAATGATTAATGCCGGCTTATATTATGAGTACGATGGAGTGTTTGCCACACAGGAAGAAATAGATAATAATACTATCGATTATAGCGCTATAACTAATAATCTTAGGCCTGGTGATATGAAGTACAGAGATTATGATGGCGATGGTGCTATTACTCCAGATGATCAGGTAAGAAGAGATAAAACTACACAGCCCACGTTTCAAGGGGGCGTAAATTTTAATTTTCAATATAAAGATTTTGATCTGTCAGTATTGTTTCAGGGAGCCGCAGGAGGAGAATTACGGGTAGGTGCAGATGAGTCTGGATCTATAGGAAACTATTTGAAAGAAGTATACGATAACCGATGGACTATTGATAACCCAAGTAGTACGCATCCTAGAATAGCAGATCGGGGAAATCAATATTATTCATTTGGTAATACGTACTGGTTACAAAGTACGGACTATTTAAGATTGAAAAATATTGAATTAGGATATAATCTTCCGCAACAATTAGCAGATAAGGTGGGTATAAATAATTTTAGACTTTATGTAAGCGCATATAACCTAGTGACCTGGACGGGGATGGAATCTTTCGATCCAGAAGCGGTAAATTCTATCGGGCAATATTATCCGCAATCCAAAATTATTAATCTAGGAGCACGTATTAATTTCTAATTAGAAAATTCAGAAAGTCATGAAGCATTTACGATACATAAAAAAATATTTACTTATAGCCCTGATAGCAGTTGTTTCTTTTACCGGATGTAATGATGATTTCGTGAACACAAAACCGCTAGATGAGGTTACAGATAGAGAGGTATGGAGGGATCCTTCTCTTGCTAGAGCTTTTGTGTTAGAACTTTATAACGGTTTTGGACAAGGAGGTTTTGATGAGCAAATGCAAGCATCTTTAACCGATGAAGCCTTATTTACACATCCTGGGAGGGGTATAAACACTATTACAGAATCTAGAAGTAATCCAGCCGACCAAGGTTGGATAAACTACAATTATAATTGGAGCGATATGTATAGCCGTATAAGAGCAACTAATATCGCTATTGAGAACCTGGAGAATCCTTCATTTGGAAGTGATGTTACCCAGGATGAAATAGATGTAATGCTGGGAGAAACATATTTTATGAGAGCCTTCTTTTATCAACAACTAATGAGATATTATGGAGCAGTACCTATTATTGATTTTGTATACGAACTAGGTACTGCAGATTATTCAGTACCGCGCGCTACTTTTGAGGAGCTCATAGCATTTATTGTGAAAGATTGTGAAACCGCAGCAAGTTTGTTAGAAGGAGCTAATTTAGGTGATGGTAGAACCAGTAGTCTTGCTTCAAAAGCTTTGAAAGCAAGGGTTTTATTATATGCAGCTAGTGATTTACACGATATAACAACAGCCTCTTTAAATTCTTCATTAATAGCCGGGTACTCTAATCCGGAGTATTTAGGGTATACTTCAGGAAGTCAGTCAAATCGTTGGGAGTTAGCTTTTAACGCAGCACAGGAAGTAGTTCAGGAGGGCGAAGGATATAAGTTAGATCTATCGGGAAAAGTATCTCCAGAAGTAGGAGAAGCAAATTATATAGCCGCTTCACTTGCGGGAGGAAGCGCCGTTGCGGATGCCGAAGCAAGTAAAGAAATCATTCTAGGGAGATATTTTGTGGACGAAAAAAATGAAGGAGGAGCTAATATAAACCTATATAATGGTCCTAATGGCTACCATAACTGGTCCGGAAATACCCCTACCCAGGATTTAGTAGATGCATACGAGACAATTGAAGGGGAAACCTTTAGTTGGTCTAACCAGGAACATGCAAGTAATCCTTATCAGGATCGAGATCCCAGATTTTATGCGTCAATTTTATATGACGGCGCAGATTGGAAACCAAGAACAAGTGACGTAGCAGGAAGTGATCCCTATGGAGAAATACAAACAGGGAGGTATGAAATCATTAATAATAATGGAGAAAAAGTAACGTATTGGGGATTAGATACCCGAAATAGTGATATTGAGGACTGGAATGGAAGTTATACCGGTTATACTATGCGCAAATTTATAGATCCCGATCCGGCAATTATAGACCAAAACACCAGGCAAACTATCCCTTTTCCTATGTTTAGGTATACAGAGGCAGTATTAAATTATATTGAGGCAGCAATAGAAACAGGTAGAGAAGATATGGCGAGAGAATGGCTCAATAAAATTAGATTCCGTGCAGGAATGCCGGCAATCACAGATACTGGAGAGGAATTAATGAATCGTTATCGCAATGAGAGAAGAATAGAATTGGCTTATGAAGAGCATCGGTTTCATGATGTTAGGCGGTGGATGATTGCCCCGGAAAAATTTGGAAATCAAATTAGAACGATTGAAGTACGAGCTACTTTAAAATCAGGAGCCAACGTAACCCAATATCATTACGATCCTGACTCTTATAATTATAACTACACTCCAGCTGAGTTAAATCCAGGGGTGGAAAATCGTCAGTGGTTAGATAAAATGTATTTTATTTCTATTCATAGAGACGAAATGAATAGAAACGATCTGCTGGTTCAAAACCCAGGTTATTAAATGTCGCTGTATTCTTAAAATTAATTTATAAATCATGGATAGAAGAAATTTTGTAAAGCAAAATTTGAAAATTTCAGCATTAGCAGGTATTGGAGGTTTAAGTGTATATCCTAAAACAATAATGAGTGATATCAATATACTGCGAGAAGAAAAGGAGCCCCATCAATTCAAATTAAATTATGCGCCCCATTTAGGCATGTTTCAAAATTTAGCAGGAAAAGATGTTATAGACCAACTAAATTTTATGGCAGATCAAGGCTTTACAGCTTTTGAAGATAATGGAATGAAGGATAGGCCTATAGAAGTACAGGAGAAAATGGCTGCAACAATGCAAAAGAGAAATATAGAAATGGGGGTCTTTGTTGCGCATAAAATTTATTGGACCTCTCCTAATCTAACGAATGGCGATAAGGCACTTAGAGAAGAATTTTTAAAAGAAATAAAAGAGTCGGTAGAAGTTGCTAAACGAGTAAATGCTAAATGGATGACTGTGGTTCCCGGATATATAAATGTTCGTCAACATATGCAATATCAAACAGCCAATGTGATTGAGAGTTTAAAATTTGCTGCAGATATTTTAGAGCCTCATGACATTACGATGGTATTAGAACCTTTAAATTTTAGAGATCATCCAGGACTCTTTCTCTCAGAATCCCCCCAGGCTTATCAAATTTGTAAGGCGGTAGCGAGTCCATCTTGCAAGATTCTTTTTGATGTTTATCATCAGCAAATTCAGGAAGGTAATCTACTTCCCAATATAGAAGCTTGCTGGGATGAAATAGGTTATTTTCAAGTAGGTGATAATCCAGGTAGAAATGAGCCTACTACAGGTGAAATTAATTATAATAATGTTTTTAAATATATTCATCAAAAAGGCTACAAAGGAATTATAGGGATGGAGCACGGCAACTCTGGAGAAGGCGAGCAAGGAGAGCTGGCAGTTATAGAAGCCTACAAGGTATCTGATGATTTTTAGGTATGAAGAAATATTGTTTTTTTACTTTCTGTTTCTTTTTATCCATCATTCTTTATGGACAAAGCAAACTACAGGATTATACTTTAGATTTTCCTGGAACCAGTCTTAAGCTAGAAATGATAGCAATTCCTGCTGGAACTTTTGTGATGGGAGGGAATACACAATCGCCAGAAGAGGAAAAACCGCCCCATAAAGTAGCATTAGATGAGTTTTGGATGGCTAAATACGAAACCACCTGGGATTTGTATAATTTGTACTTGGAACGTAGTATAGAGGATCAGGAATTTCAGAAATCAGATATCATTAAAGTTGATATTGATGCAGTGTCGGGGGCTACAATTCCGTATGTAGATATGAGTTTGGGTATGGGGAAAGGAAAAGACCTTCCTGTAGGAAATGTAACATATTTAGCAGCATCCCAATTTTGTAAATGGCTCTCTGCAAAAACAGGTGATTTTTATCGCCTGCCCACGGAGGCTGAATGGGAGTATGCTGCAAGAGCAGGTAGTAATTCATCTTATTTTTTTGGAGAAGATCCTATGGCTTTAGCAAACTTCGCATGGTACGCGGCAAATAGTGATGCTTCTTATCACAAAGTAGGAGAAAAGCAACCAAATTCATGGGGGCTTTATGATGTTTATGGAAATGTTGCAGAGTGGACGCTCGATGCCTATGATCCAAAATATTATAAAAGCGCAGATAAAATCAGTAAAAACCCCTTTAATGTCCCCACTTCAGTGTATCCCAATAGTGTAAGAGGAGGGTCCTATAAAGATGATGCTTTTAAATTAAGAAGTAGTGCAAGATTCTTTTCTAGTAAAGAATGGAAAAGAAGAGATCCTCAATTTCCAAAAAGCAAATGGTGGAATACCGACGCCCCATTCGTTGGATTTAGAATAGTAAGGGATCCTAACCCTCCTTCAGTCCAGGAGCTAAAAAAATACTGGGGAGAATAAACTATAAAATATTAAATGATGAAATACGATAACCAAAATAACAAAAACTCCAGAAGGGAATTTTGTAAGAATAGTGCCCTTGTAACAGCAGGTATAATGATGCCTTCAACAACTATAAATTCAATGTTTAATGTGTTTAATGATAAAAAATTAAAACTCGCTTTGGTAGGTTGTGGCGGGCGTGGAACAGGTGCAGCAAATCAGGCCCTGAAAGCAGATGATAATATAGAATTAGTCGCAATGGCAGATGCTTTTAAAGATCGTTTGGACAGTAGTTATACAGCCTTAAAGGAAGAGTTTGATGGTACTACAAAAATTAATGTAAAAGGGGAGCATCAGTTTATAGGCTTCGATGCGTACAAGAAAGCAATAGATTTGGCAGACGTGGTTATTTTAACTACACCTCCTGGATTTAGGCCTCACCATTTTGAGTATGCTATACAGGCAGGAAAGCATGTTTTTATGGAAAAACCTGTAGCTACCGATGTTCCTGGTATAAGGAAAGTACTTAAAATGGCGAAAATTGCTAAAGAAAATAAACAAAATGTAGTAGTAGGTTTACAAAGGCGCTATCAAAAAAATTATATCGAAATTGCTAGTCAAATAAGAGATGATAAGGTTGGAGATATTGTATCAGGACAAGTATATTGGAATAGTGCCGGGGTTTGGGTACATCCTAGAAAACCAGAACAAACCGAGATGGAATATCAAATGAGGAACTGGTATTATTTTAACTGGTTGTGTGGAGATCATATTTTAGAACAGCATATACATAACATCGATGTTGCGAATTGGTTTATAGGTGAATATCCTATTGCTGCACAAGGTATGGGAGGAAGAGAAGTTAGAAAAGGTCCTGAACATGGAGAGATTTTTGATCATCATTTTGTTGAATTTACTTATCCGAGTGGTGCTGTTATTTCAAGTCAGTGTAGGCACCAACCGGGAACGATGTCTAAAGTAGCGGAAGCTTTTCAGGGAACCAAAGGAAAGGTGGAAACTAATGATGCCGGTGTGGCTAGAATTACGGATATAAAAGGAAGTGATATTTTTACCTACAGAGGAGAAAATGATCCAAATCCCTATCAAGTAGAGCACGATCGGCTATTTGCCGCGATTCGAAATGGAGAGGTGATAAGTGATGCAGAAAATGGGGCTAAGAGTACTATGACTGCAATAATAGGGCGTATGGCGACCTATAGCGGGCAAGTAATCACCTGGGAAGCGGCAATGAACTCAAATCATATATTGATGCCTGAAGAAATAAACTGGGATAGTGTTCCGCCAACACAGCCAATGGAAAATGGTGAATATCCTATTCCTACGCCGGGTAAAACGAAATATGTATAAAAGCTTTTTATCAAAATAATTGAAGTGTGAATAGTTGATCATACTAACGATATTTGGATAAATTAGAGTTCTTCAGAGAGGAATGAAAATTAAAATCCAGGATTAATATTTTACTGAAGTGCAAAAAGTAGATGCTAGAAAAGCAGATTATATTGACCTCTTATTTTGTGTGCAAATTCGTACAAAATAGTTAATGATAAATTACAGGCTTCTTAGTTTTAGGAGCTTTTTTATGAGGAGTATTTCTAATTCGGAATATTTAGATTGCATTTTATAGGAAATCTGCAATTATCAATTTATTGATGAAATTTTAATGTTAAATTTTGTAGAAGTTTATGGTAACTGTTTAATTTTGAATCTACTAAACTAACTCACAGGGACTATGAAGCTAATCTATACCGGAGCGCATCTAAAGGTATATAATATGGTATCTCGCTCTAATCAAATTATTAATAGTGCTCATTTTTATGAAGATTTAAAGGGATTTTTAGATCAGCATTATAATGAGAATGTTGTAGCCGAATTTTTAAAACGATTAAAAAATTCTAATTTTGAAATTAAAGTTTCTTCTCATTGGAAACCATTTTCAAAACGATTTATTTATATTGATAAAAGTGGTATAAGTATAAACTCAGCACTTTTACATAGACCATCAAAGTTTTACATTGCACTGTTTTTAGAAAAGGCTTTTTTAATATTTGATCAAAAATATGATATCAGCAATAAAACTTTAATGATTAAGAATTTTGAAGAAAAGGAAGATGTCTTGCAAGGCATTGGTTATCTAGCCGCAACCGTTGGTGATCGATAAAATAAAAAAGCTCCACTTTTAGTGGAGCTTTTTTATTATCGCCTCCAAAAGGTAAAATACCCTATCCCGGCACCTCCTAAAATGCCAGAAATTAAAAAAAGGTCTTGCGGTCTATACCTCTTGTATAGTTAAGTTCTTGGTTTCGGTTTATCAGTAGAGAGGGTAAATTTCCTGGTACCTTTTTTAATAGGTAATATAGCTTTCATTAAAACTACCATCGGCATAAAGATCGATTAATCCATACCCCGGTTTGGTTTGTCGGCGAATACCATCCCACCAGGCTCCACTTACTGCCCCATCACAAATATAAGTGACATCATTATATACCACTTTGTCACGTATATGTATATGACCGCTAAGGCAAAGTTTTATGTTGGAGTACTCGTAAAATAAATTAGTTAGTTCTGCGCAATCGGTATGCATATCACCCCCTAAAAATTCCCAACGGTTCACTACATTGTCCTGTATCATCAGGACCGAGGTTAAAATAGGGATGTGTGACATGATCACTATGGGTGTTTTTTTAGGAGTGTTCTTTAATTCGGTTGTTAACCATTGCATTTGCCGATCTCCAAGTTTAACAATGTACCATGTATCATCGATATCCTGATGGGTGCTATCCAGGATAATGAATTTCCAGCCACTCTGCTTAAAGCTATAATAGGACTCTTTTAGTTCTAATCGATCGAGAGAGTATTGTTTTCCGTAAAAAATCTCATTTTTAGAGTCTTCATTCCACCAAATATCGTGATTGCCTAAACAGTATTTTACCGGAATATCATTTTCATTTTTCATCATCATTTCCATTAATTTCCATTGAGCATCAATATCGCTTCGTTTTTCCTTATTCATGTCGAAAACAATGTCTCCACCATTAAGAATAAGATCTACTTTTGGCGAATGTTGCTGAATATGATGTAAGCAACGCTCAAACTTTTTAGGGGCTCCTAAATCATTTTTAAGATGAACATCTGTAATATGTGCTACGCGTAACACAGGAGTGTCTTTTTTAGGTTTGGGAATAAGTGATAATGAAGGAGTTAAAGCTGCTGCGCCAAGTCCTTTTAAAAGAGATCTTCTTTTCATTAGGTTAGTTATCATAATTATGGTTCATAACTCAATAAAAATAGCGAAGATTCATTTTACTGATATTAACTAAATATTAATCACAGGTTAAAAGGGAATAGTAATGGCAGTCCTTAATTATTTTAAGATTGTTCCAAAAATTTCCCTGCTTAAGGAAAGACAAACTATAAAATTGTATGACGATTGCTTCTTAATTTTTAAGCTTTTCTTATCTATTTTTAATGATTTAATATTTAATTTTCAATAAACAAGTTGATTTATTTAGATGGAAATTTTTCTACAGGCAGATACCTGGGTAGCCTTGCTTACCTTAACATTTATGGAGATAGTGCTTGGTATTGATAATATCATTTTTATTTCGCTGGTAGCCGGTAAATTACCAAAACACCAGCAAAAGAAAGCCAGAATTGGCGGTCTTACACTAGCCATGCTTACGCGTGTACTGCTGCTTTTAGGGATTACGTGGATTATTGGATTAACAAAACCGGTATTAACTTTTGGTGATTTTGACTTGAGTTGGAGAGATATTATTCTGTTAGCTGGAGGGCTTTTCCTTTTGGTAAAAAGTACATTGGAAATCCATCATAAAGTTGAAGGGCAACACGAAACTGAAAAGGAGATAAAAGTAAAATCCTTTAATCTGGCTATTGCTCAAATTGTAATGCTGGATATTATTTTTTCGTTTGACTCAATTTTAACTGCGGTTGGTTTAACTACACAGGTGATTTTGATGATTATAGCAGTTATTATTTCAATTTTGGTAATGATGATTTTTGCTAAAGCGGTAAGTGATTTTGTAAACAATCATCCTACAATCCAGATTTTAGCTTTAAGTTTTTTAATTTTAATCGGAGTAATGCTCATCGTAGAAGCTTTGCATTATCATGTGCCTAAAGGATATATCTATTTTTCAGTGTTTTTTTCGCTGGCGATCGAAATGCTAAATATGCGATACCGTAAAAAGAATGTATAGTTTTTTGCTGTTCTGGTTTTGAGTATCTTATATGGGTTCTAAAGTATATTGCATTCGATTTTATATTTAGTTTAGCACTGTCATCAAAATTTGGTTTTTCTGAGTCTTCAGGAGATCGACAAAACTAGCCTATTGGTCAGATCCAAAAATTTCATCAGAATGGAAATCTAAAAGTTAAGAAGATTTTTAACGCAGAAAATATACTTTTTTCGGAAAAAGATGCTAGAGAATTATATAGAGTTTTATAATGATGGACAACTCTATCTGAAGTTTACATGACAACAAGAGAAACTTTATGGAGAATTAGTGGAGTATTGAAAAAAGGAAATATAAAGCGTTATAACGGGATTTCTATAAGTCGTTTTCTTCTTTAATATCTTTCGCAAGTAATTTTTGTTGGGCATCTCCTTTTTCTAAATGATCAATAGAAGATTTTATGTCTTCTTTTTTATAGCCCTGGTGTAATTTTGCAATCCCTTTAATTTTAAAGGGTTCAGCCCAAAATCCGGTAATTAGCGGTAAATGATCCAACAGCATTTGCTGTGGAATTTCGTCATAAAAAAGAGGTGAATTTTGTTTATTTTCGAAAGTATTGACCAGCTTTTTTAAAGAACTTTCTAATTCTTCTTGAGTTTGAAGTTTAATGCGAGCGTTTACATGCACAGCCGAATAATCCCAGGTGCTAATATCTTTTTCGGTATACCAGGAAGAACTTACATAGCCCTGAGTACCCTGAAAAATCAGTAGAATCTCGGTACCATCCTTTAAGGTTTTTAGTTGCTCGTTATGATTAGCGATATGAGCATATAGCTTAAAGTTTTGTGCCCTACCTTCAACTAAAACAGGAATATGCGTTGCCATCAGGTTATTTGATTGGCTGACCATGGTGGCAAAAGGATGATTTTGAATAAACTTAAAGATAAATTCTGGGTCATCCTTTTTATACTGTTGAGGCTGGTACATTTTTTCGAAATGAAAATTATACGCGCAAATTACTAATTTCGATTTACATCTTTAATAAGCCATTCTTCTAATTTTTTATCCGGGTTAGAGTGGAGTACAGAGACATCTCCGGTTGTTTCAAAAATAACCGCTCTTACTTCAGAAAGTTGAATCACGTTGGCTTCCCTGAGTTTTCCCCGCAGATCAGATTCGGTTACTCTTGCCTTCTTTAAATTTTCATGAAAAATCTTTCCTTCCTCCATAAGCAATAATGGCTCGTTGTCGGTTATTTTTCGAAATTTAGGATAACGTCTTAAAAATGCAGTACCAATTTGTAAAATATAAACCACCAATAAACCAACTGCGCCCTGTATTAAACTTACATTCTTTAATAGAATGGTTGAAGCCAAGATACTTCCACTGGCAATAGTCATTGCAAAATCGAAGCTTGACATTTTAGAAAAGCTTCTTTTGCCTGCGATTCTGGTGTAAACTATTACGGTAATATAAATTCCTATGGCACTAAGTACTATTGCAATTAAACTTGTGCCTGATGCTTCAAACCATTTCTCCATTTTGTTGATTTTAATTTATGATTATCCTCCTATTAATTCGCCTCCGTTAACATGAATGGTTTGCCCGGTGATATAACTGCTATCTTCACTGGCGAGGAAAACATAGGCAGGAGCAACTTCTCCCGGTTGCCCGGCGCGACCCATAGGTACTTTTTGTCCAAATTTGGTAACATCTTCAAATGTAGCCGGAATTAAAGGTGTCCATATTGGTCCGGGAGCAACAGCATTTACCCTAATTCCTTTTGAAACCAGCATCGAAGATAAACTTCTTGTGAAACTGGTGATGGCTCCTTTAGTGCTGGCGTAATCTAACAAATGAGAACTACCACGATACGAAGTGACTGAAGTGGTATTAACAATAGTCGAATTTTCTTTTAAGTGGTGTAGTGCTTCTTTTAGAATATAGAAATACGGATAAATATTGGTTTCGAAAGTTTCCTTTAACTGATCAATACTTATATCCTGAATAGAATCTTTGGGAAACTGAACTGCCGCATTATTGATTAATATATCTAAACCACCAAACTCTGTCACTACGTGCTTTACCGCTTTTTTGCAAAATTCTGGGTCTTTAATGTCTCCTTCCAGTAAAAAACACTCTTGTCCTTCGGCTTCAATAAGTTTTTTTGTTTCCAGGGCATCTTCATCTTCCTCAAGATAGATAATGGCAATATTAGCACCTTCGCGAGCAAAATGTACAGCCACACTTTGCCCTATACCACTGTCTCCCCCGGTAATTAATGCATTTTTCCCTTTCAGCTTTTCACTGCCTTTGTAAGAGTCTCTGATCACCACGGGTTGGGGATCCATTTTATGCTGATCCCCCGGTTGTTTTTGATCTTGTTGCGGAAAGGTTTTTGGTTGATTCATAAAATTTGCATTTTAGTAGTTTGAAATCGAGTCAATTTAATCATGGTAGAGGCAAAAAAAATGTTAAGTTGTCCTAAGCATTTCTAAAGGGATGCCGATTTTAATTTTTTGAACTAAAAATTATTTGAATAAAACTAACTAACAACAGACTAAACAAATGGCAACTTTAAAAATCGGACATCGTGGCGCAAAAGGCCACGTAGCAGAAAACACACTCGAAAGTATTAAAAAGGCGATGCTGCTTAAAGTCGATATGATCGAGATTGATGTGCATCTTTGCAAAACCGGGGAACTGGTCGTAATTCATGATGAGGAACTTGGTAATACGACTTCAGGAAATGGAGTGGTAAGCGATAAAAGCCTGGCGCAAATTAAATCGTTTAGGACCAGAGAGGGATATCAGATCCCAACCTTATCCGAGGTGTTGGAACTGATTCAGGATAAAGTGATTTTAAATATCGAACTAAAAGGAGAGGGGACGGCCGAGCCGGTTTTAAAATGCCTGCAAAAATTTCCGGAATCAAAAATTCTTATCTCCAGTTTTAGTTTTAACGAATTAATGAGTTTACGTAGTTTGAATCCCGAAATTCCGGTTGCCGTCTTAACCGAAAATGATCTTAGTATGGCATTTTTACAGGCAAGGCATTTAAAAGCTTTTTCTATACATCCTTATTACAAAATGGTGACCAGAGATTTTATCGCAGATTGTCATCGAAACGATATTAAAGTTTATGTTTGGACCGTAAATAAACCAGAGAAGATTAAGAAACTAAAAAGTCTTGATGTGGATGGTATTTTCTCTGATTTTCCAGATCGATTATAACTAAAACTAGTTTTAAAGAGGCGTATGGTGCACTATGATGTATTGGTAGTAGGAGGTGGAGCAGCCGGTTTTTTTACCGCGATTAATCTGGCAAATTTTAATCCCGAATTAAAGATTGCCATTTTAGAGCGGGGCAAAACCGTGTTATCTAAAGTGAAAATTTCAGGAGGAGGGCGCTGTAACGTGACCCATGCCGAATTTATACCGAAAGATTTAACGCGTAATTATCCAAGAGGAGAAAAAGAACTGCTAGGACCGTTTCATCATTTTATGACAGGCGATACCATTGGCTGGTTTGCAGAACGAGGTGTAGAATTAAAGACCGAGGAAGATGGAAGAATGTTTCCGGTTACTGATAGTTCTGAAACCATTATTGATTGCTTTTTGTCTGAAACCCGGCGCTTGGGAATTGAAGTACTTACCGGACAGCCAGTAAAAAATATTTGGAAAGAAAACGAATACTGGTGTATAGAAAGTATAAAAACTAATTTTACATGCGATAAACTGGTGATTGCGACGGGCAGTAACCCCAAAATGTGGGATATTCTGAAAAAGTTAGGGCATAAGATGGTGAATGCAGTCCCTTCGTTGTTTACTTTTAATATCAAAGATACAAGGATTAAAAATTTGGCTGGTATCTCTACGTTTGCTGAAGTGAAAATCCCAAACTCTGGATTAGAAAGTGAAGGCCCGCTTCTTATCACTCACTGGGGGATGAGCGGTCCGGGAATTTTAAAGCTTTCGGCCTGGGGGGCAAGGGAGTTAAACGACTGTGATTATCAATTTTCGATTTTTGTGAATTGGGTGCCGGGTTTTAATCCAGATACGATTTTAGAAGGATTACGGAGTATAAAAAAGTCCTCAGCAAAACAAAAAGTATCAAAATATGCACAATTTGAGCTCCCAAAACGACTTTGGGTAAAATTGGTAACGGCTGCAGCTATTTCAGGAGATGAGGTTTGGGCAAATGTATCAAAGACGCAGTTAGATAAGTTGGCTTTTCAACTTACTAAAGGAGAGTTTACTGTAAATGGGAAAAGTACTTTTAAAGATGAATTTGTAACCGCAGGCGGTGTAGATTTAAAAGAAATCGATTTTAAAAGCTTTCGTAGTAAAAAATATAAAAGCCTTTATTTGGCCGGAGAGGTATTAAATATCGATGCTGTTACCGGTGGATTTAATTTTCAAAATGCATGGACTGGTGGGTATATGGTGGCAAAAGCGATAGCCGGGGATATTAGTTAATTCGCCAAAATTCAAAAGTGAAAACGATAAGGAAAAGGACCCATACGGCATAAGGTATAAGAAGATATGCTGAGAGAACACTAACAACTTTAAACCACCTGATAGTAATAAGCAATACTATAAAAACCGCGCTTATAGCAATTAATGCGATCATGGGTTCATGTAATCCAAAGAAAAATAAAAACCAAAAGGCATTAAGCAGCAAAATAAACCCAAAATGATAAAGAGCAGTTTTAACCCATTTATGATAAAAGCCTTTGTTCCAAACTAGACCTGCCGAAATTCCAATTAGTATATACATGATTGTCCAAACCGGCCCAAATAAAGATTCTGGCGGTGTAAACCATGGTTTTTGCAGCGCAGCATACCAGGAGTCCAGTCCGTTTTGAAGAGCAATTATTCCCAAAAAGCCAAAAACCAGACAAACAGCGGTAGCTGTTACGCTGCGTAGAAGCAGCTTAGAATTCATTAGTTAAGTTAGGTTTGACTTTAAAAATAATAAAAAAAATGAATTTTGCATCTTTTATCGGGAAAAATTTAAAAGTATATATTTGCTAAAAATCTAAAGAAAAATGCCTGATAAGGAGTTTGTCTCAGCACCTTTGAAAAATGCTGTGGAGAGTGGATCGGTTTGCTGGGAAGCCCCAAGTAATATAGCTTTGGTGAAATATTGGGGGAAAAAGGAAAATCAAATTCCTGCTAATCCCTCTATAAGCTTTACTCTTAAAAATTGTAAAACCACCACCAGATTAAACTATGTTAAAGTTTCTGATAATTCTACTACTTCGAGAGGAATCGAGTTTGATGTTATCTTTGAAGGAGTTAAGAAAGAGAGTTTTAAACCTAAAATAGCCTCTTTTTTTAAACGAATTTTGCCTTATTGTTCTTATTTAGAAGAGTTTAAGTTTGAGGTGGTTTCTGATAATTCATTTCCACATAGTAGCGGAATTGCTTCGTCGGCCAGTGGGATGAGTGCGTTAGCACTTTGTGTGATGAGTCTGGAAAAAAGCTTATTCCCTGAAACAGAAGATGATTTCTTTTATAAAAAGGCATCGTTTTTGGCAAGGCTGGGTAGCGGTAGCGCTTGCAGAAGTGTAAGAGGTGATCTTGTAGTTTGGGGACAACATCAGGAAATTCCGTTAAGTAGTGATACTTATGGCGTTCAGTATCCATTTAAAATTGCCGATGTTTTTAAAGATTATCAGGATACCATATTGCTTGTTGATAAGGGTAAAAAACAAGTGAGCAGCACTGTGGGGCATGATCTAATGCACGGGCATGCTTTTGCAGCGGCCAGGTTTCAACAGGCACATGATCATTTAAGTGCTTTGATTCCTGTTTTTGAAAAAGGAGATGTAAAGCAATTTATTAAAATAGTGGAACGTGAAGCACTTACGTTGCATGCTATGATGATGAGCAGTGATCCCTATTTTTTATTGATGAAACCCAATACGCTGGCGATTATTAATAAAATCTGGGAGAAGCGTGAGGAAAGCAAAATTCCGGTTTGTTTCACTTTAGATGCTGGTGCAAACGTGCATATGTTATATCCTTCTCAGTTTAAAGAAGAAATTTTGGAATTTGTTAAGAACGAGTTAGTTGTCTATTGTGAAAATGGACACTATATTTGTGACGAAATTGGAAAAGGATCAAAAAAGTTGTAAATTTACTTAAGTGCCTCAGGCTAAGTCAACGAGGTGTTGTGTAGAAAATTACTTTTTTATTTCGAGCTAAGCCTTGAAGTATTTAATCTCGATTATCTAGTAAATGGCTATAATGCAAATTTTTAATTTCTGAATGCTAAAAGGCTAATGTATATGAAAGGACCTTTATTTTATTCGAAAATTTTATTGTTTGGGGAATATGGAATTATAAAAGATTCCAAAGGATTATCAATCCCCTACAATTTTTATAACGGAGCTTTAAAAGTTTCTGCAGAGCCTACAGCAAAAGCAAAAGAATCTAACGAGCACTTAAGGCGTTTTTCCAATTACCTGAACACACTTCAGAAAGAACATCCTGAACTGGTACAGTTTGATATTGTAACTTTAGAAGCAGATATCGAAAAAGGAATGTACTTTGATTCCAGTATTCCTCAAGGTTACGGTGTGGGGAGTAGTGGTGCTCTAGTCGCTGCTATTTATGATAAATATGCTACCGATAAAATTACGGTTTTAGAAAACCTAACCAGGGACAAATTGTTAAAGCTGAAGAAGATTTTTGGAAAAATGGAAAGCTTTTTTCATGGTGAGTCTTCTGGTTTAGATCCTTTAAACAGCTATTTAAGCATCCCTATTTTAATTAATTCCAAAGATAATATTGAGCCGGCTGGAATCCCTTCGCAAACCGAAAACGGTACCGGAGCGGTGTTTTTATTAGATAGTGGTTCTACGGGAGAAACAGCACCTATGGTTTCTATATTTATGGAAAACATGAAGCAGGAGCCGTTTAGGAAAATGCTTAAAAATCAGTTCGTAAAGCATACAGATGCCTGTGTAGAAGATTTTCTAAAAGGAGATGTGAAGTCGCTTTTTAAAAATGTAAAAAGTCTTTCTCACGTAGTTTTAGATAACTTTAAACCTATGATCCCGGCTAAATTCCATAAGCTTTGGAAACATGGTATCGAAACCAACGATTATTATCTGAAGCTTTGTGGTTCTGGAGGCGGAGGATATATTTTAGGATTTACAGAAGATATCGAGAAGGCCAGAACGTCCCTAAAAGATTACAATCTGGAGGTGGTATATACCTTCTAATTTTATCTGAAAAATTATAGCCTATGGCTTCGCTAATGAATAAGCGTTTTTTGCTTAAGATGCTAAGCCTCTTTTCTGTGGTACGCGGTTATAATATTTTGATGATCGTTATTGCCCAATACCTGGCTTCAGCTTTTATACTTGCACCAAATCTTCCGTTGCGTGAGGTTTTTTTTGATGATAATCTTTTTTTCCTGATTTTAAGTACGGCAAGCGTAATTGCTTCAGGGTATATTATCAATAACTTTTACGATAGCGAGAAGGATCTGATAAATCGCCCCAAAAAAACAATGTTGGACAGGATCGTAGGACAGCGAACAAAACTTTCGGTATATTTTATACTAAATATGTTTGCGGTATTTTTTGCCAGCTATGTGTCTTTTAAAACCGTTGTTTTTTTTTCCCTGTATATTTTTTCCATTTGGTTTTATTCGCATCGTTTAAAGAAAATTCTTTTTGTGGGAAACCTAGTTGCTTCCGTTATTGCCATCATTCCATTTTTTGCGGTGTTTGTATATTATGGGAATACTGAAACGGTGATTTTTATTCACGCTGCATTTTTATTTTTGATGATTGCCATGCGGGAGCTGGTAAAAGACCTTGAAAACATAAGGGGAGATCTGGCTTTAAATTATCATACCATTCCGGTTGTTTATGGAGAAAAATGGAGTAAGTTATTTTTAGGGATTTTATTCTTAATTTCTATCATTCCTACCTTATTACTTACCCAAAAGTTTAATGTGGGCTATATGCATTATTATTTTTATGCCAGCTTTTTTTTACTAACATTATTTATGTTGATTCTTTATTTCAGCAAAACAAAGTGGCAGTACCTGATACTCCACAATATCCTGAAATTTATTATTGTAGCCGGGGTTTTTAGTATCTTACTTATTGATCCTGATACCCTTTTAAATAGAGTGTTCTAAAAGCAAATTCCTAGATTTTAGTAAGTTGACTTTAAAATAAATCAAAATCTTTTGATAATCATTTTTTAACATCGATACGAACCAGTATCTTTGCAAAAAATTAGCGATATGAGCAGAAGTGATAATTCTTCAGGGAAAAAATTTAGTGGAAGACAGGGCGGCAGCAGTCGTAAGAAATCTTATGCTCGTGGTAACGCCCCCATAAAACGTAAAAATACTGCTCTGGAAAAGCGTGAAGATGGAATGCGTTTAAATAAATATATTGCTAATGCAGGTATTTGCTCACGTAGGGATGCCGATATATATATCGCTTCCGGTAATGTTTCGGTAAACGGCGAAGTAGTGACCGAGATGGGCTATAAAGTACAATTAACCGATGAGGTGAAATTTGACGGACGAAGTATTACTCCAGATAAACCGGAATATTTTGTACTTAACAAATCTAAAGGTGTTTTTGTAACCGGAAGTGTACACAAAGGAGGATTAACCGTAATGGATATTATGGCGAAAGCTTCTAAATCTAAATTAGATCCTATTGGGAAATTAGATACCCAAACAACCGGTTTGTTGGTGTTTACCAATGATGGTGCTTTAGCCAAGAAACTCGCTAATCCTAAAAACGGAATTCGGCAGATTTATCATATAAAATTGGATCATGCATTATCGCAAGATGATCTTGAGAAAATCAGGGAAGGCGTTTATATTGAAAGTAAAAAGATTAATGTGACGGATGTAAGTTACGTTAAAGATCGCCCTAAGACTGAGGTGGGAATGGAACTTACCAGTACAAAACCTCATATTGTACAAAAGATATTTAAGAGTTTAAGCTACGAAATATTGAATCTGGACCGGGTGGTTTATGGAGGGCTAACTAAAAAAGATTTACCACGAGGAAGGTTTAGGACCCTTACCAAACAAGAGGTAATTAACCTTGGAAATTTGTAGTTGGTTTTTTAATTTTTCCATTAATTTTTTATTTACATTTACCACCTGTTTCGTGACGGGTGGTAGCAACTATTATTTAAAAAGCATCCGGCGACAAAAGTTTTTAATTAATAGATTTATTTTTTAGTGTTTTTAGATTGAAAAACATTTTTTTCTTCAGGTATCTGTCAACTCAGGCAGTCATTAGGTTTAGAGGTAATTCTAAATCTCAATTTTTGTATATTATAAGTTTTCTTAACAATATTTTATCAATCTGAATTTTCAGGCTGTGATATTAATAACTAATTTTTAATTTTTAACCAATCTACTTTTATAAAATTGAATACCAAGTACAGGGATTTAATCGATCAGACTTACTACTTTCCTCAGGAGGAATTTAAATTAGAGGGTAGTGAGCTTCAATTTCATGATATTGATTTAATGGAGCTTGTCAAGCAATACGGCGCACCATTAAAATTCACTTATCTACCAAAAATTTCAGACAATATCAATCGTGCAAAAGGCTGGTTTAAAGCCGCCATGAAAAACCTTGATTATAAGGGAACTTATAATTACTGTTATTGTACAAAGAGTTCGCACTTTCAATATGTGATGAACGAAGCGCTTAAAAATGATATTCATATTGAAACTTCGTCAGCTTTCGATATTAATATCGTTGAGAAATTAAAGGCTTCCGGAAAACTGAAAGACGATGCTTATGTTATTTGTAATGGATTTAAGCGAGATCAATATGTGGCCAATATAGGCCGGTTAATTAATAATGGACATAAAAATTGTATTCCCATTATTGATAATTATGAAGAGTTAAGCCTGCTAGAAGATCGCATAAACGACGATTTTGAAGTTGGGATTAGAATTGCTTCTGAAGAAGAACCGAAATTTGAATTCTATACCTCTAGATTGGGGATTGGGTACAAAAATATTGTACCGTTTTACAACCAATCAATAAAAGATAATGATAAGGTGAATCTGAAAATGCTTCACTTTTTTATCAATACCGGGATTCGAGATACTGCTTATTACTGGAACGAACTTAATAAGTGTCTTAAGGTTTATATTAACCTTAAAAGAATTTGCCCTACATTAGATAGCCTGAATATTGGTGGAGGATTTCCTATAAAAAATTCACTGGCTTTTGATTATGATTATCAGTATATGGTAGAAGAAATCATTAATCAAATTCAGCTGGCCTGCAAAGAGGCAGATGTAGAAGTGCCTAATCTTTTTACCGAATTCGGAAGTTTTACCGTAGGAGAAAGTGGTGGTGCCATTTATGAAATCTTATACCAAAAGCAGCAAAACGATCGTGAAAAATGGAATATGATCAACTCCTCTTTCATTACGACATTACCAGATACCTGGGCAATTAGCAAAAAATTTGTCATGCTGGCCATTAATCGCTGGAATGATGAGTACGAGCGCGTACTGTTGGGGGGATTAACCTGTGATAGTGATGATTATTATAACAGCGAGCAAAATACCAATGCGATTTATCTCCCTAAGTTTAAAAAAGATAAGCCGCTGTATATAGGCTTTTTTAATACAGGAGCCTACCAGCAAACCATTGGTGGTTTTGGAGGCTTACAGCACTGTTTAATTCCACAGCCAAAACATGTGCTCATCGATAAAGACGAAAATGGTAAGATCTTCACTAAATTATTTAGTGAACAGCAAAAAGCCGAAGATATGTTAGATATTTTGGGCTATGACTAAATATGAGAACTAAAATTTATATCTTTAAAATAATCAACTATTTCTTATTAAACCAATTAGATTAAAATGAGTAAAAAGAATTATGCCGGTATACCCGATAAATATGCCAGGATAGATGAGGCGAAGGTGGTATTAATTCCTGTTCCTTATGATGGTACCAGTACCTGGCAAAAAGGCGCAGATAAAGGTCCAGATGCATTTTTGGAAGCTTCAGAAAATATGGAAGTCTATGATATAGAAACCAGATCTGAAGTTTATAAAAAAGGAGTGTATTTAGCACCAGCCGTTACCGAAAATTCTTCACCGGAGAAAATGGTAGAGGCGGTATATAAAACCACTAAAAATTACATCGCTCAGGAAAAATTTGTAACGCTTTTTGGAGGGGAGCATAGTATTTCTATTGGCAGTATTAGGGCTTTTAATGAAAGTTTTGAAGATCTTACTGTAGTTCAATTAGATGCACATGCCGATTTAAGACCAGAATATGAAGGTTCTAAATGCAATCACGCCTGTGCAATGTATGAGGCAAGTAAAAAAACCAACCTTATTCAGGTAGGAATTCGATCTATGGATATCTCAGAGACCGAACACATGGACGAGAACCAGGTGTATTTTGGTCATGATCTTTACGAAGACTGGATGGATGATGCTATTGGTCAAATGACGCCAAATGTATTTATCACCATAGATTTGGATGCTTTTGATCCTTCTATCTTGCCTTCTACAGGTACACCAGAGCCGGGAGGTTTGTTCTGGTATGAGACCTTAGAATTTTTAAAATTAATGTTTAAGAAAAAGAATGTAGTTGGCTTTGATATTGTAGAGCTTTGTCCAAATAAAAATGAGAAGTCTTCAGATTTTCTTGCGGCAAAACTGTACTACAAAATGTTAAGCTATAAGTTCAAATATCAAAATTATAACGAAGAAAACGACGATGAATAAAGGAGCGATTTCGCAATTCATAGAAAAATATTATTTACACTTTAATGCGGCAGCTCTTGTTGACGCGGCGAAAGATTACGAAAAGCAATTAGAAGGCGGTAGTAAAATGTTGGTTTCTCTTGCAGGAGCCATGAGTACGGCTGAGCTTGGTAAAATCTTTGCCGAAATGATTAGGCAGGATAAAGTACAGATTGTTTCCTGTACCGGTGCTAACCTGGAAGAAGATGTGATGAATCTTGTGGCGCACTCTCATTACAAGCGCGTACCTAATTATCGCGATCTTACGCCAAAAGAAGAATGGGAACTTTTGGAAGGCGGCTTAAACCGTGTTACCGATACCTGTATTCCGGAGGAAGAAGCGTTTAGAAGAATTCAGGAACATATTTTTAAAATCTGGAAAGAGGCAGACGATAAAGGAGAACGTTACCTCCCTCATGAGTTTTTGTATAAATTATTATTAAGTGGGGTTCTGGAAGAATATTATGAGATCGATCTTAAAGATTCCTGGATGTATGCTGCGGCAGAGAAAAATTTGCCTATGGTAGTGCCGGGTTGGGAAGATAGTACACTGGGGAACATTTTTGCATCTTACGTAATTAAAGGTGAGTTAAAAGCCAGTACCATGAAATCCGGTATCGAGTATATGACCTTTTTAGCCGACTGGTATACCGAAAATTCTAAAAACGGAATTGGTTTCTTTCAAATTGGAGGAGGAATCGCAGGAGATTTTCCAATTTGTGTGGTTCCAATGTTATATCAGGATCTGGAAAGAACAGATACGCCATTTTGGAGTTATTTCTGCCAGATCTCAGACTCTACCACAAGTTATGGTTCCTATTCTGGTGCCGTACCTAACGAGAAAATTACCTGGGGTAAATTAGATATTAACACACCAAAGCATATAATTGAGAGCGACGCAACAATTGTAGCACCACTAATATTCGCCTATTTGTTAGATATGTAGTTTGTTTAACTTTTTAAGCAAAAAGTATTAACAAAGATTTACAATATAGTAAAGCTGTCCTTTAGCCTAATTTGGCTTATTTTGGACAGCTTTTTGTTTTAACCTTTGGTGTATGAACATGTGGGTAATTTATGGAATTGGTTTTTTAGCGCAGTTATGCTTTTCTGCCCGTCTCGTCAATCAATGGTTACTTTCAGAGAAAAAAAATAAAGTTCAAACACCAACACTTTTCTGGCAACTTAGTTTACTAGGTGCTATACTTTTCTTTGTCTACGGTTATTTGCGTAAAGATTTATCGATTATGATTGGTCAGGCGCTTATTTACTATATCTATTTTAGGAATTTGCAACTTCAAGACCAATGGAAACCTTCTAATATTTTCTTTAAAATCGCAGTTATTTTATCTCCAATAGTTATTGCAGGTTATCTCTTGTTTTTCAGTGAATTGGATTGGAGTAAATTATTTACAGGAGAGAATATAGCCATTTGGTTAGTGATTTTGGGGACGGTAGGACAAATTATTTATACAGGGAGATTTGTTTATCAGTGGTGGTATTCAGAACAGCATGATGAGAGTAGCTTGCCCTGGGGTTTCTGGATAATGAGTTTAACGGGTTCTGTCATTATTTTTACGTATGCCTGTTTCAGGACAGATCCAGTGCTGTTATCGGCCCATTTTTTTGGAGGTATCGTATATATCCGTAATCTTTTTATTATCCATAAATCAGCAAAAAAGGCTAAAGCTTAATTTCTTCGGAAAGAAAACTTCAGTAATCGCAAAGCCAATAACTACAACATATTCTAATGTGATTAGCCATAAGTTCTCCTGAAAATCCCCATTTCCGTAGGCATAATAACTTAGCATCGCTACAAAAGACCAGACGATTGGGAATCGATATGTTGTAAATATCGAAAGCAATAACGGGGTCAAAATATACCAGGGGTGCACAGTGGTAGACAGTAAAAAGTAAAAGCACAGCGCAAAAACACATCCTGAAATTAGCGATTTTAAGCTTCTTATTTTTCTAAAAAGACTGATGGTAAGGATAATGATAAAAGTGGCTACAGGAAGAATCCTACCGGTATCTGCGATAATGTTGTAGCCTTTTATTTGGAAACCAATCCATCGAATGGCGTAATAAATACTCGCATTGAACTCAAATTTTTGAAACCAAAGCCCAATACTTTTTGAAAAGTTAGCCAGGAAAGCCGAATTGTAAAATGGAAGAAAGCTTAGGATCACTATAAGCATCACAATAGTATAATAACTAAGTAGATTAGTCCATTTTATAGTTTTTAGGTCGTTGAGATTAGCTGATATTTGAGCTACGAAACTTCGATTTTCGCTACTTTCTGAAGTTTTTTTATTGTTACTGAAAAGCTTTAGAAAAAGGGGTAAGAACATAAGCGGAAGCAATTTTACGGAAACCGATAAGCCCAAAACTATGGCTGAAATGATCCATTTTTGTTTCCATAAAAAGTAAAAACTCAGGAGGATAAAAAAGCCCATGACACTTTCAAAATGTAGGTTGCCGGTACATTCAATAATTACAAAAGGATTCAGTAAAAACCAGAAGATATAATATTCGGGTATCTCGAGTTGTTTTAAAAGTTTTCTTCCGAAGACAAGGATACCAACTTCAGACAAAACAATAAAAAACCGAAAAATAAGTACTGAAAAAAGAATACTATTTCCTGATATCCATCCGGCAACTGCAAAAATCAACTGGTTTAGTGGTGGATAATTAGTGTAGTTGGAAGCACTTAAATTACCCATCCCGTTTACCAGTTCCTGCGCTTGAGAAATACTACCAAAATGAGCAGATTTCATTAATAAATCAGGTGTTGATAAATAGGGATTAATGCCGTTGGCCAGCAATCGTCCGTCCCAAATAAACCGGTAAAAGTCTTGCGAAAGATTGGGTAGCGCCACGATGAAAATTAACCTGAAAATTAGCGCCGCACCCGCCAATAACCAAAACCGTGTTTTTAAAAGCTGAATAACTTTAAAACTCAGAAAAAACAATCCGGTGTAAAGGGTGATTAATTTTGGGAAATCTGAGCGATTAAGATCGTAAGCAAAACTCCAGTAAAAAGCAGCTGCTGTAAAAAATAAAAGCAATGGAATTTTATGAAATTTCAGGGATTGGAGCAAACCTATTAGAAGTTAGAATTACGAAATACGAATGTAGTTAAAAATATGTTTTAAGAATGAGACCATTTCGCTACTACATTATGGAACGGAAACAAGAACCAAGAAGGTCCATCCTCTCAACATCGCCTCGTCTTCCATTTGAAAAGAGAGGTTTATTACGGAATGATCTCGTTATGAAAACTCCCTTAGTTCATATGGAATCTCTTCTAATTTTTGAATAAAAACAAATTAAAAAATGTGATTACAAAAGAAATAATAGTTGGGTCCCCAAAATCCAGCTCACTGCTATTGCCTACTGAACACTAAGTCTTCGAAAAAATACTCTTAAAAGCTACAAAACCAAAGCCACCGAAAAGCATTAGATGGAAAAGGACTAATCCAAAATCGTTTAGTTTAAACGCACTATAAATCGCAAAGGCAAAATAGAAAAAGAGTAAGGCCTCGATAAGGATGTTCGCAGAAAATTTATTCGATAAGTATTTATTGCCCTTCCAGGAATCTTTAAGTGTGTTGACGTTGAATTTTGGCGTGCGTATAAATTCTGATCTTTTACCAAAATGCCCTTCTAAAACCGCTAAAGAATTATGCACCGAAAACCCCATTGCTACGGCGAAAAAAGTGATGAACATCCCCATAAAATTGAAGAATGATTTTACACTTTTACCATGGATTTTGGCATACGGAACAAAATAGCAGCAAAAGAAAATAATGGTGCTAATCCCAAATCCAGCCAGTACATTAAAATACCAGCTAAACATTGGGTTATTGTTTTTTATGTATAAAACAGGAACGCTTAAAATCCCCAGTAATAGCACAATTAAAAACATACTAGAATTCAGTAAATGGAAAAAGCCATGAAATTTGGTTCCGAAAGAAACACTAGGATCTTTAACCAATTTCCGATAGTTTTTCCTAAAATTTTCAGCAGCACCTTTATTCCAACGAAATTGTTGGGAGCGTGCAGCGCTGATTACTACCGGAAGTTCAGCCGGAGTTTCAACATCTTCCAGGTATTTGAATTTCCATTTTTTAAGCTGTGCACGATAACTTAGATCAAGGTCTTCAGTAAGGGTGTCACCACTCCAGTTACCGGCATCCAGAATACATTCTTTACGCCAGATCCCGGCCGTTCCATTAAAATTAATGAAGTGCCGACCAAAATTTCTGCCGGTTTGTTCTAATATGAAATGAAAATCTAAAGCAAAAGCCTGGATTTTTGTAAGCAGCGAATAATCACGATTTAGATGCGCCCAGCGAGTTTGCACTACGCCTATTTCAGGATCTTTAAAATAAGGAACCGTTTTTTTAAGCCAATCTGGATTCGGCATAAAATCGGAATCGAAAATGGCAATAAACTCTCCTTTGGCAATTTTCAAACCCTCTTTTAGAGCACCAGCTTTAAATCCGCTGCGATTTTCACGTTGAATATGCTGAATATCAATTCCACGTTGTCTAATTTCGGCAATAATTTCAGTGGTTTTTATAACCGATTCGTCGGTAGAATCATCTAATACCTGAATTTCCAGTTTGTCCTTTGGATAATCGATTTTTGCGATATTCCGTAGTAATCGTTCTACCACATACATTTCGTTGTAAAGTGGCAACTGGATAGTTACTTTGGGGATTTCAGCAGGATTATTTAGATCGAATTTTTCAGCATTATCAATACTTTTCTTTGCTTTTAAGTAGTTCAGTAGTAATTGCAATTCTGAAATACTATAAAAGAAAATCACCAACAAGGCTAATGTGTATATTATGATAATCGCTAAATCCAATCTATTTAAAGCTATATTTGAATATCCAACCTAAAATCTTTACGCCTGCAAAGATAGCGCCTTTTAGCGTTCCGGAAACTTTAGAAACGCCAATCCTGTTTTTGTAATGCACCGGTACTTCTACATACGTAAAATCCTGCTTTAAGGCTTTAAGTTGCATTTCTATCGTCCAGCCATAGGTTTTGTCCTGCATATTTAACTTTAGCAGTTTCTCGTATTTTATTGCTCTAAAAGGACCAAGATCAGTAAATTTTGCTCCAAAAAATAAATGCATTAAAGTAGTAGCAAGCCAATTTCCAAAAATCTGAGGAAAAGTCATTGAGCCGGCTTCTCTCCATTTTTTTACTCTAGCTCCAATTACCATGTCGATATTTTTCTGCTGAATAGGTGCAATAATTTTGGTTAGTTCTGAAGGATAATCGCTATAGTCGCCATCCAGAAAAACAATGATATCTGGAGTTGAATTTTGATTAGCGATATAATCCATACCTTTTAAGCAGGCATAACCATAACCTTTGCGTTTTTCCTGAAGAACGGTCGCCCCGGCAGTCTGAGCATTTTTCTCGGTATCATCGGTCGAATTATTGCTTACCACAATAACTTCATCGACGATATTGGGGATTTCAGCAATCACTTTCGCAATCGAATCTGCTTCGTTATATGCAGGGATAATAACTTTTATGATTGAATTTTTCTTCAAGTCTTTTGGGTATAAACAGTATTTCCAGATTTTACTTTAGACCTCACAGGTTTTAGAAACCTGTGAGGTCTAGGCTGTCGTCTATTCAAAAATCGCAACGGCTCTAACAGGAGAACCTGTGCCACCGCGAATCTTCAAAGGTAGGGCGATAAATCTGAAACGCCCACGTCCAACCAGTTTATCCAGATTGATCATATTTTCGTAATGCGTAAAAGATAACTCACCGCAAATATGATGAACCTCTTTGTTGGAAATTCCGGGTATGCCGGGCGACATGGTTTCTACACCAAAAGCAGCGATCTTTTGTTCACCAAGCCAGCGAGCAGCTTCTGCTGAAATTCCCGGGCCATTTGGCCAATTTTCAGTATTAAAATGTTTTTGATAATGATTGGTACAAAGCAACAAAGTATCGCCTTTCTTTAGGTCGAGATAGGATAGTTTAAGCTGCTTTTTTATTTCTTCGGAAGTAATGATCTCTTTTAATCCTTTTGCTGAAAAGTCCAGGCAAATCCCTTCAGTATAAAAAGTAGATAATGGCATGGTATCGATTGATTTTCCTTTATCCTCTTTACGCATATGGTTTAATGCATCTACATGCGTACCGGTGTGTTCACTCATCTTAAGCGAATAAACGCTGGGGGTTGGGTTTTCAGGATTTTCGATGCCTTCCCATTCTTCGTGTGATGCATGCATTTTCATACTTACCTGCGGCAAGACTTTGTAAACCGGCATGCTATCGTAAATTTCCTGACTAAGATCGATAATTTCCATTAGTTACTTTTCTGATTCAGAAGATCCAATAGATCTACATCGTTACCTAACAATACCTCATCTTCGTTAATTCGGCCTTGCGTTTTTCCGTTTTCTAATTTTAAAACGCCACGGGGGCAAACCGCTGAACAGATTCCGCAGCCCACACAGCTTGATCGAACAATGTTTTGTCCTTTTTGTGCGTAGGCTCTAACATCGATTCCCATTTCGCAATAGGTAGAGCAATTTCCGCAGCTAATGCATTGTCCGCCATTGGTTGTAATTCTAAATTTTGAAAACAATTTTTGTTGCATCCCAAGAATGGCGGCCATCGGGCAACCGTAACGACACCATACCCGGCTACCAAAAATCGGGTAAAAACCAACACCTATGACTCCAGAAAATGCCGCGCCAATTAAAAAGCCGTACCATTCGCGGAGTTTATAGGCCGGGAAGAAGAATATATTCCAGTTTCCACTAAAATAATTGATGCCAATAATCGCTAATATCACCACTAAATATCCAATCGCTCCGTATTTCGCATCCTTTTGTAACTGGTGGCGTTTGAAGATCATGATCAGTGCGAAAAATAACGTAAGGAAACCGGCACTTCCCCAAAGAAAAATATCTTTAGTTAGCCAAAATCGATCAGCATTTTCACCAAGATAGGAGTAGATAACGGCGATTGTCATTACGGTTACAAAAACCAATACACTATGAATTACCCAACGTTCAACTTTCCAGGCTTTTTGTGATTTATCAGAGAGTTGCCTGAAGGGATCTCCTGCGGTTTCAGCGAGACCGCCACAGCCACAAACCCAGCTGCAATACCAACGTTTCCCGTATTTATAGGTGAGAATAGGAGTAATGACGAAGATCGAAACAATCCCAAAAATTAGCATCGCAACCCCTAAATTTCCGGCAGATAAAAATGAATCTAATCGATAGCCGGCAAAAAGATCGTAGTTGAGTGGCCAGATCGTTGTGGGAGCAAAATAAGGTTTGTTGAGTCGGGCGAGAATTTCAGGAATTAAGAATGCAAATCCCAATTGAAAAAACATCACCGAGCAGGTTCGAATGATCTCATAGCGATTATGTCGATATTTCAGTATAAATTTAAATCCGAATATCCAGATCGCAACGGTATATAAAGTTCCGTACACAAACCACTGGCTTGCCGGGCCACCATTTATAAATTTACTTAGCGGATCAAATAATGCGATGATTCCGGTATTCGCACTTTCGCTGTTTAATCCCAAATACTGCGGAAACCAATATAACACTACATAAAATAAGGTGAGACCAATGCCGAGTATCCAGGCCCAAAAGCCTTTTCCGCTTAACGATTTAAACCAAACGCCGTCGTTTTTGATCCCGGCATGTTTTCCCCAATAGGCATCTACAGAGAAAATCATCGTTCCCAAGGTGATCATTCCTAAAGATAAACTTAGAAATAAGCTTTTATTCGGGAAATTAAAATTTGCGATCGCAAGAACCAAGATCAATAAACCGGTAAGGCCAATGGCGCTTGCTATTTTTTGAATCGTGGAAATGCTTTTTGGAGCATCCCCGGTGATAGACATATTATGTTCGATGTTGCTCATTTTATATTATTTAGGCTTCACAGGTTTTTAAAACCCGTGAGACCTTTAGTTTTTATTCTAAATATAATTCGCTCTTTTTCTCAAAGATTTCCTGCTGTCGTTTGTAATGCATATATCTGAAATTGGATTTATCATCAAAAAGTTCTAAAACATCATCTCTTTTCAAAAGAGTCTTTGCTTTAGACATCACTGTATTAAACGAAGAGTACTTATAATTTTCAAAGTTTGTAGTGAACCCATGATGTGATGGATTTAGATGAATATATAAAATTAGTTGTTTTAGGTGTTCGTCATTTTTTATTTGAATTCTAGAAAATCTGTCTTGAAAAAGACTTCCATTTCTATCGTAGGCTTTATTTATAGCTTTAGCATAGGCATTAAATAAATTTGAAAAGCTTTTATAAAGAATCTTATTTTCAAAGTTTAGAGTTTTAATTAATAGATGAAAATGATTTTTTAATAAGCAGTATGCATGAACTTCTGCGATTGGTAAAATATATTTTTGAATCAATGAAAGGAAAAATGCGTAATTTCTATCTTCAATAAAAATGTTTTCACCATTATTGCCTCTATTGTAAATATGGTAGAACTTATTGTTTTGTAATGGCTCATATTTCATTTTTATCGATGTTTTTTAAACCTCACAGGTTTACGAAACCTGTGAGGTTTGGTTTGCCGCGTAGTCTTATTCTTCCTTCATTAAACCTGATTTAAAACTTTTGAAAATTGTTGCCTCATGCCGATTATAAAATTCAGGATCAAAATTAGCTTGTTTTAGATTGGCGAGAACGTAATTGATCTTTCGTTTTTCAGTAAGCCAACGGTCTAAAACTTCATGTCGCATTCGAATTCCGAAGGTATTTATCCCTAAAAACTGATTCGTATATCTATCGAAACTTATAGTAATCGCTTTAGTGCCATCTTTATGCTGCCAGTGAAAATGCTGCTCGTTTTCTTTAGGTTTTGGCCATACCCAACCGTAGGTTTGATATTCGATATCAAAAAATTTAGCCGAATTAAACCAATTCCCCGGATGGTACTTCGATTTCTCTCCGGTAAGTGTGAGTGCCAGAGTTTCACCCATCATTCTGCCAGTATACCAAACCGCTTCAACTGGTTTTCGCTGGCCAATCGCTTCCTGCTGCTCGGCACAATCACCAATAGCGTAAACATTGGGGATATTAGTTTCTAAATAAGAGTTTACTAAAATTCCTTTGTTGATTCCTAAACCAGAATCTTTTAAAAAATCGATATTTGGTCGAACACCGGCGCATAAACCTACAAGCTGGCAATCGATTTGTTCACCGCTTTTAGTCATGATGGCTTTTACTCTTCCGTTTTCATCAGGAATGATTTTATCGAGTTCGGTTTCTGTTCGTAAATCAATACCATGAGATTTGATATGTTCAGCAATCATCTTAGCATTTTCAAAAGGTAATACCGAATGCCAGAAAGCTTTTTCACGAACCAACATCGTAACTGCAATATTACGAGTGCGAAGCATTTCAGCAAGCTCAACACCTATAAGTCCGCCACCTACAACAACGGCTTTTTTGCAATTTTTAGTATTCTTTTCCAGTAACTCTAGATCTTGTTTAGAAACTAATCCTTGTACACCTTCTAGATTTTCACCTTCCCAACCAAATTTGTTCGGTATAGATCCGGTTGCTAAAACCAGTTTATCATAATCAAGCGTTTCACCATTTTTAAAATGAAGTGTTTTTTGAGCAAAATTGATTTGCTGTACCCAACCGGTTTTTAGATCGATTCGGTTTTTCTTCCAAAACCAATCTTCATATGGTTTTAAATGATTCCATTGCATGTGACCCATGTATACATACATCAGTGCGGTACGCGAGAAAAAGTAATCACTTTCTGCAGAAATTACGGTGATTTTTTTATCAGATCGCTTTCGAATGTGGCGAGCCGCGGTAATTCCGGAAATTCCGTTACCTAAAATAACAATATGCTCCATGCTTTAGATATTACTTGATAATTTTAATGAAATTTAATTTGGTTCAAAACCAATATGGTGTTCATTAATCAAGCCCTAATTTCGGGGTAATATTTAAAATTAGTCGCAAATAAAGAAGTATCTTAACTTAAAATTGTAGAAACCCGATTTAAAAACGAACCAGATTTTTGTCGAATATTGATATTAGTACTGATATACTTTATATTATAACTCGAATATTAAAAAGAATTGAATGAAATCTAAACTTTGGTTGGCTATTGTTTCCTTGCTTTTTATCTTTTGTAGCTACCAGCCAGATTTTCCGAAGCTAAAGTATAACGGATTAAGTTTAGTAGCCTCGCGGGATTCACTAAAAATCGAGCATATTCTTCCGCTAAAAAATGTAAATGCAAATACTATAGCCTTGATGCCTTTTGCTTTTCTTGAAGATTTAAAAAGTCCAGAGTTGCATTTTAATAATAAGCGGCAGTGGTGGGGAGAACGGGTAGGTGGTGTACAACAAAGTATTCAGTTACTTCAGAGAAATGGACTAAAGGTGATGATTAAACCTCAAATATGGATTTGGCATGGTGAATTTACCGGCGATCTTAATATGACCTCAGATAAAGATTGGCAAACTTTTGAAAATAGCTACCTGGAATATATCTTATTGTATGCCGAACTGGCCGAACAAAGACAAATTTCACTTTTTTGTATTGGAACCGAGCTTTATAATTTTACTGAAAAAAGACCTGAATTTTGGCAAAAGATGATCGCTGAAGTACGCAATGTATATTCAGGAAAGATCACGTATGCTGAAAACTGGGATAAAGTTGACCAATTTCAGTTTTGGGATCAACTCGATTTTATTGGTGTCGATGCTTATTTTCCGGTGAGTGAAGAAGAAAATCCTACAGAGGCTGAGTTAAGTAAGGGGTGGGAATCACATAAAAAAATGCTGCAAAATTTATCTTCAGCAACTAAAAAGCAGGTGCTGTTTACAGAATATGGGTACAGAAATGTGGATTTTGCAACAAAAGAGCCGTGGCTGGCTTCCTCTAGAAGAAGAGGAGATGAGCTTCCAGAATATTTAAACGAAGAATTACAGGCAAAGGCATTACAGGTGATTTATGATGAGTTTTGGCCGGAAAAATGGTTTGCCGGTGGTTTTCTTTGGAAATGGCATCACGATCATGAACGTGCAGGAGGAAAGCAAAACGACCAGTTTACCCCACAAAATAAAATGGCAGAAAAAATCCTAAAGTCGAATTACAGCAAGTACTCCGAAAAGTTAGAGTAGATTTTACTGCTTTTCGTTCAAATTCCAGTTATATTCTTTAAATGAAATGTTATTCCAGTTTTTCATTTTCACCTCGCTGTAGCGATTAATATATTCACCAATGGTGATACTACCACCGGTAAAATCACCACTGTACCAATCGAAAAGTCTGGAAAGCTGAGCCGATTCTGGTTTGATAATATTTTTAGGCGAATTGATAAAAGACCGGGTAGCATATTCCAGTTGTTCATTAATAGCATCAGCGGTATAAGCTTCATTTAACAGTCTTGGGCTGGATATGGCTGCTTTGCAGATGGCAAAATTAACCCGGGGCTCGTTCATTCTTCTTAGAATACTATTTTCTAAGGCGCCCAGTGAAATTTGTTTGGTTCC
Source organism: Zunongwangia sp. L-65 (assembly GCF_056859415.1). Classification (NCBI taxonomy): domain Bacteria; kingdom Pseudomonadati; phylum Bacteroidota; class Flavobacteriia; order Flavobacteriales; family Flavobacteriaceae; genus Zunongwangia; species Zunongwangia sp. L-65. The sequence continues at coordinate 108,532 of NZ_JBSXOK010000083.1, forward strand.
CATACTTACAAATTCTTTGGTGGTAGCACCATCGATACTCTGTACAGATTTAAGGGGATAATTGTCCAAAACAAGTTTTACCGTATTGGCGTTGTATGCGTTGATATAATACGATAGTTGCTCCTGGACAGACCAGGTATGATCTGGACGGTTTTCTGAAAGCATTTTTATGTATTTATCAAATGCCTTTCGATCATTTTTGAAGCCTTTGTAATTTACCATTCCTTTTTCATCTACATATTTTTGTAGTAAATTATGCCAGGTAGAATGATCAATATTCGTTGAAGTGTTAGAAATTGTTGAAATTAATTCGCCTTTTACATTGGTGTGTGGTAATCCTTTACTGGAAAATCCTGCCGCTGAAAATAAGGCGCAGCTGCTTAAACCAATAGGGAAAATGGCCATAATCAATATTCGCTTAAGTAGAATGTAATTTTTCATGCTGCGCAATTTTCAGTTTAAATTTTGTGTTTAGCAACAACCTCCACCATCGTAATGAAAAGTAGATTCGCTGATAAAAATATCATCTCGTTCCAAATCTTTTAAAGCTTTTGCTGTTTTGTCACAAACCGCTAAAGGCTGATTCTTTAAAAGAATATGCCCTTTTTTGTCATCAAAATGGTCGCTCTCTCCGTAATAGATTGCTGCTTTTCCTGTAAAAATGCAAGGACCATCTTCTGGCATAGGGTCTTTGATAGCCGCTACTTCTATAGATTCGATATAAATCAATTCCTTAGTTGGGTAATGTTTAGGATCCAGAATCCGGTATGGCTTTCTGGCTCTAATCTCTATAGTGCCAAAACCAACATCGGTTAGTGCTTTTACGTAGTCTTTAATTGGTAAACTTCCGCTAAGACATAAGGCTCTTAATCGTTCATCATTTCGTAGCTCTTCATTCATTTGCTGCTCGCAAGTAGGATCACTCATAACAAGTTTACCATTTGGCTTCAAAACACGGTACATTTCTTCTATTGCTCTTTTAAGGTCTTCCGCTTTAAAAATATTGAATAAGCAGTTTTGTGCGGCTACATCAACCGAATTATCTTCTACCGGGAGATGAAGCGCATCTCCCTTTTTTAAATCCACAAAATCTGGGTTAAACCATTCGTTTTGTTCTTTAGCAATTTTGAAATTTTTTCTGGAAGCTTCCAACATTTCATCAACGGCATCCACGCCTATAACTCCGTAAGGCTGTCTTGAAAAATAAGCGAATTGTAATAATTCCATACCTCCCCCAACACCAACATATAGAATACGCGGATTATTGGAAAGATCACGAGCATGAACCGTGCTGCCGCAACCGTAATTCATTTCTTGCATGATCTTCGGTATTTTTAAGCCCGGTAACTCCCAAATAGGATTTGTAGTGCAACAAAGCCCAACATCTGGTGTAAGCGCTGCATCTTTATAAACATCCTTTGTAGTTTCTAAATAATTGCTCATATGTATTAAAGCGTTTTGATAAGTTCTCTAAAAAGAACAATCATTTGTGGTTCGGCTTTTTCGGCCATGGCTATAATCTCACTAATATCTACCGGTTTTAAATCGTCTGGATTTCCTTCATCGGTAATTACAGAAACTGCGGAAACCGGAATATTTAAATGGTTGGCTACAATAATCTCAGGGACGGTGCTCATTCCCACGGCGTCGGCTCCTGCTATTTTTAGGAATCGATATTCAGCTCTGGTTTCTAATTGCGGGCCTAAAACCGAAGCATAGATGCCTTTGTGTAAATTGATATGGTTATTTTTTGCAATCTTTTCTAGTGTAGCATTCATTTTGGGGTCGTAAGGTTGCGACATATCTACAAAACGCTCTCCCAGTTTTTCTACCCCTTTAAAGGCTAAAGGTGATCCTCCCTGGAAATTAAGATGATCGTCGATTAACATTAATTCGCCTTTTTTATAATCAAGATTAATAGAGCCAGCGGCATTAGAAACCAGTAATTTTTTAATTCCAAGTCGCTTCATTACCCTAACCGGGTAAGTGACATCCTGTAAGGTGTAACCTTCATAAAGGTGGAAACGTCCCTGCATTACCACTACTTTTTTTCCTTCCAGACTACCGTAGATTAATTTTCCTTTATGAAATTCTACAGTAGCAGTAGGGAAATAAGGAATATGGTTATAACTGGCTTCGTGCTCGATATCTATTTCATCCACCAGTTTCCCTAGTCCGGTTCCTAAAATGATTCCGATTTCGGGAGCTTCAAATCCTTTAGATTTTAAATAATCGGTGGATTCCTGAATTGCATCTGTCATTGTCATACCTTGAAAAATGGAATAAAAGCAGGATGATCCTTGATATCTGAATACAGGTCAACATCATTCCGCTTTTCTAATAATTTATAATTTGATTTTTTAAGTTCGTTTATTGTATCCTGCAGTACCGTTGCGGTACCCCAGTTTTTATTTTTAAAGAGTTTTGGGTGAAGTTGTTTCATTCCAAGTAAATAATACCCGCCATCTTCGGCTGGGCCAATAACTATTTCATGATTGTTTAATACTTTAAATGCCTGCTCTAAATCTTTGGTCTCGATATCGTATAAATCTGATCCTATAATTATAATTTTTGAGTATCCTAAATTGAAACCTTCGGCAAATGCATTTTGCATACGCTCGCCTAAATCTTCACCAACCTGTTTTTTCTTCTGAAAAACTGCAGCATTCCAAAGATCGTTATTAGGTATTTCCTCAGAATAATAAACTGCTTTTTCGGTATCTAGCGGAGTACAGATCTTCGCCGTATGTGCGAGTAAAAATTTATAAATATCTAATGCCGCCTGATGGCCAATATCCCTGGCAAGTCTGGTTTTTACTTTGCCAAATTCTGGATTGCGGGTAAAGATTAAAAGTAAATTTTTTGAAGTAATTGTTTCTCCCAAAAAATAATATTTTAAGTATAAAGGTTAGATTTATAAATACGCTAAAAAAAGCCTTCAGTTTTTTTACAGTCTCAGCAAGATACTATGATTATATGAAAATCGCCTTTAATTTTGTGTGAAATTTATAGGAGCTCCTATTGTCACTTTTTAATCTGTTTTAAAGAAGCAATTGTAATGGTGATATTTAAAATTGTTATTTTTTTACGTGATAATCGGGATTAAAAGCTACGGTGTTTTTCAGATAGCTATCCGGATTGGACGACCTGTAAAAAAATCTACGAAAAGCTTCATGGGGTAGCTCATAGATAATTTTCTTGATTTGAGGATAAAAGCCTTAAATAGTAGAACCCTGGCAGCTGCTTCCTGCCCCGGCAGTACATCCGTAGCAATGCTGCGAAATGATAATGTTTCTATCGTTAAGCAGATCCTCGTTGTACTCACTAATATGCTTTACTTTAGAATTGACTTTAAGATCAAGCATTTGGTTAAAATCGCAATCGTAAAGCCATCCATCCCAACTGATCGAAATAGTATTGGTACACATTACATTTTCTACTGCAGCGGGATTATAAGCATCAACCAAAGAATACATGTAATCTTCATAATTCTCTGAAGCGATTAAATATTCTAAAAATCGACTTATAGGAAGATTAGTGATCGCAAACAAATTATTGAAATCGATATTAAAATCCTCTTTTAGCGCTTTTTTAAAATCATGTTCCATTGCGGCCTGGTTTGTAGGTAAAAATGCACCTGACGGATTATAGACAAGATCTAATTTAAGAGCACTGTCCGGTTGGGCGTACCCTACTTCGTTTAAGAGCTGAAGTGCTTTTATGGATTTGTCGAAAACTCCATTTCCGCGTTGTTTGTCCGTTTTTTCCCGTTTGTAAAAAGGTAAGGAAGAAACTACATGAACATTATGTTTTTTGAAGAAATTAGGGAGATCGTGAAATTTTTTATTTGCTAAAATGATAGTTAAATTAGATCGTACAATAAAATCTTTAATGCCTGCCTTTGAAGCTTCTTCTACAAACCATCTAAAATTAGGATTCATTTCTGGCGCGCCCCCTGTGAGATCCAAAGTATGTGCTCCTGTATTTTTGATCACCTCCAGACACAGCAGCATAGTTTCCTTGGTCATGATTTCCTTGCGATCCGGCCCGGCATCTACATGGCAATGTGAGCAAACCTGATTACACATGTAACCAAGATTGAGTTGCAAGATTTCCAGTTTTTTAGGTTTAAGCGGAAAATGACCACTTTCGGCAATTTTATCTTTAAATGTTGGTAGTTCTCCTTCTTCAAAAATACCTTCACTCAATAATTCCAGCTGCCGTTGTGGGCTGGATAAATCATCTTCTCTTGCTTTTAGGGATTTTAAAGACATCATAATTGTTTTGTCATTTGTACCAGATGAAACAATGCAGTATTGCTTAAAAAGTTTACATGCTAAGCTTTTTATATTTATTCATCATCTGTACACCATGTACAAGAGTCGCGCCACTTTCTATCGCTGCTCCTGCATGCACGGCCTCCATCATTTCTTCTTTAGTAATACCACGTTGTAAGCCATCTTTGGTGTAGGCATCAATGCAATAAGGACATTTAACCACATGAGATACAGCCAGGGCAATCAAAGATTTTTCACGGGCAGAAAGAGCGCCTTCTTCAAATACTTTTCCGTAATAATCGAAAAATTTTTTTCCAAGCTCTTCGCTCCATTCAGTGATTTCACCAAACTTTCTTAAATCTGCAGGATCATAATATGTTTTAGACATAAAATAGGTTTTATGTAAAGATACAATTTATGTCATCTAATTTTTAAAGAATAGCTTATCTATATAAAATTCCGAAGCGAAAAGGGGTTAGAAAATATTGAAATTAAGCCGGGTGAAAAGTGTAGATTAACCAAATCTATAGAAAATTGTTAAAATGTTATCCATCAAAGCATACCACATATGTTAATATTGAATTAAATTTAAGTATATTAGGGCAAAAACAAAAAGCAAAAGTTCAGTTTAGCAGATTAAATAATGATTGTTTTTTATGGAGTATGCCGCATTATTGCTGGTTTTTAATTATAAATAACGTTTTTCACATAACTAATAGTTGATAAGGCACAATTTTAAAAATCGTTAAAAATAATTAACTTCAAATATTAATTTTACCTGTCGCAAGCTTATTTAAACGTTTGCAAATAGACAATAATTAGTAACTACACGAACTGCTTGTTTTTAAAAGCGCTGCAGACTTTATGAGAATAGACGTTAATACTTTACCTGTAAATGATATTATTAAAGACATCTCTAAATGTATTGATGTTCCTGTAAACGATGGATCCGGAGAGCTTATTCTCAAAATTCCTTCAAGTATAGGAGAAGGTTATATTAGGGGAGCCAGCTTTGATTCGGGTATTGGTATTATCACATATAACTGTAAGTTCTATGAAGATATAGATATACATTTCACTTTAAATAGCATACATCCATTAAAATTTATTTTTTGCTCTCAGGGGAGTATAAATCATTGTTTCGAAGATGCTAATACGGTAAATACCATCGACAGTTTCCAGAATATTATTGTGTCCAGTAGTGGTTATAACGGGCATGTACTGAGTTTTAAAAAAGACGTTGCAACTCATGTTTCAAGTTTAGAAATTATCAGGTCTATTTTTTCACATCGTGATAATTATCAGTTTCAGGGAATAGAGGAAGAACTTAAAGAGGTTTTTAGAGATCAGGTTTCTGAAAAAGAGTTCTTTTATCAGGGCAACTATAGTTTAAAGTCTGCTGATCTTATGGAAGAGATCGCAACAAAAGAGTTTACCGGTTTTTTGAGATCAATTTTCCTTGAAGGAAAGGCATTTGAAATGTTGGTGGTTCAAATAGCCCAGTATCAGGATGATGAAGCAGAAGATAAGCTGCCACAAATTCTCCGTAAATCGGATATCGAAAAAGTGAATTATGTTTCCAAAAGAATTGAAGGGGACTTAGGGAGTAATCTTACCGTGGAAGCTTTAGCCAAAGAGGCCGGAACCAACGTAAATAAACTTCAGGAAGGCTTTAAGTATGTTTACGATCTTACCGTAAACAAATACATTCAGCATAGAAAATTGGAGGCTGCCAAAGAAATGCTAATGAATACCGATAAAAATATCTCTGAGATTGTGGTGGCCATTGGTTTAAATAACCGTAGTTATTTTTCTAAAATTTTTAAGGAGAAATACGGGGTTAGTCCCAAATACTTTTTAAAATCGGGTTCCAGACAGGATCAGGATTAATCCTGATCCCCATTTTTTAAAATAGCATCTTTAGCTTCGTTAATATAGCTACGGCCAATAGTATAGCGGCTACCGCCAATCTCCAGGCTGTTTCCTTCTATGGCTTCAACTTTTGGTATGGCGATGGTGTAGGAACGATGAATTCTGATAAATTGATCCGGTGGTAAACTTTCCGTAAAGCTACTTAAAGTTTGATGTACGATAAGTTTATCTGTAGCGGTAATAATTTTTATATAATCTTTTAAACTTTCGATCACCATGATATCTTTCAGGTAGATTTTTCGCATTCTTTTTTTATCGACTTTTACAAAAATGTGTTCTGGTTCAGCGGTCGATTTTAAAGGATTCTGAAATTCACTTTTTAATTTTAAAGCCTTATTGGCTGCTTTTAAAAACCGGGGAAAGGGAATAGGTTTTATTAAAAAATCAAGTACTTCTAATTCATATCCTTTTACGGCATATTCTTCATGGGCAGTGGTAATTATTACATTTGGTTTATGAGGCAAACTTTCTAAAAAGCTATATCCATCTAAAAGTGGCATATTAACATCTAAAAAGAGCAAATCGATTTCGTTTTCCTGCAAATAATGCATACTATCCACCGCATTGGTAAATGTTTCCTTTAGGCAGAGCTCTTTTATCTGTTCTACATAGTTTTTTATCACCTTTATAGCTAAAGGTTCATCATCAATTATGATACAGGAAAGACTCATTTTAGTTTTAGTTTTAATTGAATTAAAAATTGACCGTTTTTTTCAACAATATCAAGTTTATATTCTTCTTTGGTGTAGCCTAATTCCAGGCGTTTTTTCACATTGTTAATGCCTATTCCGCCAGAAGGCTTTAGTTTTTTTGGGAGTTTCATTTTTCGCTTTTGGGACGTAGAGTTAGCGACCTCAAAGTAAAGAAAATCATCTTCAATTTTTAATTTGATCTTTACAAAAACATTTCCTATGTTTTCGTTTACACCATGTTTAAAGGCATTTTCAACAAAAGGGATAAGCAACATTGGGGATAATTTTTTCCCTAAGATATCGCCAGAAATTTCCATTTCTACATTCAAATTGTCTCCGTAGCGAATTCGCTCAAGATCAAGATAGTTCTGGATGCATAATATTTCTTTTTCCAGACTTTGTCGTTTGTTTTTTGTCTCGTAAAGTAAATACCGCATAAGCTCAGAGAGTTTTAATACGACATCTGGAGCTTTGTCTGATTTTTCTAAGGTTAACGCATAAATATTATTTAAGGTATTGAAGAAAAAATGTGGTGAAATTTGTGAACGTAAAAAACGCAGTTCGGTTTCTAATTTGGATTGTTCCAGTTTTGCCGCTTTTTGGTTGGTAGAAATATAATCTATCGTAATTTTAATAGCGGTAACAAATGAAATTACATATAGCTCGCCCAGCATCATCTGGATTACGTAGTTAGCCGTAAGGGAATGAGTTTCCGGACCTTCTGGCCATACGTTATTACTAATTAAAATATAAGTAAGCTCAAATTTGAGGATTACCATGCAAAAAATAGTAATGACCAATGAGAGCGTAAACAAAATAAATCGCCGTTTATAAATAAAGGAAGGAATTAGGAAGTAAATTGTAAAATAGCAAAGGAACATATGTATTGGGAAGCCTAAAAGATTTCCTTTAATAGATAATGCATAATCTTCGTAATAACTGCCCCATCTTAACGTGTTGAAAATAAAGTAAATACTCCAGAATATTACATGGTGTACAGTCTTAATTTCATAATCTGCAAATCTTGAAAGTTTAAACAGATTTTTTATGGAATGTGTGCTAGCCAATTTTTATATTTTTATTAACTATTTTGTTGTTTATCCTTTCAGATATGTCATTGGTCTAATATCTTTTTAATAGTTGATGAATATATAAATATTTAGCTTAGAAGTTGGGGTGGCTCAACAATAAATCCGAAAAATCAATGATTATGGTAAAACGATTTTGCATAATAACTGCATCATTTTTACTCTTAATTTCCTGCAAAAAAGAAGGAGAAGAAAATCTAAAAGAAACCTCAAAAAATGAAGATTTAGTTGGTATTGTAAACCCTTTTATAGGAACCGGTGGTCACGGTCACACGTTTCCGGGAGCCAGCCGCCCGTTTGGGATGGTGCAGGTAAGTCCCGATAATGGAACAAGTGGTTGGGACTGGTGTTCGGGATATCACTATTCAGATTCACTGGTAGCGGGATTTGGTCATTTGCATTTATCGGGTACTGGAATTGGTGATCTTGCTGATCTTCTTTTTATGCCGGTGAATAAACAAATAGATTTAACCAAAACAGTAAAAGAAAGGAACGATATTCCTTACCTCTCTAAATATTCTCACGATAACGAAACTGCTAAACCTGGTTATTACCAGTTGTTTTTAGAAGATTTTGATATTAACGTAGAACTTACTTCATCTCTTAGAACAGGTTATCACCACTATACCTTTGGAGAAGGAGAAGAGCAATCTGTAGTGATTGATCTTGGTTTTGCTATCAACTGGGACGAGCCAACATCAACATCAATAAAAATAGAAGACGAGAATACTATTACGGGGTATCGTCATAGTACAGGTTGGGCCAAAAATCAGAAAGTATTTTTTGTAGCCAAATTCTCTAAACCTGTTATAAATTCTAATTTATATGCTGAAGCTAAGCTTTCTGAAGCTTCTGAAGTTAATGGGAAAAAAACTGCAGCACAATTGTTTTTTGATAAAGAAGATAAAAAACTTCAGGTTGCTGTCGCATTATCTTCAGTAAGCATAGAAAATGCAAAGGAAAATTTAGACAGTGATGCTAATTTCGATTTTGAAGGAATTAAATCAGAATCTAAAGAAACCTGGAATGAGGCACTTTCAGACATTGTAGTAGAAACTCCTATCGATTCTTTAAAAGAGATTTTTTACACTGCCCTTTATCATACTAAATTATCACCGGTAACATTTAGTGACAAAAATGGTGAATTTCGATTGCAAAATGATAGTATTTCCCGCGCTGATGGAACAACTTATTCTACACTGTCACTTTGGGATACTTTTAGGGCAGAAAATCCTTTATTAACTATTACAGATCCAGATAAAGTTCCAGATATTATCAATTCGATGCTTGCTTATTATGATGAAAGCGGATCTTTACCGGTTTGGACGCTTTATGGAAACGAAACAAATACTATGACAGGATACCACTCGGTTCCTGTAATTGTTGAAGCTTATTTTAAAGGGGTAAAAGGATTTGATGCCGAGCGTGCTTTTGAGGCTTTAAAAACAACCATGATGCAAGATCAGCGTGGCCTTAAAGAATTGAAAGAATATGGGTATATTCCTTTTGATTTAGGGAATGAATCGGTAACCAGTACCTTGGAATATGCTTATAATGACTGGTGTGTTGCACAAATGGCCAAAGCATTAGGTAAACAGGAAGATTACGAGTATTTCTCTAAAAGAGCTGAAAGTTTTAAAAAACTTTTTGATCCCGAAACTGGATTTATGAGAGGGAAATCTGCTAAAGGAGAATGGCATTTACCATTTGATCCTAAGCATTCTCAACATCGTGTAAATACTGATTATACTGAAGGAAATGCATGGCAACACAGCTGGTTTGTGCTTCATGATCCGCAAGGATTAATTGAACTTCATGGAGGAACCGAGCCATTCACGGAAAAGTTAGAGCAGCTTTTTAATGAAAGTTCAGAAATTACCGGAGAGCATACTTCTGCAGATATTTCAGGATTAATAGGGCAGTATGCTCATGGTAACGAGCCAAGTCATCATATCGCTTACTTGTTTAATAAAGCTGGGAAGCCCTGGAGAACACAATATTATGTTCATGAGATTTTAAATACGCAATACAATACCACACCAAACGGACTTTCTGGAAACGAGGATGCCGGGCAAATGTCGGCATGGTACGTTTTGAGTTCTATGGGATTATATCCTTTTAGTCCTGCAAGTGCAACCTATGAGATTGGCACACCTATTTTCGAAAAATCTACGATTAATCTTCAGGATGGTGGAACTTTTGTAATCAAAGCTGAAAATGTTTCTCCTGAAAATTTCTATATCCAATCAGCTAAGCTTAACGGAAAAGAATTTAATACTACAACAATTTCTCACGAGCAGATTCTTGCCGGCGGCACATTAGAGTTTGTGATGGGAAGCGAACCGAATAAAAACTGGGGTGTAGCCAAAAAATAAACAGAATTAATGCATATAGTAGATGTAGCCATCATTATCCTTTATATTATTTTAACCCTGGGTGTTGGAGTTTGGGTTTCTAAAAAAGCCAGCGCAGGTCTGGATTCATATTTTTTGGGAGGGAAAACGATAAAGTGGTATTACCTGGGCTTAAGTAATGGGTCAGGGATGTTTGATGTTTCCGGGACCGCCTGGATGGTAGGAATCCTTTTTTTATATGGGGTAAAAAGCTTCATGTTTATGTGGATGTGGCCTATCTGGAATCAGGTCTTCGTAATGATGTTCCTGGCGGTTTGGATTAGACGCTCTAAAGTGATGACGGGATCTGAGTGGATTCTTACCCGTTTTGGAGATGATAAAGCAGGCAGGGCTTCCCATTTAATCGTAGCGATCTTTGCCGTAGTCGCATCTATAGGTTTTATCGCCTATTTTTTTGAAGGTGCCGGTAAGTTTATGACCGTAATCCTTCCCTGGGATGTAAGCCTTACTATTGCTCAAACTACCTTATTAAATTCAGAACAGACCTACGCCTTACTAATTATATTTTTTACTACGATCTACACCATTAAAGGTGGAATGTTCTCTGTAGTGACTACCGAGGTTTTACAATATTTAATTATGGTACTTGCCGGGGTATTGGTGGCAGGGTATACATTTTATGCATTTACTGATGTTGAGGTTAATCAACTTATCCCTGAAGAATGGAAAAATGTGTTCTTTGGCAATCAACTTACCGGTTTTTGGTCTGGGGATTACCAGGAATTTAACCGACTTATAGACACACAAGGCTATAAAATGTTTGGTGCTTTTATCGGGATGACGCTGTTTAAAGGTTTCTTTTCGAGTGTAGCCGGACCAACTCCGGGTTACGATATGCAACGAATTCTTTCTACCAGAAATGTAAAAGATGCGGCTTATATGAGTGGTTTTACCAATTTGGTACTATTTATTCCACGTTATCTTTTAATTGGTGGGATTGTTTTAATAGGATTGGCTTTTATCGCACCACAAATGGCTGAAGCAGGAGCGGTTACTGGTAATGACCTGGAGGTTATTTTACCAAAAGTGATTAATAACCGGGTTCCGGTTGGGATTAAAGGTTTGTTGCTGGCAGGATTGCTAGCCGCGTTTATGTCTACTTTTTCAGCTTTTGTAAATGCGGGGCCTGCTTATATTGTGAATGATATTTATAAAAAATATTTTAAACCCGTGGCTTCAGATAGTCATTATGTAAAAGCCAGTCACATCGCTTCTTTTGGAGTGGTTACCCTGGGAGTGATTATGGGTTTTTTTGCAGATTCTATTAACTCGATTACCCTGTGGATTACCAGTGCCCTTTATGGAGGGTATGTAGCCGCAAACTTTTTAAAATGGGTTTGGTGGCGTTTTAATGGCTGGGGATATTTTTGGGGAATGTTGGCAGGTTTGATCATTGCTACACTTCAGTTTTTCTTAGATCAGAATAAAACGAATTTAGAAGCAGGAACGCTACTGCACGAGCTTTCAGAAATTCCAGCTATTTATTTATTTCCTATTATTTTGGTATTTTCTGTATTGGGATCTTTGCTGGGAACATTCTTAACCAAACCTACAGATATGGCCACCTTAAAGTCATTTTATACCAATGTACATCCCTGGGGATGGTGGAAGCCGGTTAGGGATTATTATTCAGAAGAACAGATAGAGAAAAATAAGGATTTTTGGCTGGATATGTTCAATTGTATTATTGGGATCATCTGGCAATCAAGTATGATCCTGTTACCTATATTTTTAGTGGTGAGAGATTATAATAAAACATGGGTGACCTTAGCGGTTTTTCTGTTAAGCAGTTTGATATTGAAGTTTACCTGGCTTGATAAGGTGAAGCACCTTGAAACCAGTGCAGACGATAGTTGAAAATAATAAAATAACCTGATTAATAGTTGGGATAAAACACTAAAATCTCGATTTTTCGAATAAAAATAAAAGAAGAAGATGAAGAATATACCTTGGCAGGAGAAACCTGAAAATTGTAAAGATGTACTTTGGAGACATAGCGAGAACCCTATTATCGATCGATATGCTATCCCTACTTCAAACAGTATTTTTAATAGTGCTGTAGTTCCTTTTGAAGATGGATTTGCCGGGGTTTTTAGATGTGATAACAAAGCGGTGCAAATGAATATTTTTGCCGGTTTTAGTAAAGATGGGATCAATTGGAATATTAACCACGAGCCAATCCAGATGCAGGCTGGGAATACCCAAATGATCGATTCAGATTATAAATACGATCCTAGGGTAACTTTTATAGAAGATCGATACTGGATTACCTGGTGTAATGGTTATCACGGCCCTACAATTGGGATCGCTTACACCTTCGATTTTAAAGAATTTTTTCAATGTGAAAATGCTTTTTTGCCCTTTAACCGAAACGGAGTGTTATTCCCTAAAAAAATCAATGGTAAATATGCCATGTTAAGTCGCCCAAGTGATAATGGGCATACGCCATTTGGCGATATTTACATTAGCTATAGCCCGGATATGAAATACTGGGGTGAGCATCGTTGTGTTATGAAAGTTGCTCCGTTTGAACAAAGTGCATGGCAATGCACCAAAATCGGCGCCGGCCCGGTGCCGATTTTAACCGATGAAGGTTGGTTATTGTTTTATCACGGTGTTATCGCTACCTGTAATGGATTTAGATATTCGGTGGGTGCCGCCATTTTAGATGAAAACGAACCAGATAAAGTAAAATACCGTTCGCAGCCTTATTTATTAGCTCCGGCAGAACTTTATGAATTGACCGGAGATGTACCAAATGTGGTTTTTCCTTGTGCAGCATTACATTCTCATGAAGAAGATAGGTTAGCTTTGTATTACGGGGCCGCCGATACCTGTACAGGTGTTGCTTATGGTAAAATTAGCGAAGTAGTAGACTTTGTAAAAAATAACAGTTTATAAAATGAAATCGATTTTAGCCATTTTCGGATCTCTTTTTTGTCTAAATGCTTTGGCACAAGAGCCACCGCGTTCTTACGTATCTTATAAAACTTCAGAAGAAATTGTTATAGATGGTAAAGCCGATGAATCTAGCTGGAAAGAGGCGAAATGGACTGCTGATTTTATTGATATTGAAGGCGATAAAGTCCCGAAGTATAAAACCAATGCAAAAATGCTTTGGGACGATCAGTATTTTTATATCTACGCCAAATTAGAAGAACCGCATATATGGGCTACTTTAAAGCAAAGAGATACGGTAATTTTTTATAATAACGACTTCGAAGTTTTTATTGATCCTGATGGGGATACCCAAAAATATATGGAGTTTGAGGTAAATGCCTTGAATACTGTTTGGGATTTAATGCTTATTGAAGCTTATCGTGAGGGCGGTCCGGCGATTGATCACTGGGATATTAACGGAATTAAATCTGCTGTGAATATTCAAGGCACTTTAAACGATGCTTCAGATAAAGACCAATACTGGGAAGTAGAAATTGCTATGCCATGGGATGTTTTAACCGAAGCCAGTGCCAATGGGAAAATTCCGCAGAATGATTTTTGGCGTGTTAATTTTTCTCGTGTAAACTGGAATCATGATCTTAAAGAGGGGCATTATTCAAGAAAGAAAGATGAAAATGGCCGGTTTCTACCAGAATATAACTGGGTTTGGTCGCCGCAAGGTGTGATTAATATGCATGAACCCGAACATTGGGGCTATGTGTTTTTTAGTGATAAAAAGCCTTCAGAGAATATTGAATTTAAAATTCCGGAAGACGAACATATTCGTTGGACGATGTATTCTTTATACAGAGCGCAAAAAGATTATTACTCAAAACATCAAAAGTGGGCAAATACCGTAGAAAAGCTTCAGGATTTGCCGGTTTCTGTTTTAAATAAAGAATTAAATCCGAAAATAGAAGTCCATTCTTCAGGATATAATCTTAGTGTTGAAAGTCCTTTTTCAGGAAAGAAATACCTGATTAAAGAAGATGGATCGTTTATTCAATTAACCAAATAATTATTGCCCAAAACGGGCAATTTCAAGACAAACCTTAATCGTATGAAATTTAGATTTTTACTTTTTTCGTTATTGGTCGCTTTTTCGACCATTTCGTGTTTAGATAATATGCAAAAAGCTAACGCTAATACTGCCGAAGCTAGCGAAGGAACTGAAAGCGAAACTAATGCTGATTCAGATTTTAAATACTGGACGTGGATTACTGCAGATGCCAGCCGAACAGATGAATCCTATACTGAAGAATTTAAAAAATATAAAGAAAATGGGCTGGATGCCGTGTTGATTAATACCGATACCGATCCTGAATTACTTTCTCGTTTAACACCACTTGCCAAAGCTGAAGGTTTAGAAGTTCACGCATGGATTATGGCAGTGAACCGCCCGGGAGACAAAGTAGCCTTACAACATCCAGAGTGGTACCAGGTAAGTCGTAATGGCGAATCCTGTTTTGATCATCGTCCTTACGTAGATTATTATCAGTGGCTTTGTCCAACCAGAGAAGAGTCCAGAAATCATATTTTAAGCCTGGTAGAAGGCCTTGCAAAAGTTAAGGATGTAGAAACGGTACATTTGGATTATATACGATTCCCGGATATTTTTCTTCCTATAGGTTTATTGCCTAAATACGATTTAGAGCAGACTACAGAAATGCCAGAATACGATTTTTGTTACTGTGATGTTTGTATTGCAAAGTTTAAAGAAATGCACCACAAAGATCCTAGGGATACAGACGACCCTCAAATTGATATGGAGTGGAAGCAGTTTCGATTAAACAGGATTAGAGATCTTGTGAATGATGCTTATAAAATTGTTCATGAAAATAATAAAGAGCTTAGTGCCGCAGTATTCCCTTATCCAGAAATGGCAGATCATATGGTGCGCCAGCGTTGGGATAAATGGGATATTGATTATGTATTACCAATGATCTATAACAATTTTTATAATGAAGAATTAGATTGGATTGGATTTGCAACCAAACAAGGAGTACAGGATTTAGAATCCAAGAATACTGAATTACACACCGGAATTTATATTCCTGAAATGACTCCTGAAGATCTTACGGAAGCGATAAATCAGGCAAAAGCAAACGGCGCTAAAGGAGTGTCTTTTTTTGATGGAGGGGCATTTACCAAGGAGAAGCTGGAAGCAGTGAAAGCGGCGAGTGAAGAGTAGTTTCTAAATTCGGTTTTGAATGAATTCTCTATAGATAATTGAAATGATCTGTCATTTCGACTGAAGCGCAGCGTAATGGAGAAATCTCAGGCTATTATTAGATTTCTCGACTCCGTTTCACTACGCTCGAAATGACAAAATCGAGTATAATACTATAGATGAAGGATAATTTGATAACATTTGGATATGTTTAATCTGATGCTGAATTATTGGATTATCGATATGAAAACTGGCCTATCAAAAATTGAACGTGAAATTTGAAGCGAAAATTCCGTAAAATTTCAGGCTGTTTGAGACGTAGTCGAGTTTCTGAAATTTAAGGATTGAGGGATAAATTTAGTTCAAGGTTTGTAAGCCTAGACTTTTTTGTTTCTT
>NZ_JBSXOK010000084.1:0-189626 GCF_056859415.1 Zunongwangia sp. L-65
ATCATCAAAGATAAAACCAGTCCCAATAAAGAATTTTGGTTTATTTCTAATGAATTTGATCTTCCTGCCCAAGAAATAACACGGTTTTACAGGAGAAGATGGGATATTGAAGTGTTTTCCGGTTCATTAAGCAAGAAGTCCATGTAAGCCATTTGGTTTCCATGAATAAAAATGGTATCGAAGTAATGATTTACATGACATTGATTGTCTCCATGCTTATCCTTATCTATAAAAAACCAAACAATATCGCTTATAAAACAGCCAACACAAGATTTAAAGTGGAACTAAGGAATTTAATTATTGCAATGATAGTGACCTTTTCCGGAGGAGATCCCAACAAATTATTTAAAACTTAAAGTGGCCGGAATTTCTTCCGACCACTAGTGGCTTAAAGCCGGTTTTTTTATATATAAAAGATTCTCATTAATCTAGATCTTCTTTTTCTTTAACTCTCTTCTCCCATTTCCATGCACTTGCTAAAGCGGTATCAAGATCGGTATTGGCTTTCCAGCCTAAAATTTTATTAGCTTTAGTAGTATCGGCATAAGCGGCTATTACGTCTCCTTCCCTACGCGGCGCTATTTTGTAATTCAATTTTTCATCTGTAGCGTTTTCAAAAGAATGGACTACTTCTAAAACCGAACTGCCTTTTCCCGTTCCCAGGTTAAAGACCTCGTATTTTGGCGCTTCTTCATTTTCCAAAAGTCTGGTTAACGCAGCTACATGAGCTTCTGCTAAATCCATTACATGAATATAATCTCTAATACAGGTACCATCTTCAGTTGGATAATCATCTCCAAAAATGGATAACTCATTGCGTTTGCCAATGGCCGTTTGTGTGATAAACGGAACTAGATTTTGAGGAGTTCCGAGAGGTAGCTCTCCTATTTCAGCCGAATAATGCGCTCCAATAGGGTTAAAATATCGCAGAGAAATTGCTTTTAATCCCTCAGCAACTTTGCAGCTATCTATAATAATTTCTTCACCTATTTGTTTGGTATTTCCGTAGGGAGATTCTGCTTTCTTTACAGGAGATTCTTCTTTTATCGGTAACTCATCAGCTTGGCCATACACTGTGCAGGAGCTGCTAAAAATAAAATTCGCTTTGTCTTTTTTACTTAATTCCTGAAGTAGATAGATTAATGAGGCAAGATTGTTTTCGTAATATAATAACGGGTTTTGCACACTCTCACCTACTGCTTTAGAAGCTGCAAAATGAATCACGCCTTCAATATCAGTATATTTTTCAAAAAAATCCTTTACAGCACTTTTCTCTCTAAGATCAAGTTTTTCAAATTCAGGAGTTTTTTCCGTAATCCTGGTTATTCCGGCTAATACGTCGATAGAAGAGTTAGACAAATTGTCTATAATGACAACATCATAACCTTTTTGTTGAAGTGCGACCACGGTATGTGAACCAATAAAACCAAGGCCTCCGGTCACTAATATTTTTCCACTCATAATTTATGGTTGATTAACCTGCAATTTAATGAAACTATAGGAAATAATGAAGCTACTTGGGCATCTTAATTGTAATATAATACAGGGCAATTATCGATGATCTTAAACAAAATTCATTTACAAAGACTTATATTTGTAGTCAAAACTTTTGACATGGATAAAGATAAAGTTATTCGTTTATTTAAGATCATTAGCACCTTAGAGGCCATATCATTTTTAGTCTTATTACTGGTTGCCATGCCGCTCAAATATATTTGGGAAATGCCAGAAATGGTGCGTATGGTAGGAATGGCACATGGGGTATTATTTATTCTATATATCCTGGGCGCCTATTATTTATATGAAATTTTAAATTGGAAACTAAAGCAGCTTTTTATTGTAGTACTGTGTTCAGTTTTACCCTTGGGACCATTTTATGCTGAAAGAAAATATTTATAATGATTCAATTAAATGAAGATATAAAGCAACTATCCTGTTTGCTTGAAGATTTTTTACTGAAAAATGGTGTTAATTATAATATTGCTCATTACGCCAATCTATTGCTTAATATTCTTGTATTAATCCTAATTATTCTTGGAATTAATTATCTTATTAAGCGTTTTGTAATACAAACATTTAAGACTTTTACAGATAAAACAAAAACAACTTTTGATGATTTTTTGATTCAAAGTAACTTTCCGCGGTATGTAGGTCAGATCTTACCTTTAATGGCGCTTTATTATCTGATGCCTATCATTTTCGTGGATTATTCGGCAATACTAGCTATTTTCGATAAACTCTTCGATCTTTATGTAATTATCCTGGTTGTCTGGATATGTAGAAGTATACTAAGAACATCCAAGCACTACCTAAAAACCTTACGTCAATTTAATGATAAACCGGTAGATAGCTATATTCAGGTAGTCATGATTTTGGTTTGGGTCATTGGGCTCATGTTTATTTTTGCTGAAATTACCGGAGAATCTGTTCGCAGTTTCATTATTTCTTTAGGTGCGGCTTCGGCAGTTTTAATTTTAGTATTTAAAGATACCATTCTTGGATTTGTCGCCTCAATTCAGGTTGCCGTTAACGATATTGTTAGAATTGGTGATTGGATTACTTTTGATAAGTATGGGGCAGACGGTAATGTGACCGAAATAAGTCTTGCCACCGTAAGAGTTCAAAACTGGGATAACACTTTTACAACGATTCCTACCTATAGCTTAATTTCAGAATCTTTCCAGAACTGGCGTGGAATGCAGGAATCTCCCGGTCGTAGAATAAAAAGAGCGGTTTATATTAAGCAGAATTCCGTAAAATTTATGACTTCTGAAAATTTGGAAGAACTCAAAAAGGTAGCTCTCATCAAAAAATATATAACTTCAAGACAGGAGGAGATCGATAAATTTAACACCGAAAATAATATTGATAAATCGCTGCCGCTAAACGGAAGAAATCAAACCAACTTAGGGATTTTTAGAAAATATGTTGATTCTTATTTAAATGAGCATTCCGCTATTCATAAAGAACTTTATATCATCGTAAGACATCAGGCCCCTACTGATAAAGGAATTCCAATAGAAATTCTGTGTTTTAGCCGTGATAAAAGATGGGAAAATTTTGAGTATATCACTGCAGATATTTTTGACCATGTGATCGCCGCCATCCCTTATTTTGGATTGCAGTTATTTGAATCACCTTCTGGAGATGATATCACAAAATTATACGGTTTCCAACAAGAGAATTAACCTAACTTAAACATAGCGGCTTAGCTTTTTAGTATAAATTGCTGGATATGAAACTACGCCGCATTTTTCAGATCTTTGGTATTTTTACCATCGTTCTAACTATTTTTCCGTTTGTTGCCGCCGATTACTGGTGGATTCGTGTTTTTGATTTTCCACACGTACAATTAACAGTACTAACAATTGTAGCTTTATTGCTCTATTTTATCAAATTTAATTTTCGATGGATAGAAGATTATGTATTTGTCGTTGTCCTTATAGTATGCATCGTGGTACAGATGGGTAAAATTTATCCGTATACTCCGTTTAGCCCAACCGAAATTGGAGATAGTGGTAACCATAAGAAAAGTATCAAATTGCTCACGGCGAATGTTCTACAAAAAAATAAGGATCACCAATCCATATTAAAAGAAGTAGATCGTTTAGACCCCGATCTTTTGATTCTGGACGAAGCTAATTTAAAGTGGGTTAAAGATATTTCACCCTATCTTTCTAAAATATATCCTTATAAGAAAGAGGTACCTTTAGATAATACGTACGGAAAATTATTTTATTCCAAATTTAAACTTATAGATCCTAAAGTCCATTTTATGGTAGAAGACAGTATTCCGTCCATAGATACCAAATTGCTTTTTGAAGGAGACACCTTACAATTTTATAGTATACATCCAACTCCGCCTATGCCCCAGCATAATCCAAGTTCCTCAGATCGCGATGCTGAAATGATGAAAATCGCACTTAGAACTTATGATGCCAAATATCCGGTGATTGTTATGGGAGATTTTAACGATGTGGCCTGGTCCCAAACGACCAGGATTTTTAGAAAAGTTGGCGGCTTACTGGATTTACGTATTGGCAGGGGCTTTTTTAATACTTTTAGCGCTAATAATATTATTATGCGTTGGCCTTTAGACCATGTTTTTACTACCGAAGAATTTAGAGTTAAGCGTATTGAAGTTGGACATGATATTGGCTCTGACCATTTTCCCGCATTTGCCGAAATCACTTACGAACCTGAAAGAGCACAGGAACAAATACCTGAACCACCCACTGAAAATCAGCTAAAAAATGCCAGAAAGCAAATTAAGGCTGAAAAGGAAGAAGACCAGGAAAAAGCTAAAGAAAAAGCTGAAAAAAATAAAGAATAAATGATTTTTCAAGAACCAAATCAGATAGAGGATATCACCGAGGCAACAAATACCTATTATAACAATTTCATAGAACAATTGCCAGGTATAGGATTCGGACTTTTATTGATTATTCTGGGTGTTTTAATAGGTTCTGCTATAGGTAATTTCCTAACCAAAAAAATTGCAAAGCGAACTCATGATCCATTGATGAGCCGTTTTCTTGGAAAAGCGATTAAATTCGTAATTATTGTAGTTGCGATTATTCTGGGATTAAAAGCAGCCGGTCTTGGTGCCATAGCCACCGGGATTTTTACTGCCGCAGGGGCAAGTGCGTTAATTTTGGGATTTGCATTTAAAGATATTGGAGAGAACTTTATCTCAGGTATAATATTAGCTTTTAACCGACCTTTTAATATTAACGATACTGTAGAAATCGGTGGTAATTTTGGAAAAATAAAGGCTTTAGAATTCAGGTATACCAAATTAAAAACTTTTGACGGTAAAGATGTATATATTCCGAATAGCGACGTTCTTAGAAAACCCGTCACCAATTATACGGAAGACGGATTCTTTCGCTGGGATTTTATAATTGGTATCGCCTATGAAGATAATATTGATGCCGCCAAAAAAGTGGTTATGGAAACGCTTGCAAAGGAGCCCACTGTAATAGCGGATGATTTGCACGAAAATTTTGTAATAGAAGACGAACTAGCAACCAGTACAGTGAACTTAAAAGTTTTCTTTTGGGTAGATACCACCGATTTTAGAAAAATGGCGCTTATCACTAAAGGAAACGTGGTAAGAACCATTAAAGAAGCTTTAGAAGCTCATGGTTTTTATATGCCTGCCGATATACAGGAAATCAAACTTTATGGAGACGAAAAAGAATTTCCCGTACGACTGGCAAAAGACACACTCCATAAGAATTAACTTTATTTATCGGCTAAACGATCTTTTACAAATTCTACTTTTGTTTTTCCGTGAGGTTTTGGTTTTCCGTTTTCATCCAGTGCGACCATTACAATTTTATCTACCATAATAATGGTTTCCCTGGTCATCTTATTTCTCACTTCACATTTTAGCGTTAAAGATGCTGATCCAAACTTTACGACCTCGATACCTATCTCTATAATATCTCCCTCTCTGGCCGAGCTTCTAAAATCGATCTCACTCATATACTTAGTAACCGTTTTAGGATTTTCTAATTGAATGATACTATAAAGTGCACATTCTTCGTCAATCCATTCTAATAAACGACCGCCAAAAAGGGTTTGATTTGGGTTTAAATCCTGTGGTTTAATCCATTTTCTTGTATGAAAATTCATTTTTTGTTTTAAAGTTAAAAAGAAATGAGCTATTATCGGGTAATCCTCAATTCTGAAATATAATGATAATATAGAATTAGTATATAGTTACAACTGGCTTTTATGACATTATAAATATTGATAAGCAATTTTTACAATTTCAGCATGATCAAAAGCTAATTCTGGCAGATTATCAATTTCAAACCATTCCGCTTCGGCAGCATCATCATCGGCATGGAGTTGCTCCTCACCATGAATCAAACTAAGGTAAACTATGGAAATGGTTCGTCCTCTTGGATCCCTTCCCGGTTTTCCAAAAGTGCCTATTTGTTCATTTTTTTCAACAATTAAACCGGTTTCTTCCTGTAATTCTCTTTTCGCAGCCTCGGCCAGTTCCTCGTCCTGCTCTACAAATCCACCAGGTAAAGCCCATAAATCTTTAAAAGGATCATTTTTACGTTTTACCAAAACAATCTTAAATTTATCCTCTATTTTGCATAATATTACATTATCTACGGTTACTGCTATCTCTGCTCTCATCTCGTTATTTTTTTGAAGCTAATGTTTGTGGGATCACGATATCTGTCCCAAATTTTTTATTGAACTTTTCAATAAAATAAGCGGAAAGTAACGGCGAAGCCTCCTCCAGATTTTGGTGCACATAAAAGTATAGTTGCTTTAATCCTTGCTCGTACCACTCTCCTATTCTTTCCAGCCAATCATCTAATCGCGTATAATCTGATGGGTGGTTTGCTCCATTATAGCGTATAAATGCTGTAGCATTAGTTAAACGCATATGAAGCAAATCTCTTCTTCCGGCAGCATCTACAATGACGCTCGCTAAATTATATTTTAGTAATAAATCGTTTAATTGATCCGCTATATGTTGATCATTATACCAATCGGTATGACGCAACTCTACCGCCAGAGGGATTTCTTTTGGCCAGTGCTTAAAAAATGGTTCCAATCGTTCCATCCATTTGGGCATAAAATTATCTGGCATTTGTAAAAAACAGCAGCCCAACTTTTCTTTTAAAGGAAGCATATTCGCAACCACATCGTCTACCAGTCTTTCAGTATCATTTAGACGTTTGATATGGCTAATAATCCTTGGAATTTTAGGAGAAAACTGAAAATCTTCAGCAGCTTTGCCATACCAGGTCTCAAATTGAGCATCCGGAAAAATTCGGTAAAAAGAAGCATTTAATTCAATCGCATTAAACTGTGTCGCATAGTACGAGAGTTCATCTTTCGTTCCTCTTGGGTAAAAATTTTTAAGATCCTGCCTGTTCCATTTAGCACAACCAATTCTTACATTTTCAAATTTGCCCTCTTCATACCTGTTTAATACCTCTTTTGTTTGAGGGTGATCCGGAGGAAGCGTAAAATCTACGCTCCCCGGATCGTCAACCTTTCCAAATTTCATGGATGTGTTTTTAAATTAATATTTATTAAAATATACGGTCTTTCTATTTACAAATTCCTGAATACCATGCGAAGAAAGTTCTCTGCCATATCCAGAGATCTTGGTACCCCCAAAAGGTAACCTGGGATCACTTTTCACCAGCTCGTTTACAAATACAGCTCCATCCTCAAAGGCCGGTACGATCTTCTCTGCAAATGTAAAATCTTCGGTAAAAATAGAAACTCCCAAGCCAAAGTCAGAATAATTTACCAGATCTATTGCTTCCTGATCTTCTTTAAAAGTACTTACCGCCATGGCCGGCCCAAAAGTTTCCTGGTCGAAAACAGGCATTCCTTTTTTGACGTTTGTAATAATGGTTGGCTCATAATAAGCTTTATCTCTTTTTCCTCCCAGCACTATTTTTGCCCCCTGTTTTACAGAATCCTGAATTTGTTTTTCCAGATCTTCAGCAAGATCTTCACGGGCGAGTGTTCCTATAAAGGTATCTTCATCCATAGTATCCCCACTTTTTAACTCTCGTACCTGCTTCACAAATTCCTCCATAAATTCATCTTCTATACTTTCATGAAGTAACAGGCGTTTTCCGGCAATACAGCTTTGACCAGTATTTTGAAATCTTGCCTGTACACATGTTTTAACGGCTTCTGCAATATTAGCATCTTTAAATACCACCAGTGCATTACTCCCCCCAAGTTCTAAAACAGATTTTTTAATTTCACTTCCTGCAGTTGCGGCAACGGCGCTTCCAGCCGGTTTACTTCCGGTTAAGGTTACAGCTTTAACGCGTTTATCTTTTAGAATATCCTCTATTTTACTACTGGATATCACCAAATTTTGAAAACAACCATCGGGAAAACCAGCTCTTTCAAACACCTTTTGGATATTATTTGCCGAACGCATCACATTACTGGCATGTTTTAATAAGCCTATATTCCCGGCCATAAGTGCAGGAGCGGCAAATCTAAATACCTGCCAGAAAGGATAATTCCATGGCATAATAGCTAAAACAATACCTATGGGTTCGTAACTTACATAACTTTTTTGAGCATCGGTTTCGATGATTTCCTTTGCAAGATGATTTTCAGCGTTTTCAGCATAATATTCACAAACCCATGCACATTTTTCTATTTCGGCTAAAGCCTGAGCTATAGGTTTTCCCATCTCCTTAGTGATATCTTCAGCATAGGATTGTTTATTATCGCGTAATTCTTTTGCTGCATTTTTCAAAAGTTTACTTTTTTCTGAAAAACTTACTTTTCGCCAGGTTTTATAGCGATCATCTGCCTTCTTTATAGCATTATTTATTTCCTCTTTAGTGTATTCTTTAAATTCTTCTATGACTTCTCCTGTATAAGGATTTTTTGAAGTGATCATAACATCATTTTTTTGTTCTTATTAAAGGTAATAAGAAGCAAATGGTGAATAGAACGATTAAGAGGATTTTAACTGACTTTATCACTTTTTAAAAATCTTTTCATATAAACTAAAAACTTAAATCATCGAAACGTTGAACATAGCAGAATGGCAAAAAATTTGTTAATTGTTTATAACCGGTTTACAATTAATTTTATTGATATTATAAAGCGTCCTATTTATTGTTAATTTAGAACAAACGCCTTTATTATGAATCCACGTGATTACCAATTACTCCAATTAAGGCCAGAAATCCCATCAGCAAAGATTTCAGAGAACATGAGTTCAGAAGAAAAGTTCCAAAACGGAACGCTTAGGCCCATTGTTAAACTTCAAAATGATTTATTAGTAGAAGCATTCAGGAACTACATTACCAAGCACAAAAATGCGTTTTATGAGCTTGGCCTTCAGAAGCGCATTAGTTATATTGAAAATACTATTCAGCGTGATATTAAATTCCGTAATAGTTTAAAAGGAATGATTATAGGCCAGTTTACCATTGAAGAATACCGTACATATATTGAAAATTCTTCTGCCTTAAATAAACGAATGATGAATTTGGTAAAGCAGAGAATACAAGATAATATACAACTTTTAGAACGCGATATGGCGTACTACTAGTCCTATAATTATCGTGATTGAGAAACTCATAAGTGTCCCGATAAGCACATATTCTGTTTGTTTACGGGCACTTGCTTCGTTTTTATCGGCAAAGCGTAATATTGACTTGGCCGCGATTAAAAATCCTATTGCCGAGAAGTTATCGGTTAAGATAAAAGTTAGTACTAAAATACGTTCAAAAATACCTATATAGCGTCCTGCTGCTTTTAAGCTCAGGGGTTCTTTTGTATTTTTTAAAATCTCATCATGCCATTTCTCAGTGGCTTTTCCTATAATAAATCCAACCGGAAAAATAATCAGTAAGTAAGCTATTAGTATGGATAAAAATGAATAAGAATCCAATAACTGAATAAGTCTGGGGCCAATTTGTTCGAAACTAGAACTAAGGTATAAGCAGGCGATGATAATTACTAAAACATGTAGTAATTGATCCAATAAAAAATATTTAAGATTGTCTTTTTTTTGGTTCAGTTTCCAAAGATCAATAACAAAGTGGGTAATGCTAATAAAAACAGGAACAAGAATTTGATCCCAATCCCTTAAAAGTAAATACGATAAAAACCCTGCTAAAAAAGCATGAAGATAAAGGAAAATAGATTTCGATTTTTTCTTTTGCTTCTGTTTTACCCATTTTGAGGTTTGAAAAACAAAATCAGTAAGAACATGCGCTAAAAAAAGTTGTAGAAATATCATAGATTTCCTTTAAAAGTTGCTGAAATTTTTTCATCAAAACGCTTTAATAATCCTGAAATGGGATCCCATCCTGCTGTTTTTTTTCGCTGATTTACAGCACTTTGACTTATCCCTACAATCTGTGCTATTTCTTTTTCTTTGAAGCCCTGAAGCAGATAGTAAATCACTTCGGCTGAGGCGGTACTCCAACGATCTGTAATAAAATCGAAAAGGGCTAAACTGGCATCAAATTCGGCATTGATATCCATATTTGGTGTTTTTAACATCATTTTTCTAGAACCCGCTTTCATTTTATCTAAAGTCCTGCCCGAAAATTGAAAAGCTTCCCCATTACTTTCGGAAATTTCCTCCCGTTTTAAATCAAAACTACCAATTCCTATCGCTAGTTTCAAATCGGCTTTAATAATATTCGACTTCTGGTTCGATTCAAGTTTATTTAGGGCTGTTTTCAATAAAAAAGAGCATAACAGTGATTTTTCAGGCCTATTAATAATTCCCTGAAGGCTATCACCCCGATAAATACTGAAATTGCTTTTCTTTTCCTCTAATTTTTCTTCAAAGTAATCAAACTGCAATTGTAGCGTTTCGATAACCTGCTCTAAAAATTTAGGCTTATAGGTTGAAGAATCAATTAAGTCGGCGGTTAATACTGCGATCATATTCCAAATATAAAAAATATAAGTCAAATATCTAATTTTTGTAAAAAATAAGTCTTAAAGCTTATAAATAATAATTATAAGTATTTAAGCTTATACAATGTCAATACAAACATAATTGCATACTAAACTTTTACTAATTCTTATTAAAGGGAAAAACAGATACTTATTTTTAGGTAATAACTAAAAAAACAAATATGAAAACGAATAAGAAAGAGTTATTTCTAAAATGTATAGATGCGATTAACGATAAAATCGATCAATATCAAACTCGAATGGATGAAATTAAAGAATCCATGGAAAACAATGATATTAAGACCGATTACGATGAAGACAACAAAGGGGAAATGCTAAGTGATTTTGAAAAAAACGCAGGCTATTTAAGTGAAGCGCAAGAGCAAAAAGAAGATCTTAGTAAAATAGACCCTGACTATAAAAATGAAAGAATTGGTTTTGGTAGTGTAGTAGAAACCAATAAGAATTACTACTTCGTTTCTATAGCACTTGGAGAAATAAGTATGGAAAATGGAAGCAAAATCTTTGCAATTTCCACAAAGGCTCCAATTTATAAAGCACTAGAAGGAAAAACAACAGGAGACACCTTTACATTTAACGACGAGGAACATAAAATTACCGGAATAGAATAAAATTTACTCCGGGTATTCAATTCTTAAGTGATAAATATTCTTCAGTTTACGCTTAAGAATTTTCTTTATCATCTGGATTTCTTTGAATGTAATATTTGCATTTAAAAACTGGCCTTCTTCCATCTGTTTATTGATAATTTTCTCAACAAAACCATCAATGAGTATGGAAGTAGGCTCTTTTAAACTTTTACTTGCCGCTTCTACACTATCACACATCATTAGGATAGCTGTTTCTTTACTAAAAGGAATAGGTCCGGGATATTTATAATCATCTGGATCTACATCATCATCGTCCTCCTTAGCCTTCATATAGAAATAATAGACTGTACTTGTCCCATGGTGTGTACGAATAAAATCGATCACCCGGTCTGGCAAATTATTTTTACGGGCAATTTCTATTCCTCGAATCACATGATCAATGATAATTTCAGCACTTTCCTTTGGGGCAAGATCATCGTGAGAATTAACCGATGAAACCTGATTTTCGGTAAAATACGTTGGATTTTCCATTTTCCCGATGTCATGATATAACGCGCCTACCCTAACCAACATGGCATTTGCATTAATTTCGTTAGCTGCAGCTTCAGCAAGATTAGCTACGTTTAAGGAGTGGTGAAAAGTTCCCGGTGCTTTTTCTGACAGTTCTTTTAGTAAAGAGCTGTTAGTATCAGAAAGTTCTAAAAGTGACATATCTGAAACCATTCCGAAAATTTTCTCATAAATATAGATAAGCGGCTGAACAAACAACGTGGCGAGGCCACCTAATAAAAACGTCAAGAAAACTTCGGATTTTATATCGTCGATAGTTCCTTCCTGAATAATGGTAAAAGCAAAATACGAAATAATATAAACCAGCGTAATCTGCCCTACAGAAATAAATAGATTTGCTCTTTTATATAATTCAGATATCGTTAAAATCGTGACAATACCCGCAATGATTTGGAGAAACATATATTCATAGCTATTAGGTACTATAAAACCTAAAAGCAATACGGTGATCACATGCGTAAACATTCCTAAACGCGCATCAAAAAATGCTTTTAAACTAAGCGGAAGAATACATAAAGGCACCACATATACATAATTCACATCAAAATTCACCACTAAGGTGGTTAACATCACCATAAAGATAATGTTAAAGAATATAAATGTAACCTTCACGTTATTTTCGAAAATCGCCGGTCTGTATTTCTGAATAAAAAGCAACAGCATTAATAAAGCCATAGCTACCAGTGCACTATAGCCTACAATAATCCAGCTATAGTTCGATTTACTCCATACCTGAGATTCATATTCAGCCTTTAAAGAACGTAAGATATCATACTTATTTCCTTCTACAACTTCACCTTTGGCAATTACCCTGCTGCCCTGTTCTATATTCCCACGAGTGTAAGATATATTATCGAGCTTACTTTGCAGTACACGCTCGGTAAACTCATTATCGTAAAACATATTTGGTGAGATACTGTTAAAGAATATTTCCAACAGCTCATTGCTAAACCTATCCAGATTAGCATCGTAGATTTTCTGGTTAATATAATCTCTAATCTCCCCTTGTTTAAAAACATTTTTATAAGGAATCTCAAAAGCTTCATTTCCTTTTCTAAGGTAGATAAGATCCCCAGGTTCCATGCGGTCGTTTTCCTGAGCTAAGCCATAGCGATAAATTTCGTCGAGTCTGGAAGTAACAAAATTGGTAATAAGCCCCCGGTAATTCCCCAGGATACTATCGCTAAAAACTTCATTAATTTCCTCTAACGCACGGTTTTTTACACGATCAGCTATTTCCTGATCATATTCATAATAAGGAATATTATGAGCGGCAATTTCTTCGCGTTCCAGCTTTAGCTCCTCATCAGATTTTAAAATCGCAAAATCGAATGGGGCATATAAACTCTCATGCTGCCATGGTTTTCCCTTTGGAATTTCATATTTGAATTTCCCTCCTTTGGGCAGTAAATAAACAATTAAAACTGCCGTTAGTATGAATAAGAAAACTTTGTAAAAAAGCGCCTGATTTTTGTATAGCTTGTTTACGAAATCCACCATATAAGTCGAAGTATTCGTCAAATGTACTAAAAAATAGTGGTCATTAAATAGGTCTTGCCAAGTTCCTTATAAAATCACTAAATTCGCAAAACAGGAATAGCTAAATTACATAATTATGAATAATGAAGTAGTAATTGTAAGCGCTGCAAGAACACCAATAGGAAGTTTTTTAGGCAGCTTATCAGATATACCAGCCACGAAATTGGGATCTATTGCCATAAAAGGGGCCTTAGATCGAATAAACCTAAAACCTGAATTAGTAGAGGAAGTACTCATGGGGAATGTGGTGCAGGCAGGCAATGGCCAGGCTCCAGCCAGACAGGCCGCTTTAGGAGCAGGAATACCAAGCAGTGTGCCCTGTACGACCATTAATAAAGTTTGTGCTAGCGGAATGAAGTCTGTGATGCAGGCAGCCCAATCTATCATGCTGGGAGATGCGAGTATCATTGTGGCTGGAGGAATGGAAAATATGAGTATGATTCCGCACTATCTTCATCTTCGTAAAGGACAAAAATTTGGACCTGCAAATATGGAAGACGGAATGCAAAAAGATGGCCTTGTAGATGCATACGATAAAAATGCGATGGGAGTTTGTGCGGATCTTTGTGCTAATGAGTATGAGTTTTCAAGAGAAGATCAGGATAACTTTGCGATAAAGTCATATGAACGTTCCGCTGCAGCCTGGGCTGCCGGGAAATTTAACGAAGAAGTCGTTCCCGTTGAAGTACCACAACGAAGAGGTGAGCCGGTTATTTTTAAGGAGGATGAAGAGTACAAAAATGTACGTATGGACAAAATCAGAAGCCTACGACCTGCTTTTTCCAAAGATGGAACCGTAACCGCAGCTAATGCCTCTACTATTAATGATGGTGCGGGAGCCGTAGTTTTAATGAGTAAAGCAAAAGCACAGGAATTGGGATTGGAAATTCTTTGCACTATTAAGGGTTTTGCGGACGCTGCACAAGAACCAAAATGGTTTACCACCGCACCTGCAAAAGCATTACCAAAAGCTTTAGCAAAGGCTGGAGTATCGCAAGATGAAATAGATTACTTTGAATTTAATGAAGCATTCTCTGTAGTTGGACTGGCGAATATGAAAATATTGGGATTGTCTGATGAAAAAACCAATGTTAACGGTGGTGCTGTTTCTTTAGGACATCCTCTTGGATGTAGTGGTGTTAGAATTTTAATTACTTTAATTAATGTTCTTAAACAAAACAATGCTAAATTGGGCGCCGCTGCCATTTGCAATGGCGGAGGCGGTGCATCTGCCATGGTAATTGAAAGAAATTAATCCTTAAATTAGAAATATACGTCTTTGATGCAATACGGTATTTGCCCTCTAAGCATTGTGCCACTTCGCTTTGCCCCATCTAATGAAAGCGAAATGATTTCACAACTTCTTTATGGAGAACACTTTAAAATACTTGAAGAACGTGCAAAATGGAGTAAAATTCGTGTTGCTTTTGATGCTTTTGAAGCCTGGGTTCAGAATAAACAAATCAAAAAGATAGAAGAGATTGTTTATGAAGATTTGGACACTCAGGCTCCAGAATTATCGGCTGATTTAATTGAATTTATCATTGATACAAATCAGCAACTCACCCCTGTTCCCATGGGGGCATCTTTAAATGCAAATGCTTATTTAAATCATAAATTCGATGGTCATAGCGTAAGCGGTGTACTGCCAAAAGCACATATCATTCAATCTGCTTTATTTTATCAGAATAGTCCGCATTTATGGGGTGGCAGGTCTCCTTTAGGTATCGACTGCAGTGGTTTTACCCAGATGGTCTATAAATTAAATGGGTATAGACTGAAAAGAAATGCCGCCGAACAGGCAAAACAGGGGGAAGCCTTAAGCTTTATAGAAGAAAGTGAAGCCGGTGATTTAGCTTTTTTTGACGATAATGAAGGCATAATTAACCATGTTGGTATTATGATGCAGGATAATTATATCATTCATGTTGATGAAAAAGTTAGAATAGATAGAATCGATCATTCGGGGATATTTAATACAGAATTACGCAGGCACACCCATAAATTAAGAGTTATTAAAAAGATCATTTAAATTATTATAATGCTATCGAATATTTGTAAAATCAAAAAAGCCCCAAAATTGGGGCTTTTTTGATTGTTATCTCTATTTCGTGATTACTCAAGCAATGCTTTCATTTCAGCAGCTTTTTCGTTCTCACCAATCTGTGTGTAAATATTCATCGCCGTTTTAACAGCATCCTTATTGTCAGGATTTTTCTTTACGATTGCCTCTAAATAAGGAATGGCTTCTCTATAAATCTCTTTACGTTCTTCCGATAATTCTTCGTAACGCTCGTTATCTTTTTTACTCATCCCAAGTCCGTTCATCTCATCGATGATTTCACGTTCTTTACTCAAGATAACGGCAGCAATATTCATACGGGCATTATCCATATCAGGATCAATTTCCAATGCTTTTTTATAATATTCAACTGCTTTTTCCTGATTTCCAAGCTCTGCCGTACTCACCCCTAAATTATAATAAAGGTTTGCATCATTAGGGTTCTTCTTAACAAGCTCGTTCATAAGCTCGTTATATTTTGCTTTGTCTCCCATTTGATAATACATATTGGCTTCTGCCTGTAAAAGACCTAAATCATCTGGATTATTGGCTTTAGCATCGTCCATTGCCGAAATGGCTTTATCATTATTACCTTCCTGGATATGTATTAAAGCAATATTCTTAGCAATCTCCCCTCTTTTAGACGGCTGCTTTTCATCTTTTGGATCAGTGTACTGATCAGACTTTGCCATCATATCTCTTTGTTCTTTAGAACCAAAAGATTCAGTTTCTCCAGATTCACTGTTTACCGCTGTATAACTAATTGAAGATCCATCGTAGTTTAGATCCTTCAATTGCTCATAATACTTTAACGCAGCGTTATAATCCTGAGCGTTTAAAGAGTTTGCGGCGGCATAATAAAGATAGATTGTATCTTGTTTATTTAACTCATAACTCGCTACCAGTTTGTCTGCTGCACTCGTATAATTTTCGGTATTTTGATCATCGATAGCACTTTGAACCAACTGATTTCTAAGACCTGCTAATCCTTCCTGAGCTTCTTCGCTTCCCATCTCTACAGCCTTTTTATAGGCTTCTCCGGCAGTTTTAAAGTCATCAACAGAGGTTGATTTACCATCTCCTAAATAAGCCTTTGCTTTGTACAGGTAAAATTTTTCAGTCCATTTGTCATTAGCTTCAGAAAGTTTTCCTTCAGCAGTCGCCAATTCTGTTTTGGCCTGAGCGAAATTACCATCCTCGATAAGATCTTCAGCATTTTTAATTTCATCTTTTTGTGCTATTGCCGAGAGACCTATGAAAGACAATAGCGACAATGTCAAAATATTCTTTTTCATTGTTTTGGTTTATTAATTTAGTTTATTCTTCTGAGTCATCTTGAACAATATCTGTGCCATCTAAGGCTTCTCCTGCATTATCAGGGTTTTCTACATCTTCAATATCCTCTACTTCTATCTCGTCTTCCTCATGCAACACTTTGGCCACCGCGGCGATAGAATCTTTTCCCTTCAAATTAATTAATCGTACCCCCTGTGTGGCTCTTCCCATTACCCGCAGGTCACTTACTTCTAGTCGTATAGCAATACCGGATTTATTGATAATCATTAAATCATCATCATCTGTCACGTTTTTAATCGCTACAAGGTTCCCTGTTTTCTCGGTAATAGAAATCGTTTTTACTCCTTTACCACCCCGGTTAGTAATACGGTAATCCTCTAAACTAGAGCGTTTTCCGTAACCATTTTCAGAAACTACCAGAATATTAGACTCCATATCGTCTACAGAAATCATTCCTACTACTTCGTCATTATCATCTGCTAAAGTAATACCACGAACCCCTGAAGCATTTCTACCCATAGGTCTTGTCTTACCTTCTTCAAAACGAATGGCTTTACCACTTTTTACGGCTAACATTACCTGACTGTCACCGGTAGTAAGTTTCGCTTCCAGTAATTCGTCGTCTTCTTTAATAGTAATTGCATTAATACCATTAGTTCTTGGACGGGAATATTGTTCTAACGAAGTTTTTTTAACCTGACCTTTCTTAGTGGCCATGATCACAAAGTGATTGTTGACATATTCCTCATCTTTGAGGTCTTGTGTGCATATAAAGGCTTTAACCCGGTCGTCTTGCTCTATATTAATAAGGTTTTGGATCGCTCTTCCTTTAGATGATTTGCTACCTTCAGGAATTTCGTAAACCCTCATCCAGAAACATTTTCCTTTTTGAGTGAAGAATAGCATATACTGGTGATTGGTACCAGAGAATAAATATTCAAGGAAATCTTCATTTCGGGTATTTGATCCTTTTTGTCCTACTCCCCCTCTATTTTGTCTTTTGTATTCGTTTAGTGAGGTTCTTTTAATGTATCCCGCATGAGAAATAGTGATAATTACTCTCTCATCAGGAATCATATCTTCGATACTAAGATCGCCTCCTGCATATTCGATGGTAGAACGTCTACCGTCACCGTACTTTTCTTTTACTTCGAGCAATTCGTCCTTAATCACCTGCATTCTACGCTCTTTACGTGCCAAAATGTCTTTAAGGTCCTTAATGGTCTCTATTATTTCGTCGTATTCAGCTCTTAATTTATCCTGCTCCAGTCCTGTAAGTTGTCGTAATCGCATTTCTACGATAGCTCTAGCCTGTAGTTCGGATAGTTCAAATCTATCGATTAACTTTTGTCGGGCTTCTTCAGCATTATTGGAAGAACGGATAAGCGCGATTACTTCATCAATATTATCTGATGCAATGATTAATCCTTCCAGGATGTGCGCTCGGTCCTCAGCTTTCTTTAATTCGAATTCTGTTCGACGAACAACTACTTCATGCCTGTGCTCAACAAAGTGATAGATAATATCTTTAAGATTCAGCATTTCAGGTCTTCCTTTTACCAGTGCAATATTATTTACACTAAAAGAAGATTGTAATGCCGTATGCTTAAACAAGGTATTTAAAACGATATTTGGGATAGCATCACGCTTTAATTGATAAACGATACGCATACCATGACGGTCTGATTCATCCCTAATAAGACTAATCCCTTCGATCTTTTTATCGTTAATAAGGTCTGCCGTCTTTTTAATCATATCAGCTTTATTAACCTGATATGGAATTTCAGTAACTATAATACACTCTTTGCCGTTTACCTCTTCTAAAGAGCTTTTGGCACGCATAACAACACGTCCTCTTCCGGTCTTAAAAGCTTCACGAACGCCATCGTAACCATATATAATACCTCCTGTTGGAAAATCCGGTGCTTTGATGTGTTGCATTAACTCATCAATCTCAATATCATGGTTATCGATATAGGCTACTGTACCATCAATTACTTCCGATAAATTATGAGGTGCCATATTTGTCGCCATCCCCACCGCAATACCACTGGCTCCATTAACCAATAAGTTTGGGATTCGGGTTGGCATCACGACAGGCTCATTTAAAGAGTCGTCGAAGTTTAACTGAGTGTCTACCGTTTCTTTATCGATATCAGCAAGCATATCCTCACTGATTTTTCGCATTCTAGCCTCGGTATAACGCATTGCAGCTGGACTATCACCGTCAACAGATCCAAAGTTACCCTGTCCATCCACAAGCATATAGCGCATACTCCATTCCTGCGCCATCCTAACCATGGTGTCGTATACAGATGAGTCACCGTGTGGGTGATACTTACCTAATACCTCTCCTACAATTCTTGCTGACTTTTTATATGATCTATTAGAAAGTACACCTAATTCGTACATTCCATATAATACTCTACGATGCACCGGCTTAAGACCATCACGAACATCCGGTAACGCACGTGACACAATGACCGACATTGAATAATCAATGTAGGCCGATTTCATCTCTTCTTCAATGTTGATAGGAATAAGCTTTTCTCCTTCAGCCATATTACAAAATTGTTTAGTTCACAAATCTAACCGGCTAATTTACATATTTTATGTATGTATAATGGCACTTCAGAAAGAGTTTTCACAGTTTTTATTAACAAAATTTTATTGTGACAAAGTTGATAAGTTAACACTCCTATATTTTGATTTTTGGAAGTATTTTTGTCAATTAGCTATATATTCGGGCTTAGGTATAGTTTTTGACTTAATTCAGAATAAAAATTAACATAGTAGAGAAAGGAAAAAACATGGATGATAATTTTTCACCTAGGGTAAAGGATGTAATAGCGTACAGTAAAGAAGAGGCTTTAAGATTAGGTCATGACTTTATCGGTACGGAACATTTGATGCTTGGATTATTGAGAGACGGTGACGGGAAAGCCATAGACATCCTAAACGCTCTGGATATCGATTTAAGCCATTTAAGAAGAAAAGTAGAGATTTTAAGTCCTGCTAATCCAAATATGACAGCGGTTTCGAATGAGAAAAAGAACCTGCATTTAACAAGACAGGCAGAACGTGCCCTTAAAACCACGTTTTTGGAAGCTAAGTTATTTCAGAGTCCAAATATCAATACGGCGCACCTGTTATTGTGTATTTTAAGGAATGAAAACGATCCCACCACAAAATTGCTTAACAAGCTTAAGATTGATTATGATGGGGTAAAAGATCAATTTAAATTTATGATCGCAAACGACGATACAGATTATACTCAGGGCCCTTCAGCAGATTCATTTTCTGATGAAGATGGTACAGATGATGCCACTAAAGATAATCCTTTTAGTGGATCAGGTGCTACTGGTAGTGGCGCAGCCGCAGGTAAATCAAATAAGAAATCCAAAACGCCGGTTTTAGATAATTTCGGTCGTGATTTAACCGCAATGGCAGAAGCCGATAAACTTGATCCTGTAGTAGGCAGAGAAAAGGAAATCGAACGTGTGTCTCAAATTCTTAGTAGACGTAAGAAAAACAACCCTCTATTAATAGGAGAACCGGGAGTTGGTAAATCTGCAATCGCAGAAGGTCTTGCTTTAAGGATCGTAAAACGCAAAGTTTCAAGAATTTTATTTGATAAACGTGTTGTTACCTTAGATTTGGCAAGTTTAGTGGCCGGTACAAAATATCGTGGACAATTTGAAGAGCGCATGAAGGCGGTGATGAACGAGCTTGAAAAGAATGATGATATTATTCTTTTTATTGATGAAATTCATACTATTGTAGGTGCAGGTGGTGCTACCGGAAGTTTAGATGCCAGTAACATGTTTAAGCCTGCGTTGGCGCGCGGTGAAATTCAATGTATTGGTGCTACAACTTTAGATGAATATCGCCAGTATATCGAAAAAGACGGAGCTTTAGAGCGACGTTTTCAAAAGGTTATTGTCGAGCCGACTTCAGTTGAAGAAACCATCGAGATCCTTAATAATATTAAAGATAAGTACGAAGATCATCATAACGTGGAATATACTCCTGAGGCTATCGAAGCTTGTGTAAAGTTAACTAATCGTTATATGACCGATCGATTCCTTCCGGATAAGGCTATTGATGCGTTAGATGAAGCCGGATCCCGTGTACATATTACTAATATTGATGTTCCTAAGCAGATTCTTGATCTGGAGCGTAAATTAGAAGAAGTACGCGAAAAGAAAAATACGGTCGTTAAAAAGCAGAAATACGAAGAAGCTGCTAAATTAAGGGATGATGAAAAAAATCTTGAAAAAGAATTAGCAATCGCTCAGGAACGTTGGGAAGAAGAATCAAAGAAACATAAAGAAATTGTAAGCGAAGATAGCGTTGCTGATGTTGTTTCTATGATGACTGGCGTTCCGGTAAATCGTATAGCCCAAACTGAATCGAATAAACTGGTAGAACTTCCTAATAAGATAAAAGGAAAAGTTATTGGCCAGGATGATGCCGTAGCCAAGGTGGTAAAAGCCATTCAGCGTAACCGTGCAGGATTAAAAGATCCCAATAAACCAATTGGTTCTTTTATTTTCTTAGGTCAAACCGGTGTTGGTAAAACGCAATTGGCTAAAGTACTGGCTCGTCAGCTTTTTGATAATGAGGATACATTAATAAGAATCGATATGAGCGAGTATATGGAAAAATTCGCTGTATCCAGATTAATTGGTGCACCTCCGGGGTATGTTGGCTATGAAGAAGGTGGCCAGCTTACTGAAAAAGTAAGAAGAAAGCCTTACGCAGTTATTCTCTTAGACGAGGTAGAGAAAGCACATCCAGATGTTTTCAATATGCTGTTACAGGTATTAGATGACGGATATTTAACCGATAGTCTTGGTCGCAAAATCGACTTTAGGAATACGATTATTATCATGACTTCTAATATTGGAGCGAGAAAACTTAAGGATTTTGGCCAGGGTATTGGTTTTGGTACACAATCCCAAAGAGCACAGGCTGATGAAAATACTCGTGGAGTCATTCAAAATGCCCTTAAAAAAGCATTCGCTCCAGAGTTTTTGAATAGGATTGACGATGTGATTGTGTTCAACGCTTTAGAAAGAGAAGATATTCATAAAATCATTGATATCGAACTTTCTAAATTATATGGCCGAATTGGTGGTCTTGGATATCATTTAGAATTAAGTGATAAAGCCAAGGATTTTATTGCTGAAAAAGGTTTTGATAAACAATACGGAGCCAGACCTTTAAACCGTGCTATTCAGAAATATATTGAAGATGCGCTGGCGGAAGAGATCATTAATTCTAAGATCGCTGAAGGTGATAAGATTGAAATGGATTATAAGGAAGGTGAAGACGAATTGGTTATAAAAGTTAAAAAAGGAAAAAATACCGAAGAAGAATCTGAATCCAAAAAATAATTTTCATCATTATATTTTTTTTAAAGCCTCACAATTTTGTGGGGCTTTACTTATTTTTACCCCTTCCAAAAAGTAATTATCCCCGAATATGAATCTTATAAAATTTAAAGATTTTCAATTAATCTTCACCCCCTCATATATTCAAATGGAAATTTTTCATGAAGGTCATTTCGGTGTAAAAGATTATGAAGAATGCCTTCAGATGAAATTAGAGGCTTATGGTGAAAAAAAATCGGAATCCTTGTTAAAAGAATAAATCCTGAGGATAAATATTCCTTCGATCCAATGTTACTAATCTCTGGAAAAAAATCTATTGA
Source organism: Zunongwangia sp. L-65 (assembly GCF_056859415.1). NCBI lineage: Bacteria > Pseudomonadati > Bacteroidota > Flavobacteriia > Flavobacteriales > Flavobacteriaceae > Zunongwangia > Zunongwangia sp. L-65. The sequence continues at coordinate 22,238 of NZ_JBSXOK010000084.1, forward strand.
AGCACATGCAAACTGGGTTATTTTGGTTTCAGATCGCTATGTTGATGCCTTAAATCTTAAGTTTGTAAAAATTTTAACCAGCTTATATTGTCTGCATTTTTTAGAATACAATGAAGCACTACAAATTATTAATTCAGGTAGTCTTCCCGGATAATAAATCCTTCTAAAAATATTTTTGATTGCTGAATTAATGGCGCCATCATCACATCTTCCGTAACAATCGGTACCTTTTTTCTAAAATCAGATAACACATGCTCTATTTTTTCTGAAGATTTTGCCGGTGATCTAAAATGTAAGGCCTGGGACGAATTAAACAATTCGATTGCTAAAACCGAATCCACGTTCTCCATCACTCTGATTAATTTTGTGGCGGCATTAGCCCCCATACTCACATGGTCTTCCTGCCCATTTGAAGAAACAATAGAGTCCACAGATGCCGGCATACATAATTGTTTATTCTGGCTCACAATACTCGCGGCAGTATATTGCGGAATCATAAATCCGCTATTCAAACCTGGATTTTCTACCAAAAAGTTAGGTAGTCCTCGCAATCCTGATACTAATTGATAGGTCCTTCTTTCCGAAATATTAGCCAACTCGGCCATAGCTATGGCTAAATAATCCATCGCCAAAGCTAACGGCTGACCATGAAAATTTCCGCCGGAAATTATTTTATCGGCTTTCACAAAAATATTTGGATTATCGGTAACCGAATTGATCTCGGTTTTTACTGTTTTGTGTACAAATGCCAATGTATCTTTGGTGGCTCCATGAACCTGAGGAACACATCTAAAGGAATAAGGATCCTGCACATTTTCTTTTTCTTGTTGCGCTAACTCGCTTCCTTCCAAAAACAGTCTAATTCGCTCTGCCGTTTTTATCTGTCCGCGATGTGGTCTTACCAGATGCACCAGTTCATCAAAAGGAGACAAATTACAATCAAATGCATCCATAGAAACTGCACTTACAAAATCTGCACAATATGATAATTTATAGGCTTTAATTAAGCCATGTACGGCATGAGCACTCATAAACTGCGTACCGTTTAGAAGTGCTAGCCCTTCTTTTGATTGTAATTTTACGGGCTTCCAGTTCTTTTTTTCCAATATTGAAGCTCCAGAAATTATTTCATTTTTATAATATACTTCCCCTTCGCCTATTAGCGGTAATGCCAGGTGTGCTAATGGAGCTAAATCTCCAGAAGCGCCTAAAGATCCCTGTTCATAGACGACCGGCAAAATATCTTCATTAAAAAAATCAATTAGGCGTTCAGTAGTTTCTAAAGCAACTCCCGAGTTTCCATAGCTTAACGACTGGATTTTCAGTAAGAGCATAAGGCGTATAATAGGTTTGCTCACTCTTTCACCAGTACCACAGGCATGGGATTTTACAAGATTCTCCTGTAAAATGGTTAATTTTTCTGAAGTAATTTTCACATTACATAATGCACCAAAACCGGTATTAATACCGTAAATGGGTACATCACTTTCTTTAATTTTTTGGTCTAAATATTTCCGGGATTTTGTGATATTTAAACGAGCTTCCTCACTTAAAGCCAGTTTCATATTATTATCAATAATATCCCTGATAATATCTAAATCTAAAATTGCCGAGGTGATATAATGTATAGGTTCCATTACTCCGTTTTAAAATTTTCGAAATCGATTTCTAAAAACAACACAGCAAAAATCCAATTTCAAAAAATAGTATCCAAATTATTACAATTTTATTATCAATACCTCAGAATTGTATATTTTTGAGATCTTTCTCAATTAGAAACGCGAGCTTGTATCCACAATTTCAAAATAGAAGACCTATATTTAAAATAAGAATTTCGCCGATCCTTTAATCTGCAAATAAAGACTGGAAAGCTGCCCCCATATTTTCCGCAATATCTCCTGAAATTAATGCTTGATAAGATCGATTTTCGGCAACGATATCCCCAGATAAACCATGCAAATATACCCCAAGAATCGCAGCGGCCAAAGGTTGGTATTGTTGAGAAATCAATCCGCTTATAATTCCGGATAACACATCCCCGCTGCCCGCAGTGGCCATACCCGGGTTACCCGAATTATTTATATAAATATTCCCTTCACCAAAAATAAAGGTATGTGATCCTTTTAAAACCAAAATAACATCGTGATTTCGAGTAAATTCCTCTACTTTTTTCAACTTATCAAAATCATCTTTCCAATCTCCAATTAAACGCTGTAATTCTTTTGGGTGCGGTGTCAAAACAGATTGTTTGGGTAGAAATTTTAATAATTCTTTATGTTCAGAAATCATATTTAAGCCATCGGCATCAATGAGCATTGGATTTTTGGTTTGTTCCAGTAATTGTTTAAAAGCTTCAAGCGTTTCCGGATCTTTTCCTGCTCCCATTCCAAAACAAATAACTGAAGGATCCATACCGTGATCGATATGGGTTAATTTTTCATGGTTTTTATCTACAATTACCATGGCTTCAGGCAGTGCGGTTTGTAAAATGGTATAACCACATTTAGGGATAAAAGTGCTCACCAGCCCAGCGCCTGTTCGTAAAGCTGCTTTTGACGATAAAAGTACACTACCTATTTTCCCGTAACTACCGCCCACTATCAGCGTATGACCATAATTTCCTTTGTGGGAATTCGATTTTCTAGGTTGATAAAGTAAACGCGCTTCAGGTTTACTGATCAGTTCGGCCTGCCCTTTTTCCGAAGATAGAAACTCGCGGTCCAGACCTATATCGAGTATTTGAAGATCTCCTACAAAATCCATGGTTTGCGGTAAAAAGAACACCAATTTCGGAGTTTGAAAACTAATGGTGAAATTTGCAGAAATAACACGATCTTCTTCACCGGGGATACGATCTGAAAATAATCCCGAAGGCATATCGATAGATAAAACAAAAGCATTCGAATCATTGATATGATCTACAAGTTTCGCTATCCACCCCTCTAAAGGTCGGTTTAAACCAATACCAAAAATGGCATCGATTACAAATTCATTTTGATCGATTTCTGGAAAATCACTAGCCGATTTAATATATTCCGGCCAATCATTTGTAGTTTCTCTTAGTCGGTCATAATTAATCAAAAAATCATCAGATCGATTATCGGTATAATTCACCACAAAAACCCTGACATTATAGTCTTTTTCAATCAATTGACGGGCAATTACCAATCCGTCCCCACCATTATTACCCACACCACAAAATATTTTAATGGCAATATCTGAATTTTGCAGGCGTTTATGTATCTCAGCAGAAACATGGCTTGCCGCCCGCTCCATTAATTGTGTTGAAGTAATATTTTGATTTTTGATGCTAAGCTCATCTGCTTTCTTTAATTGCGCTGCAGAAAAAATCTTCATAAATCCTCGGTTTTTATGGTTTTATTCAAATATACGGTATACGCAAAGCTTAGGCGAAGCTTTGACATTTCCTTCACAATTTTAGGGAAACTATGGGCAGTTCAGGCTTAATTCTATAAATTTGCGCAAACTAAATAATCAAAATGAAAGAAGTAGCATTAGCGAATAAACATAAAGAGTTGGGAGCCAAAATGGTTCCTTTTGCGGGTTATAATATGCCGGTTTCTTACGAGGGTGTAAATGCAGAGCATCATAATGTTCGTGAAAAACTTGGTGTTTTTGATGTTTCTCACATGGGAGAATTTTTAGTAACGGGAGAAAACGCCTTAGCGCTCATCCAGTTAATTTCTTCTAACGATGCTTCCAAGCTAGTGGATGGGCAGGCACAATATACTTGTATGCCAAATGAAAAGGGCGGTATTGTAGACGATATGATTATTTATAGGATGAATGCTGAAAAGTATTTGTTAGTAGTCAATGCGGCCAATATAGAAAAAGACTGGAACTGGATTAGCAAACATAATACGATGGATGCTAATTTAACCGATCTTAGCGAAGAGCTGTCTCTTCTAGCCATACAGGGGCCAAAAGCTGCCGAGGCTATGCAATCACTTACGGATGTTGATCTTAGCGCTATGAAATTCTATACTTTTGAAATCGGAACTTTTGCCGGTATGGAAAAGGTGATTATTTCGGCAACCGGATATACCGGTAGTGGCGGCTTCGAGATTTATTTTAAAAATGAATGTGCTCAAGAAATTTGGGACAAAGTGATGGAAGCCGGTAAGGACTATGGTATTCAGCCAATTGGTCTTGCCGCTCGAGATACGCTACGTTTAGAAATGGGGTTTTGTCTTTACGGAAATGATATTGATGATACCACATCGCCTATCGAAGCCAAATTAGGATGGATCACTAAATTCACAAAAGATTTTATCAACGCTGAAGCTTTAAAACAAGAAAAAGAAGAAGGCCCTAAACGTAAACTTGTTGCATTTGAACTTGATGAGCGCGGTATTCCAAGACAAGGATATGATATCGTAAATGACGAAGGAGAAGTTATAGGAAATGTTACATCGGGTACCATGTCACCTTCATTAGAGAAAGGAATTGGCTTAGGATATGTAAAATCGGAATATACAGGTTTTGGAAAGAAAATCAATATTCAGATCCGTAAAAAAGCTGTTTCTGCCACTCAGGTGAAATTGCCCTTTTATAAAGGATAAATTATTTGGAACGTATATTAATATTAGGAGCTAGCGGCTTTATTGGCAATGCCATCTATAAAGAGCTATGCTCCTATTTTGATACGCACGGTACCTACTGTACAGACAGTCGCGCATTAGAAAAAAACCATCAGTTCCATCAATATGATATGGAGACCGATAGCCTGGATCTTTTGCTCTACAATTTAAAACCGAGCATTATCATATCTGCGGTGCGAGGAAGTTTCGAAGCACAAATAGCACTGCATTATTCGGTAATAAGCTATATTTTAACGCATCCCTGCAAACTTATCTTTTTAAGTTCTGCAAACGTTTTTGATGCGTTTACCAACTATCCAAGCTACGAGTATGATAAAACATTATCACAAAGTATCTACGGCCGATTTAAAATCAAAATAGAGAACGCTCTTTTAAGACTTCCTAATGATAAATACAATATTTTAAGATTACCCATGGTTTTTGGCCAGGGTTCTCCCAGACTAAATGAGATTAAAACACTAATCGATTTGGGCGAGGCTATAGAGGTATTCCCTAATGTGGTGATTAATGTTACTGAAATTAGTAAAATAACCCAGCAGATTCATTATATCGTAAATCGAAAGTTACAAGGTGTTTTTCATTTAGGAAGTTCAGATTTGGTGCATCAAAAAGATTTTGTTGAAGATATTTGTGAGATTTTGGGATATGAAAATCCGCTTTTTAAAAACGTATATGATAGCAATAACGATCGCTATTTAGCCGTTTTACCCAAAGATAACTTACTACCCACTAATCTCCAGATAAGCGTACAGGAAGTTGTTGAAGCCAGCCTTAAAAAATAGGTTAATCTTATATTAAAGCACTTCTGTTTATATTATTTCCAGTAAAGTATTCCTAAATTGAATTATAGAAAAAATTGTTTCAATTATGGAAAAACTAACCGAAGAACAAATCAGCAAAAAACTGGAAAGTCTTGAAGGATGGACATATGCAAAAGAAGCTATCCACACTTCTTTTAAATTCGAAAACTTTAAAGATGCTTTTACGGTAATGACCCGAATCGCTTTTGAAGCCGAAGCCATGCAACATCATCCTAACTGGGCAAATTCTTTCAACGAATTAGAAATTTCTTTATCCACGCATGATGCAGGCGGAGTCACTGATAAAGACTTTAAAATGGCCAAAGCTATAGAAGATATTGTTGAAGCCAAATAAGGCCGGAATCAGTATAAAAATTCAATATTCCAGAAAGCTCCTAATTTGAAATCATTTTAGGAGCTTTTTTTATATTTTTGCCCGGATTTCATTTTTATTATCATGGGAAGAGCATTTGAATTTAGAAAAGCACGTAAGATGAAGCGTTGGTCTGCAATGGCCAAAGCCTTTACTCGTATAGGAAAAGACATTGTAATGGCCGTTAAAGAAGGTGGACCAGATCCAGACGCTAACTCTAAGCTTAGAGCGGTGATCCAGAACGCCAAGAGTGTTAACATGCCAAAAGACAATATCGAACGTGCGATTAAAAGAGCTTCAGATAAAAGTCAGGGTGATTATAAAATTGTCCTTTTTGAAGGATACGCGCCACACGGTATCGCTGTTTTAGTTGAAACCGCTACCGATAATAACAACCGTACCGTAGCCAATGTACGATCCTACTTTAATAAATGTGACGGAAACTTAGGAACTTCGGGGTCTGTAGAGTTTATGTTCGATCATACCTGTAACTTCAGGATTAATGCAGAAGGCTTAGACGTGGAAGAATTAGAACTTGAATTTATTGATTATGGAGCTGAAGAAGTTTTTGAAGATGAAGACGGAATTCACATCTACGCTCCTTTTGAGTATTTTGGAAGCATCCAAAAAGAACTGGAAAGTAAAAATATTGAAATTATTTCTTCTGGATTCGAAAGAATACCTCAGGTTACCAAACAGCTTACTCCAGAACAGTCTGCTGATGTAGAAAAATTACTGGAAAAATTAGAAGAAGATGATGATGTACAAAATGTATATCATACGATGGAAGAATCTTCTTCAGAAGAATAAATTAGTGTAAATTACCTAATGGCGATGAGTCCTTTAGTAATAATATTTCCTTCCAGGGTCCCATCCGGAAGCTATAGGAGTATTTAATCTTTTATCGTTTTAATTGGATTCGATAAGGAATTTAAAAAAGTCTTGTTATTCAGTAAATAACAAGACTTTTTTTAGTTTATGACTTTATTTCTTTTTTTTCCGCTTTAAACATCAAATAATGATCCAGCGAATATTTTCCTGCCCCGGTATAAAACAATAAAACATAAGAAAGTAAATACATAAAAGGCAATTCTTGCCTTTCCAGACCATCTGGCGCATGTACAATAATAGCAGCTACGGCCATAGTCACGATAAGTGGAATTGTTGCAATTCGGGTTCCAATACCTAAAATAAGCATTATGGAACAAACAAATTCAGCTAAAACAGCAACAGCTAGCGTCATGGTTTGTCCAACACCCAAAGGATCTGCAAATTGTATCTCTTCAGAAGAAAAAAAGTTTATCAATTTGGGAACGCCATGAAACAGCATTAGGATCGAAATTCCGATTCTAAAAATCAATAGAATAAAATCTAACTTGGGTAGGTTTAAACTGGTAGTATACGTATTTTTCATTAAAATGATAAAATTTGGTGGTTGAATTTGTACAAGATAGGCAATTTTAAAAATTAATATCTAGTTTTATAATAAATACCAAAGCAGGGAGGAAACCCCAAGACCTACAAGAGAGATAATGGTAGTCATCACCGTCCAGCTTTTAAATGTTTGTTTTTCGTTTAGGCCAATATACTGCCCTACCAGCCAAAATCCGCTATCATTTACATGAGATAGGATCAAAGCGCCAGAGGCTACTGCGATTACTATTAAACTAATTTGGCTTTCAGCATAATTCGCTCCTTCTAAAAGCGGTGCGGTAATTCCGGCAGCGGTAATCATAGCTACTGTTGAAGATCCCTGTAATACCCTGATTAATGCCGCCACTATAAACCCAAACAGCAGCGGATTTATAAAGCTTTCATTCAAATTATTTGCAATCATTTCTCCTGCTCCGGTATTGATAAGGATTTGTTTAAAAGCACCCCCCGCACCAGTAAGTAAAATAATAATCCCGGCAGATTCAAAACTCTTTGCGGCTATTTTTAATAATTTGTCTTTGGTGACGCCGCGTTTTACTCCTAAGAAATACCAGGCTAAAAGGTTAGCAATAATCAAGGCGGTAAATGGATGACCTAATAAATCAATCATATAATTTATCCAATTTGGGAAATCGGAAGCGTCTACCAAAGGACTGGCCATCAGCGTATTTAAAACAATCAAAAAAATAGGAACAAAAATGATGGCAGTGATCATTTTAGCAGAGGGCATCTGATCTTCCGGTGCTGAATCTTCGGTAAAACTTTTGGGCGCTACATACAGGCTTTTCGTTAATAATCTTGCAAAAAACGGTCCGCTTAAAATAGCCGCAGGAATTCCGGCAGCAAAACCAAATAAAATTACCCATCCTAAATCGGCTCCTAAAATATCGGCTACCGCAATGGGGCCCGGGGTGGGCGGAATAAAACAATGGGTAATTGCCAGTCCGGCTAAAAGCGGGATAGCATAAAGGATTAACGACTTTCCGGTTTTCTTACTTAAGGCATAAGTAATGGGTACTAAAATGATAAAAGCGACATCAAAAAATACAGGTATGGCAACTATAAAACCGGTAATCATCATGGCCCATGGAGCATTTTTTTCTCCGGTTTTCTTAAGAATAAAAGAAGCCAGGGCTTTTGCTCCTCCGGATTGTTCTAAAATCCCACCAAATAAAGCTCCTAATCCCACTACGGTTGCCACAAATCCCAACGTGCTGCCCATGCCCTCTTTCATGGTTTCCATAATATCACCTGCAGGCATTCCGGCAAGTATTCCAACGAAAATACAAACGATCAGCAGGGCTAAAAATGCCTGAATTTTAAGTTTCAGTATTAAAAATAGTAATAAAGCTATTCCCAGGCCAACCGCCAATAATAATTGTATTTCCATCTAAGAGGGATTTATTTTTGCCAATACCTCATGAACCATTTCAGGTATACCCTGATTAGCATTTACCTTAATCGCATCTTTTGGTTCTTCCAGAATATCAAATTGAGATTTCAGCAACTCTGCTTTAAAATAATGTCCTTTTCTGGCTTTCATTCGCTTATACACCAAATCATATTCCGCATGTAAGTACACAAAAACCACCTGCTTTTTCAAACCTTCCGTTAGCGTTTCCCTATAGCATTCTTTCAACGCAGAACAAGCTAACACCGCACCTTTTTCAGTACTCCAGGCTTTAATATTTTTGGCTAAAATTTGTAACCACCCTTTACGGTCTTCATCATTTAGCGCCATTCCTTTGCTCATTTTTTCGACATTAGCATCAGGATGATAATCGTCGGCATCGTAAAATGGAATTTCTAATTTATCGGCCAGGCTTTTCCCAATGGTTGTTTTTCCTATTCCAGAAACGCCCATCACTACGTAAACTTTCATTCAGGTAATTTATTGGTTTTTATTTATAACTTGTATTGCTCTTTAATATGTGATATCCAGGATTTCCAGAATTCGGGTTTCGGTACCCAGTTTAAATTCCGCTTTTTCTCCAACTTTTAATCCGGTAACCGCCTTTGCTATTGGAGCTACAAATGCGATTTTCTGCTGCTTTACATTCGCTTCATCTACGCCTACAATCTGAAATTGCTGAATACTGTTTGCGGTATGATTTTTTAATTTCACATGTGCTCCAAAACGAACTTCATCATCGGGTTGTTGGTTTGGGTGGATTATTCTGGCAGATGCCCGTCTCTCAGCTAACAATTTCAATTTCCCATCAATCACTGCTTTTGCTCTTCGACTTTCTGTTTCGTTCTCGCTGGTTGTATTTGCCCTTTCACTTTCCAAATCCCGTTGTTCTTTTTCTAAGGCCTCATAACCAAACGGAGTGACGTAGTTTGTTACCCCATTTGGCAATGCAGCTCTTGGCGGTATTACCGGTGCTTCTTCCTGATCTTCTTCTTTTACAAATCCTCTGCTCATATCCTATTTTTCGAAGTATAGAATATACAAAAAATTATAAGATTCTAGATAAAGCACCGGTGTTTTTAAATCCTTTTTAAAAAAGAAGTTTAATTTTGCTAAGTCGATAGAACTATTTTCCATGAAAAATTTACTGGTTATTGGATATGTTTGGCCGGAACCTACCTCTTCTGCCGCCGGAAGCCGAATGTTGCAATTATTACATTTTTTTCTTGCTGAAAATTACAACATCACTTTTGCCACCACGGCAACTCAATCCCAGCATGCTTTTGATCTAAAGACATTAGGTATTGAAACGGCTAAAATCGAACTGAATAATACCAGTTTCGATGATTTCCTAAAAAAAATACAGCCTGAAATTGTGCTTTTTGATCGTTTTATGATCGAGGAACAATATGGCTGGCGTGTAGATGCAATCTGCCCCGAAGCGATTAAAATTTTAGATACCGAAGATTTACATTTTCTTAGGAATGCCAGAAAAAAGGCATTGCGTACAAAGACTGATCTCAACAAACTCATGTTAAACTCCGATGTAGCGAAAAGAGAAATCGCTTCTATCTACCGTTGTGATTTGAGCCTGATTATCTCTAAAATAGAAATGGATTTGTTAACATCTATTTTTAAAATTCCTGCTGAAGTTATTGAATACCTCCCTTACTTACTGGATACTGAAGAAATCGAAAAAGCAGCGCATTCGCCGTCATTTCAAGAACGCCAGGATTTTATGTTTATCGGTAACTTTCTACACGAACCTAACTGGCAGACAACCTTACATTTAAAACAGAAAATATGGCCTAAAATTAAACAAAAGCTCCCCGAAGCAAAACTTCATATTTACGGAGCTTATGCCAGTGATAAAGTATATCAACTTCAAAATAAAAAAGAAGGCTTTGTAGTGCACGGTCGTGCTGATACTGTTGATGAAGTAATGCAAAACCACCGAATTTTGCTATCACCCATTCAATTTGGTGCCGGACTTAAAGGCAAAATGGTCGATGCGATGCAAAACGGACTCGTTTCTGTCACCACACCCATAGGAGCCGAAGGCATTTCTGAAAACCATCGCTGGAACGGTTTCATTTGTACATCTGATGATGAAATTATTGATAAAGCGATTCAGATTTATCATGACGAAGAGGAGTGGATTTCAAGACAAAAACTGGGGAAAGCTATCCTAAAAGATAAATTTTCCGCATTAAATTTCACTGCTGCATTTCAGGAAAAATTAATAGCTTTAAAAAAGAATCTTACGGAACATCGTTCTAAAAATTTTATCGGTACCATGCTAAAATTCCACAATAATCGCAGTACCTATTTTATGTCTAAATTTATAGAAGAGAAGGAAAAAAATAAAAGAAATGAGTACCACACCTGATCATGTCCGTAAGGTAGCCGAAATGAGTTTTGCTTCGGTTTATCCTCATTACCTCGCTAAAATTGAAAAGAAAGGCAGAACAAAAGAAGAACTACACCAAGTAATACAATGGTTAACGGGTTTTACCAATGAAAAATTACAACTGCTAATCGCTAATAAGGTGAATTTTAAGGAGTTTTTTGATCAGGCAGATTTACATCCCAATGCATCACTTATTAAAGGAACTATTTGTGGCTACCGAATTGAAGACATTGAAACACCACTTACCAAAAAAGTTCGATACCTGGATAAGCTGGTAGACGAATTGGCGAAAGCCAGGAAAATGGAAAAGATCTTACGTTAAATGTAACAACTTACAAAAAGCAGGATATTATTATCCCGAGCATGAATGATTATTAAAAACGTCGAATTCCAGTAAAAAACGTCGGTTTTTACTGGAATCTTCAAAACGATATGATACCCTGAGGCTTCCTTCGAAATTGTAAAAAAGGGATCCGGTCTAACAGGTTCCCTCGAGATTTTTTATTATACCATAAAAACGATTAAAGTACCTGATTAAATGAATTTTAAACCAACTGACTTAAACCTTCACTAAACAGTTTTTGATTTAAGGTTCTAAGGGTTTTAATTTTATCTTGCGTATCTACCAGTATAGAAATATTATTGCTACTGCCCCCGTAGCTTATCATCCTTACAGGAATATCATTCAATAGTTCGAATAACTTGTAAGTTGACTGATCCTCGATAACAGATTCTCCCACAATGCACACAATACTTTGATTGCGATCTACGGTAATTTCACCATAAGCATTTAATTCTTCTAGAATTTTATCCAGATTTCGGGTATCATCGATGGTTAGGGAAATTGCAATTTCCGAGGTCGTAATCATATCGATAGAGGTTTCGTAATGGTTAAACACATCAAATATTTTTCGAAGGAAACCATGCGCCATTAACATTCGGTTTGATTTGATTTTAATAGCGGTAATATCATCTTTCGCTGCAATTGCCTTAAGTCCTTTACTATGCACTTCAGAAGAGATTTTAGTTCCGGTTTTCTCTGGAGTAAAGGTGTTTTTCAGGAAAATAGGAATTCCTTTATTGATTACCGGAGATACCGTTTGCGGATGCAAAATTTTAGCGCCAAAATAAGCAAGCTCGGCTGCTTCTTCAAAAGTTAATTCTGAAATTGGATGGGTTCCCTCTACATGACGTGGATCGTTGTTATGGAAACCGTCTATATCTGTCCATATCTGTACTTCTGAAGCCTGTGCCGCAGCACCAAGAATAGTTGCGGTATAATCGCTGCCACCACGTTTTAACGTGCTAATTTCATTATGCCTGTTGATACATACAAACCCCTGGGTGATATATAAATCTGATCGTTTCCCTTGTAAATGGGCGTCTAAAAGTTTGCCAACTCTATCGGTATCCGGATTTTCAAGATTATGTACTTCCATAAATTCCTTGGCATCCAGCCAGATATTTTCGATCCCCTGAGCTTTAAAATACTGAGAAACCATAAAAGTAAGCATGGTCTCCCCGTAAGTGACAATTTCGGCATACACCGCATCGGTATATGCTTTATGCCCGGCAACCGATAAATCCTGCAGGCATTTCCCTACAAAAGATTTTGTTTCCTGATTTAAAATTTCTTCCTGAATAAGGCGATCTATGGCCAAAAAGTGACGATCTCGAAGCTTTTCGATAATCACTTCAATTTCCGTATAATTTTGTGTTTTCGATAAATTGGAAATGGCGACCAGCTCATTAGTAACTCCGCTCATTGCAGATAATACCAATAATTTTCTACCCTCCTGTCCTAAGGTAATATTTTTTACATTTTCGATACTTTCAGGAGTTCCTACAGATGTTCCTCCAAATTTTAAAACTTTCATCTTCATTCTTTTGATGTTGCATAATTAAAATGAAGCGTGATGAGATTAAAAAAAATGATTCATTTTATATACATTTGTACAAAATGTGTAATATTTAACAATGAAGACGATAACTACCTGTGTTCATGATATTATAAGGCACCAACCTTTTCTGGATGACGCCATTGCGCGCGATATTGTAAACTTTAGCGGATTGGCGGAAGATTTACGTCCTGAAGTTGAAAAAGAGATGCGAAAACCGGTAAAGGTGGGTAGTATAATTATGGCTTTACGCCGTTATGCACCCAAGCGCACAAAGATCAACATGAACAGTTTACGCGAATTAGGTGATATTATCGTTAGATCCGGTATTACGGAATACACATTTTTGAATTCGAAAACAATTATCGCAAATAAATCCAGGCTATTAGATGCGGTAAAAGATCAAACAGGTGTTTATCTTAATTATTCGAGCAATTATCAGGAAAGTAATATATTAGTGTCGTCTTCTTTAACCAACCTGGTAGAAGATTATTTTAAAAATGAAGTACGAGTAACGATTAAAGAAGATTTATCTTCTATTACTATCGCCCTTCCTAAAAATAGCAGCCAATCTGTTGGATTGTATTTTTATATCTTTAAACTACTCGCTTATGAAGGGATACCGGTTTTCGAGATGATCTCTACCTCAAATTATTTTGCCCTGTTTTTAGAGCGGGAATATGTAAATAAAGCTTTTTTACTGTTAAATGAAATAAAGACCAATTAAGCGGTCTTTACCAGTAATCGAAGTATACCCCTGTCATGGCAATTACTGCTATAATTATGACTACAATTATTGCTATAAAAGTAGCGCCAAACTTCGTTTTCTTGTTTTTCTGAAGAATATAGTCTTCAGATTCATTGTCTTCTTTGTCTCTTATTTGCATTATTGTGAGGCTTTATTGCAGCTGAAAAACCTATCATTGGTAATCGCAATATCCTTTTCAACTATCTATCAAACTTTTTGAATAAAATAAAATTAAATAAAAGTTTTCAATTCCATTTTGTTCGAATTGATAAAAACATGCTAAAATTTTGTAAAATATGCAGGAGTAACTTCACTTTATCCATTTAGCTATCGTTCACTCTCTAGTCTAAAATAAATAAATTAATACAGTATTATATTTATTCATCAGGATGCTTATTTATATTCTTTATTAAGATTTTCCCATTCCATTCTTTTAAGCATGCGTACTAAGGCAGGATCTATTTGATCTACCAAATCCGAGTTTTTAGGGAACGAATAACTGTAATAGTCCTTTTTGAGTGTTTTTTCTAAAACTTCAATACTATTTCCCAGGTTTAGTTTGTCGATTTCATAGCGCAATATCGGTTCGTCATACACCAAAACATCGATTTCCTTATTATTTAGTAATGCGATCCCCTCTTCCTCTGTTACTAATTTTTCAGAATCAATTCCGTATTGATCTAAAAGCTCTGCCGCACTACTGCTATTTACCGTTGCCACTTTAAAACGGCTAAGGTCTGTTATTCCTTTAATTTCGCCACTAATACTTTTCACGGTAAGTGATGAAGCAATACTTGCCGTAAGACTGGAGATAATAATAATAATAGCCATAAACATCCAGATCAAACCAATAATACGTCCTCCTGTAGTTCTGGGAGATTTATCACCATAACCAACAGTTGTCATGGTCACTGCACTCCACCAAAACCCTTCCATTAATCCTTTTCCTTTGCTCCCACCAAATTCTTCGGCATTTTTCTTTCGCTCAAATAGCCATACCAGAAAACCGAAAATAAAAATGACTCCTAACAGTGCCAGTATCGCCGAAATAAATTCCCAGCTCCATAAATTTTTAAGAATATTAATTACCTGGGATTCTTTTCTTTTTGCTATACCGGTATGAGAAATAAAATAAGGTTGGGAAAAATCCAATCGCTCCATCCGGCTATCGGTCACGGTAATAGGATTGATACTAAAGTCTACTTCACCGCTTTCAACGGCATTTAGAAGAGCCTTGAGTGTTTTATACTCCTGATATTTAAAATTGTAATCTAAACTTTCATTCACCAAATTCCAGCTTTTAATACTTAAGCCATCGTAAGTCCCGTCCGGATTTTGCGTTACGAATGGCGGTGTATGCTGTATCCCAATTTTATAAGTTTTAGGAGCAGATTTTAAAGAATCCTGGGCATTGATAAGGAAAGAAAAAAATATAAATAAAAAGGATAATATATACTTCATAATTTTCAGCTGAAGGGAAGTTTTTCGTTACGTAAGTTCTGAAAAGTACTTAATACTGAAATATTTTCAAAATCCAGTTTATTCTGACGTCACTTCTGCAGCAGCATTGGTTGAAGTCGTATCCTTTTTTCGATAGTAAATTTCTAATTTTTTTCGCCCAAAGTTTCTGGCCTTTGCAATGTCCTTTCCCATATAAATATCTACTCGTTTTTTCCAGCGATAATGCATTTTATCTTTAATTAGAAAAACCGAATCGAATCCCTGAATTCTAATTTCATCATCATGATCAAGACCTAAGTCTATAAGATCCCGTGATATCGCAACTGCATTCATCCCTGGTTTTAAGGTATCTCCCCACGCCGCCAGGTTTGAATTGTTACCGGCGGTTTGATATCCAACCGAATTAAATGCAGAAACCGTAACCTTTAAAGTATCCCAATCTTCTTCAATAGGATGGTCATCTACCTTGGTATCAGAAAAATTACAGGCTGAAAAACCTACAGCACCAAAAAATAAACAAAAGGAAAGTATTCCTAAAAAGTATTTTCTGATCATTGTAAAGTTTTTCAGCCTGTACTATTATTGCTAAAAGCTAATATAGACAAAGTTTTTTTTCAAAACAAGTCCAAAGGATGATATGGGCATTCCACTAAACTTCTCCTAACTTCCAGCCATCACGATAATCTCGTTTCACAAATTTATTTGCTTCTTCAAGATTTTCTACGCGCATATTATCACTATCCCAAATCATTTGAATATAACGTCCTGGATATTCAAATTCTATATTTCCATTGGCATTTGTTTTCTCTCTTCGAATATCTGTACCTCTTATGGCCAGGTTAGCAATCAATAAAATTTCGGTTAAAGGTCCTGCTATTTCGAAAGGTGAACTAAGTTCTTTTTTACCGGGTCCGGCTATCGCGGCTTCTACCCACTGTCCATAATGCCCATTGGCACCACCGGGCACACGATCAAACTGTTTTGGTACATTTACCTCATTGGTTCTGGAAGTTGGCAATAATTGAGGGTTCTCTCCATACGTACCACACATCATTTTTCCTTTAGTACCAATGATTAAAACTCCGTTTCCACCATCTCCAAACACTTCATTTGGGCCTAATTCTTCCGGTCTGGTAGGTTGAATACCACCATCCATCCAGTGTAGTTTAATATCACCATCTGTATTTTCATTACCATCAAATGTCATGGTCACGTGGCTGGACGGCGGGCAACTTTCAGGAAAATAACCACGTTTAAATTCATCTACATAAACACTACCAACGCTACATTCTACGTTTTTAGGATATTTTAAGTCCAGTACGCGATAAGGCGCTTCAATTAAGTGACAGCCCATATCGCCAAGCGCTCCAGTACCATAATCCCACCAGCCTCGCCAGTTAAAAGGAACAAGACCATTAACATACTCTTTATAAGGAGCAGTTCCTAACCAAAGATCCCAATCTAACTCGGCCGGAACACTCGCTTTTTTCTCTGCAGGCCATGGAATACCCTGTGGCCAAACCGGTCTATCTGTAAAACAATAGACTTCTTTTGCTTTACCTATTAATCCTGCATTAAACCACTCGCGCATTTTACGCACTCCGTCACCAGATGACCCCTGATTTCCCATTTGGGTAACCACATCATATTTTTTAGCGGCATTGGTTAGCGCTCTTGCTTCGTAAATATCATGCGTTAATGGCTTTTGCACATATACATGTTTCCCTAACTGCATGGCCGCCAAGGTTTGAATGGCGTGATTATGATCTGGCGTAGATACCGAAACCGCATCAAAATTCTTTGATTCTTTATCTAACAGTTCTCTCCAATCTTTATAATATTTTGCTTTAGGAAAACGTTCTCGCGATGTTTTAGCGCGACGATCATCCACGTCGCATAAAAATGCGATATCGGCTTTTCCTGTTTGATGAAAGCTCCAGATATCACTTTGTCCTTTTCCTCCAACACCTATTCCAGCGACTACCAGTTTATCACTTGGCGCAGTAAAACCGGGACCGCCCAACACATGACGCGGAATTATACTGATACCCGCCGTGGCTAGCGCAGTACTTTTTATAAAATCTCTTCGTGAGGAACCTAAAATTTTCTTGTTTTTTTCCATAGTTAGGGTTTAAAAGATAAATCGATTTAGTTGATTATTCGTATTATATGATTAAAAAGCCATCATTAATAATAAAAAGATAAGCTTTGAATTTGCATATTAACATTTTCTAAAGATATCTTTTAATTTTTAAAAATCCAACTTTCTGATTTTATATAAGATTTAATCTTTATGTTATGCCTATAAAAAACTTACGAAATAGGCGATTTTGAACGCTAAAAACCTAAAATTCCAGTTAAACTCCTCTTTTAGTGTTAAGAAAAATAGAAAGCAACCGAATTAAATCCCTATATCCTTGTGAGTGCATTTGAGAGCTGTACCTTTGCACACTTAATTGGCTGAAAACAAGAAATCGGCCTTAATTAATCTTTGAAAAACAAATTTATGAGTCAAGTAAAGCAAAATGACACTGTAAAAGTTCATTACACAGGAAAATTAACCGATGGCCAGGTATTCGATAGCTCTGTGGAACGCGGAGAGCCAATCGAATTTACTATGGGACAGGGACAATTAATTCCTGGATTCGAAAAAGGACTTTTAGATATGGAAGTTAACGAGAAAAAAACCATAAATATACCAAAAGAAGAAGCTTACGGTGAGCCTAGAGAAGAGCTTGTACAGGAAGTGGAGAAAAGTCAGCTTCCAGAAGATCTTGAACCTAAGGTTGGAATGGGATTAGTTTCTAAAACTCCAGATGGTCGTGAGATGAATCTGGTAGTGAAAGAAGTTAAAGATCAATCTATCGTGGTAGATGGTAACCACCCATTAGCTGGTAAAGATTTGGTATTTGATCTTGAAGTGGTAGAGATTAAGTAACGATCACATAAAATCATTGCTTTTGAAAAAGCCATGATTGTAATACTAAAAATCCTTTTTTGGAGTCTCCAAAAAGGGATTTTTAATTATTGAATATCTTTGAAATACTGTTCCTCTAAATTTACCTGCCGGACAAAAATAAAACGAATTAGAGCTTCCCAGTAATTTACAGGACTTAAGAATGTTCCCATTTTTTAAGCGCGCTCCTACATTTCCAAAAATACTATTAATTCTACAGCCTTTAGACTTAAGCTTTTTATAAAATGTTTTCGCAGCTTATTTTTAGACAGTATCTTTATTCCAAACCAAAACTAAAAATAAATTATGATTAGAAAAGCAAGCGCAGTTTGGAATGGAACACTAAAAGAAGGACACGGAAAACTTTCTACTGAAAGTGGTGTTTTAAATGAGACTCAGTATTCTTATAAAACCCGATTTGAAGATGGGAAAGGTACCAATCCTGAAGAATTAATTGGTGCGGCTCATTCTGGGTGTTTTACCATGCAGTTATCTGCCTTTTTAGCGGAAGAAGATTTTCCTGCGGAAACACTAAATACAAAAAGTGAAATTACCTTTAAAGATGGAGTGGTTTCTAAATCACATCTAATTCTTGAAGGAAAAGTTCCTAATATCAGTGAAGAGAAATTCCTGGAAATCGCTAAAAAAGCAAAGGAAAACTGCCCATTATCTAAATTATTGGATACAGAAATTACCTTAGATGCCAAGCTGGTAAAGTAAGAATACTTTACATTTCACATAGCAACTTAAATTGAAAACGTCCTGTACATTTATATGCAGGACGTTTCTTTTTTGGTTGGTTGTTAAAAATAAAATTTCAGGAGATCTGTTAATAGTACGATCCCATAAAAAATTAAAATTTACTATATACTGGGCATATTTATGTAATGACGCTGCATGGCTTTAAAAAGGCCTTGCTTAATATGCTGCATAAAATCGTTAGAAAAACGGTTGTTTTTGGCGAATTTTTGATTTACTTCCAGTTCAACTCCAATATATTTAGTAGTAAACTTGGTTCTAAGATAGGTGGTAAAACCATCAGCTGTTCCAAAATAAGGATAATTAGACCTAACCCTCACATCTAATTCTTTTATAAGTTCGTGCTTTAAATGCCTGGAAAAGTTTTTTTCCCCTTCCCTTGTAGGATCGTATAAAAGTCCGATATCCGTTTGGCGTTCCACAGCGTCTAAAACCGGCGTAAAGCTATGCACAGAAATATGTACCACTTCTTCTCCTGCTTCCCTACAGGCAGCAATACAATGCTCTACCTCATTCCTGTACTTCAGGTAAAAGGAGTCAATCAATATTTTTTTTTGCTCCGCAGTCAGCGATTTAGAATATTCTGAAAATAAATTACGATGATGTAAAGAACGATTGGGTTCAATTAACAATCGGCTAAATTTATAATCAAAACTAAAATCCGCTATTTTTGATAATTCCTGAAACAATTTAAAAGCCCCGGGATCATAAGCACGATGCGTTTTCCAAACCGGATCTTTTGCATCTTTTATAAATTTAAATTGTTGTGGCAATGCATTCCCAGCATGCTCACAACTTAAAACTAATTTCAAATCGTAAATAATTGATTTTTAGACAAACAATCAGCTATTTTTAAATAAACACTTTTAATTTTTTCGTCGGAATAATTTTTGTTTAAAGCTTTTATAATCCTGGTGGATAATGACCCTTCTTTCAATAAAAATTCAATTGTTTGGGCATGTTTTTCAGAAATATTATTTTTAATTTTCTGGAATATTACCTGCCAGATTTCTTGAATTTCGGCTTCTTTTTTTAAGCCGAAAATAGCTAAATAGGCCTCGTTTTTTACTTTACCCACTTCCGCATCTTTAATAGCTATATTCAGAATATCAAGTAAATCATCTTCCTTCCAGGGTTTTTGTTCCTCCAAAGGGATAAATTCCTCATTTACTATCGATTTTAAAGTTTCGATTACCAAAATGGCAATTGCCATATCAGCTTTAGGACACTCCTGTAAGTCAATGACCCGTATTTCTATTGCGCCACGATCAAAACGTGCAATAGCACCCCTGGAATTTAAAAAATGATGTTCCAGAATCCCTTTTTTATCATAAGGCTTTATCGCTTCTTTGATAGGCGCAAAAATACCACGATGATATTCTTCCTTGGTGTAAAGGCATTCCGGGATGACTTTTCCAGCAATTTGAGGAACTTCTTTTTGATTGGTTTTATACATTTCCATACGACTATCCATAAATCCGGTAAGCTGCCCTTCGAAAATTGGTGAAGATGCACTTAGGCCAGGGATAATAGGTAATAAAATCCTTATGGCTGCATGTAACTTTTCAAACTCGTTATCATTGGCAAATGGCAAATTGATGTGCATACTCTGTACGTTGCTCCAGCCATGCCCGTTACAATCAAAAATTTGATTATAAAGCTCATAAATCTCGTTATAATCGTGTTCCCAAAGTTTTGTCTCCTTCAGTGGATCCATTAATGGGTGTGCCGCGGTTGGCAAAAGTTGAGATTCTAACGGTTTTAATAAGGTATTAATTTCAGTGATGTTTTCTGCAAAAAGCTCATCCAGATGTTCAATTTCTGAAGTGGGACAAGCCGTTTTTAATTCCACTACATGTCCTACCAGCTCATTGCTCCATTCGATCTTACCATTTTCAACATCTGAAGTAATCTTCCCGGTTTTTTCAATAAAAAGCTTGTCAGTAACAGGATTTACCTGCAGGTCTTTATTCACCAGCATATACTCTAACTCTATCCCGTAAACTTCGAAAATATGATAACTCATGTTACTTTTTTTCCAGCCTGTTTTTTAGGGCTGTAATAATAGATTTATATACTTCTTCTCCATAAAAAGCATCTTCAACCCCAAAATCAATATTTGGGTTGTCATTTATTTCAATAACCAGGGCTTCACCGTTAATTTGCTTAACATCTATACCGTAAAGTCCATCGCCCATTAATTTGGCCGAGCGTAATGCTAAATCCAATACTTTTTCCGGAACTTTTTCTAAGGCCATTGCATCGGCATTCCCATCCTGATCGTCTTTCTTTTTAGCACTCCAGTTATATATTTGCCAGTGGCCTTTAGCCATGTAGTATCTACAGGCATAAAAAGCTTTTCCATCTAAAACGCCAATACGCCAATCATAATCTGAAGGGGTAAACTGCTGGGCAATTATCAACTCTGATTCTTTTAGCATCTTGGTGACCAGTTCCTGATATTCTTCCTGGGTTTTCGCTTTTTTCACCCCAAAACTAAAGGTAGAATCAGGAGATTTTAAAACCACCGGTAATCCAATTTCATCTATGACCAAATCCTTATTCTCTTTGTGAATAATCATGGTTTTTGGCGTAGGAATACCGGCATTTTGCAATGCTTCAGCCATAAAAACCTTATTACAACATTTTAAGATCGCATCCGGATAGTCAATAATAGCGATCCCTTCCTGCTGTGCTTTTCTTGCAAATGCATAGGCCTCATTATGCACCTCTGTACTTTGGCGAATAAAAAGCGCGTCGAAAGCCGATAATCGCGATAAATCTTTTGGTGAAATAATTTCCACATAAAAATTCATTTTTTCGGCCACTTCGGTGAATTTCTTTAAGGCTTTTAGGTTACTTGGCGGTGCTACATCGTCTTTTTGTACCAGGATAGCCAAATCATAATCATAAGACTGTGGCTTAACGGTGTCATATCTTTTTTTAGAAAAATAATCACTCGCAAAAATATGCATGCTCTCTAGATGATCCTTCGGAATTTCAGATTCAGATAAGGCTTTGATACTTTTTATAGTCCATTTATTGCTAAAACTAAACTTTACCTGCAAAAAAGGAATCTGGAAATGCCTAAAAAAAAGGGAGCTCAGTTCCCGGTACTTCTGGGCTACGTTTTGTCCAAAATAAATACTGAGCACAAACTCGGTTGATTTTATCGATTTCAGGGATTTCTGAATAACATCATCAAACTCTTCAGAAATTACTTTAACCAATTTGGGTTCTCGTAAATCTACGAGGTTTTTAACGGTAGGTATCGCCAAATGTCCCCGAGCTTCTGCTAACAGGGAAACGTAATATCCTTTGGACTGGTAACTATAGTTTTTGGATAAATTGAAAATACGAGCATTTTTTATTTTCGCATACAAAGGGTTGGTTAAATAATCCTGAGCAGCGATAATACTTATATTTTCAAGCTGAACTGGCCATTTTTCAGGCTGATTCACCACTAAAAATTTGTTCATTTATAATATAAAATATCACACAAATGTACTGGAAAATTAAATTGGGAAATCATAAAGTTTTAAAAATTAAAACATAAAAAGCCACGTATTCTGATAAGAATAACATGGCTTTTATTAAAGGATTAGTAATCTTATTACAATGAATATTGAAGCCCAAAAGTCCAGCTTCCATCATTTTTTAATTGAATTCCGTTTACATCCTGATACAATGGGAATGCATATTCTATACCTAATCTGATATTTTCAAAAGTTCCATCGGGAATATAAAAATTAGTCCCAAAAGCAGCATTTACATATTCCCCACCCTGGTTTTGGGTATTCGCCGTCGTCACCATCATCGGGTTTAATTGGCCATAGGTACCATCGATCTTCCCTACTGCTTTTCCTTCAATCCGTGCAGAAAGACTTAAAAAACGAGCTATTTTAGTAGCCATCCAGTTATTCCATACCAACTGATTTCCGAAGCGATAATCATTATCATTCTTCCCTAATCGTAAGGTCCCGTTTAGTTGTGATCCAAAAGACAGCAAACTTCCCTGTAGCAAGTAAGTAACGCCCAAATTAGGATCCCAGGTGCCGCTACCGTTTTGCATAGGATAGGGCAAAGGGATTTCCTTAGGCGCACTCATTGGCATCACATCTTTTTCGTCTATACTCCCGGTAGGAATACTAACCCCTGCGGTAAAATGCAGACTTTGCCGATTCATATCTAATACTTTAAACATTCCGGAGAGTTTAATATCGCCAAAACCCGAAGAACTGGTTTTAAAATGGTTTCCCATTTGGTTTACCAATTGCATATCATTCCCTACAATATTACCCATAAGCATTAAAGTAAACCGATCTGATGGAGCATACATCGCTCCCAGCATATGCATGTTCATCGTCATAGCTACCGGTGAAACCATATAATTATCTAAAACCGCTTGTTGTGAAATAGCATCATTACCCCTGTTGAGTCCTTCCATATCCATTGTCATAAACCGGTAAGAAAACATCCATTCTCCTTTATGATGTACGTGATCCCCCATTACTCCAATTGGTGCATGCCCATCTGATCTGCCTGCCGTCCATTTTATATTATCATTTTCTGTTTGTGCCATAAGGCTGGTTGCGATAAAGCATAAGCTTATCACTATCATTATTTTTTTCATGTAAATTGTAATTATGGCCTTTTAGGCCGGTATTTTATGTTGAATTTAAAATATACACCTCACTGAAACTTCAATAATTTCTTCAGAAGAATCGAGTCTCAAATTTAAATTCAACTATAACTGGGTGGATGTTCGATTTCTGGGAAGAAGGGATTGTCTTTAAAATGCTTACGGAAGCAACACTCCCCTATTTCAACATAAAAAAAGGTATGGATCAATTGATAATCTGGCGGAATGTGAAAATAAGCAGGTAAAAAGGAAGCGGCAATATTCACGCTAGCTTTAGAATTTCCTAAATTATTTGATTTTTCAAGTTGTTGCATTAAATAACATTTTCCATTGCAATGAAGTGCTGGCTTATTTTTATTGATGCAATAACTTTTAATGATATAATCCAAATTGAACTGATAATAGCTTATTTCACCTATTTGGAATACCGGGCGGTACGCAAAAGAAAGTAAGAGTAGAATAGCTAAAATCTGCCTTGGCATGATTAGGAAATTATCCATACAAAAGTAAAGCACATAGTTATATTAGCAGATAGAGTCATGTTAAAGTATTCTTTAAATAATAGAATTATACTCCTATAATTTTTCAATTATCTCAAAAAATATGGCTTAAATTCTCAATGTCTAAATGGTATATTCTATTTGAAATTTTATCCCTATTTTACCATTTTAAACCACGTACTTACTATGAAAATAAAACAACTTGGCCTTTTTGCACTGCTCTTTGCACAGGCAGGTTTGACACAAACCACCGATGAAAAATTAGTTGCGAAAGCAAAAAAGATTCACGAAAGAGTGATCACTATCGATACCCATAACGATATTAATGTAAACAATTTCACTCACGATCATAATTATACCCAGGACCTGGATACCCAGGTAAACCTTCCTAAAATGGACAAAGGAGATTTAGATGTTTCCTGGCTTATTGTTTATACTGGACAGGGAGATTTAGATGACGAAGCTTATAAAAAAGCATACGAAAATGCCATCTCGAAATTTGAAGCCATACATCGTTTAACCGAAGAAATAGCCCCGGATAAAATTGGTCTCGCCACCACTTCTAAAGAAGTTAGAAAACTGGTTAAGCAGGGCAAAAAAGTAGCGATGATTGGGGTAGAAAACGGCTATCCTATTGGTACCGATATTAAAAATGTAGAGAAGTTTTATGATATGGGTGCTCGTTATATGTCTTTAGCGCATAACGGTCATAGCCAGTTAAGCGACTCAAATACCGGAGAGGCCGACGGTGAATGGCTAAATAATGGCTTAAGCGATCTTGGTAAAGAAGTGATCAAAGAAATGAATCGCTTAGGGATCATGATCGATGTTTCGCATCCTTCTAAAGAGGCGATCAAACAAATGTTCGAACTTTCTGAAGCACCACTTATTGCTTCGCATTCTTCAGCCAGGGCCTTATGTGATCATAGTAGAAATTTAGATGACGAATTACTGGCCCTTTTCGATAAACATGGCGGTGTGATCCAAACCGTAGCATTTAGCTCGTACGTGAATACAGAGAAGCACGAAGCTTTTAATGCTGCAAAAACCAAAGTGTATGAAGCTAAAGCAAAGGAACTGGGTTTTGAAATCCTTTCCTGGGGAGAAGTACGTGAGCTTGAAGAAGATGAAAGAGAAGCTTATATCGCAAATTACAAAAAACTAGTTGCTGATGCTGAAAACGAGGTAGACGCGATAAAAGAAACCATTAGTCCGGTTGATGTTTCAGATTTTGTAGATCATATTGATTATTTAGTTGAAAAAGTGGGGATTGAACAGGTAGGGATCAGTTCAGATTTTGACGGCGGCGGCGGAATTGATGGATGGAATGACGCATCAGAATCTTTTAACGTAACACTGGAATTAGTTAAACGTGGCTATACCGAAAAAGAAATCGCTAAACTATGGGGAGAGAATTTGCTTCGCGTTTTAGACGAAGTGGAAGCGGTTGCCAAAAAAATTCAGAAAGCCTAAATCATTAAATTAGTGTAATGATACGCCTGGAAAGGCCCGTGGAGGATTGTGTAAGGACAGGTTTTCGAACTTTAAAATTCACTAGCGAGCTACGTCTTTGGCCAGGATACTTCTGTTATCAGAAAAAGAATCGTCATCTAAATTCAAGCAACCTTGACATAGATGACGATTTTATTTTGTCTAAATTCTAGAATCTTGACATTATTCCTTCTAGTTTATTTTTTGTTTTTACGCTTCTTTTTGTCCCAAAAGACATAGGCTCCAAAAAGCACTAAACTTACCAAAGATCCCCATAACAAACCAGATTTTAACTGATCTGTACTTCTACCCAGGATGGCGATAAAAATGGTTAAGGGTGCGATTCCTACCAAGGTAGCCCCAATAAACTTCCAGTAGGTCATTTTTAAAATTCCGCCAACAAAACTTATAGCGTCATTTGATAAAAACGGATTTACCCGGGTCACTATGACCGCCCAAAAGCCGTAATCATCTATAAAATCGGCTATTTTTTGTTCATTCTTCTCCCCTATTAAACGCTCTACGATAACAGGACCAAAATAACGCCCGATAATATAGCCAATGGTACTGGCCGAAAAAACTGCGGCAAAAACAATCAAACTTCCCCATATTGGCCCGTAGGCAATGATCGATACTACCATTAAGGCTACAGAGGGAATAACGATTAAAAACATTTGGATGATCATGGCAAGAATTAAAACAACGGGACCAAACCATCCAAAACCATCTACCCACTGGGTAATTCTCTTTTCGTCGCCACTGGTAAGTACGGCCCAGGCTTTATTTAAAAATTCCTGTACAGACGGAATTAAAAAATAACAGGCTACTATAGATGCGACAAGCGCCAATGAAATATACAATGGCGCTTTACTTTTACTTACCGAGGCAGTTTTTATATCTTTCTCCATACATTATTGTAACTCAACTTCAAGAATATTGGCAGGATCGCTGTGTCCTTCGTTCGAGATAAACAGCGCTCCGTTTTTACGAAAAGCAATTCCCTCAGGTTGATAAAATTTTTCTCTTTTTAATAAATATAACTTTTTGGAACGCCCGTCTGGAGACAAGATTAATAATTTAGGATTTCTAGCATCGGTAATATACACATCTCCTGTTTTAGGATGAATTTTTACTTCAGAAGGCATCATTACCGTTAGTTTATTCTTGGTTTTTACCTCTTCGAATATAGGATCTTTCAGGTCTATTGCGAATGCCGGTGTTTTAAGGAGCTTTTTAGATTTTAAATCAAAAGCATAAATCCCTTTTGTATTATTACTTAAAGGGTCACGGTCTTTCACCGCTAGCAATAAACGATTATTTTTTAGATCTGCGCATAATCCCTCGGCATTATGTTTTGCCTTAATAAAGGTTTTATGCTCGGTAACTTTTGGATGTTTACCTAAATAATCTTTAACTTCAAAAAGAACACCATCACTTCGCAATACAAAAGCATCATTTCTTACAATTGCAAAACCTTCATAATCTCCGGATTTACCAAACTTAATCTCCCGTTCGATCTTTTTTGAAGTTAGATTGTAAATGAAAATAATACCTTCTTCATCCTGGATGGCAGCCATACGCTCATCATCTATAAAATCCATTCCTGAGATTTCTTCTAATCGCTTAGGTAAATCCCATTTTTGCTGAATGGTATATTCTTCTTCAAAATCCTTTCTATCCAGACTAAAAGGGAAATCCATTGTAAAATATACAAAAGCAACAATGGCTAAAATACCTATTGTTATGGCTGCTACAATTTTATTCATCTCTAAAATTAATCTTATTCTCTAATTACTAATCCCAATACGTTATGGATGCATTTTCGCTTCCATCCTCGTTTAATACCAAATGTTTATCTGGTTTGCCATCTAATTCCACCTGATAATACAAGTCTTTATTGATAACCAGAATATCAGTATCATCGATCTGATAATTTCCATAATTAGTAGTAATTGCTTTTTTAACGGCTTCTGGAAGCTCTGTAGATGATATCTCGTATTTATACTTAAGCATATCTCCTTCTGCACTAAAAATGGCTTCATAATCTACCCTTTCTATTTCAAAATCCACCTGGTAATCATCACCTAGCATCTCCCATTCTACATCACTGGCCTTGGGATAATTTGATTGAAAAGCATTTAAAACCACAGAGGGAACATCTGCCCTAAAATCATCTTCGTCGTCTGATTCACAACCAGCGCCTATTAACAAAGATACTAAGCTAAATAGATAAAGTGTCGTTTTCATATTTTAAAAATTTTATAAAACAAAGATGAAAACGAAAACTGTAAAGAAATGGGAATACTAACAATCCGGTATATTTTATTCAGAAAGTGTATCATTAATTAGTTTTTTTAAATCTTTGGTGATTGGCCTCTCCAAAATCCCTTCTTTATCTTTAAGGTAGGTCATAATCTCTACGGGAGTGAGTTGATAGGTTTCTCGTAATCCCGCAATAATCTTTTCCAGATAATCCGGATTTGGGGTATTAATCTCATTTTTAAGAAACTCGGCATTTGTAAAACTAAAAACCGGCATTTCTTTGTGATAGCCTAAAAACAAAATACGATTGTACCATGCATTGCTCTTAAGGTCTAAATATCCTCTTTCAATTGTTTTTTCTAAATTGATCTCAAGTTCCTTTTCTGTATCAATCTCCTGTTTTACAAGGTCGATAAACTGGTTTTGGGAAATACTATAGATTTTGCCAAATGTTTTAACCTCCTTATTTTGTTTTGGCTTCACAAAAGCCGCCGCGCCCCCACTCCAGGTTTTAGCGCTTTTTGCAAAATAAAGTTGATGAGGAATTAAAAAACTGTCCTTTGCTTTGGGCAGGGCTTTATCTCTACACCCTATATAGTTTCGTTTTGCTCCTTTTGGTGTACCACCGTTGATATAGCATAAAAATCGGTCTTCCATCAAATTAGAACCATAACAGGCATACCAAACACGCTCAAAATTTCTCATTAATTGCTTTTTTTAGAACCTACTAAAATTTAATGGGAAAACGCCTCATCTTAACTATTCTTTAGGTTTACAGGGAATTTTGTAAGGAACAGATGTCCTTCGCGGAATTGATAGTGTAAACCCAGCTCATATTTATCGGCTATGGCTTTTGCCAGGGCCAAACCAATCCCGGTGGAAGATTTTACTCCTGATTTTTTATAAAATCGTTGAAAAATCACCGCCGTATTTAGTGAATGTTCGCCTTCATTTTGAATCACCACCTCATTTTGTGCTACATTAATGTATATCCTGTTATTTTTTGAGGAATGAATAATCGCATTTTTGATAAGGTTTACATATAAAATGAAAATCAATTCTTTATTGCCCTCAAAAAGGAGCTGTTGCTGCTGTTCAAATTCAATGTTTATTTTCCGCAAATCAGCTAAATCTTCCAGGCTATCTATAATTTCCTGTAGCACCTGATTAATATTAAGCGTTTCTATATTCTCGAATTGTCTGTTTTCGATTTTGCTAAGCAGCAACAGAGATTTATTGAATTTTGACAGGCGTTCCAGATTCTGAATACCATCAGCTAAAAGGCTGATATCTTTTTCATTTAAATGCTCACTTTCTAACAACAACTCTAACTTATTTATACTTATCGCGAGTGGTGTTTGTAACTCGTGTGAAGCATTTTCTATAAACTGTTTTTGATTTACATAGGATTCCCGGGATTTTTTAAGTAGTCGATCTACATTTTTATTCAGTAGTTTGAATTCTTCAATATTGGTTTCAGCATAATGTATTTCCTGATCACTCTCGATATTAAAATTCTTCAATTTTCGGAGTAAATCATAAAACGGATGCCATACTTTTTTCAATAAAAAGTTGTTCAGCAACAAAATAGAAACCACCATTCCAATATAAAGCCATAAAATACTATAAAACAAATCCTCGATAAGGTCATCTTCTTCCACCATCGAGGTGATCACCTTTACTTTATAGTACTCATCCTCGTGCCTAAAAATACTTTCCAATAGTCGTACCGGTTCAAAATCATCTTCATTTAGCATATACATAGTGGTATCCCGGTACTGATCTCTATGGCTTAGTATTTTATCTGATTTTGTAACCTTTCTAAAGGTATAATAACCATCATCAAAATTAGTCTTTTGTAAGATCGAGGGATCTTTAATAGCTTTCTGAATCACCAGCATTTTCTGATTTTCGAGTCCGTCGTCCATGCTATCATAAATTTCATCCAGCATTTGCCAGTAAAAAATAAGCGCCCAAACCGTAATGATTAGCAACAGTAAGAAAGCAAAGTATGTTGTCGTGTAATTAAGTAATTTCATTCAACCACTAATTTATAGCCTATGCCGTAAACGGCTTTGATGTTTAATGCCGAATGATGGGTTTTTAATTTCTTACGCAGGTTTTTAATTTGGGAATAAATGAATTCAAAACTATCTGCCTGATCGATATTATCCCCCCAAACATGTTCTGCCAGGGATGGCTTTCTTACCAGGCGTTCTTTATTGGCCACCAGGTACATCAAGATATCAAACTCTTTGCGATTAAGTTCTACTGCTTTATTTTTAATTTTTACGCGACGCTGCTCTGGGAAAATTTCGGTATTGGCGAGTTTGATGGTATTATTCCCCTCAAAATTTTTGCGTCTTAGCACCGCTTTTATTCGCGCATTTAATTCGGCCATATAAAAAGGTTTGGGCAAATAATCATCTGCCCCCAGCTCTAAGCCTTTTAATTTATCATCTAAGGAGTCTTTCGCAGAGACGATAATCACTGCATCCATCAGGTTTTGCGATTTTAGATATTGTAAAAGTTCTAATCCGTTACCATCGGGCAAACCAATATCCAGTAAGATACAATCGTAATTATAGACCCCAATTTTTTGCTGTGCTTCCTCACAGGTTTGGGCCGTTTCCACCAAATATTTTTCTTTTTCCAGATTTTGCTGAATGTTTTCTAACATTTGCAGCTCGTCTTCTATCACTAAAATCTTCATCGTAGGCAAATTTCAGCAAAATTATAGATGAAATTGGGAATAAATCTGGATAATTTTTTTCTACAATAAATCACCTTAGAGAACACCAAAAGACATGCATTAGCAAAATATTATTTGTTTAGGCTATCGGCAGGAGCATTTAATCTCGATCATCGAGTAAAATACAAAGGATAAGCCTATAATCATTGATTGAAAGATTATTGATTTTGGGCTGCTTATTTGGATCTTTGAGGGATGTTACATCCAATTCTAATTTTTAAAATTACCTTAAAAACAAATCTTAATTTTATAAGTCTTTGTTTATTTGTACGCAATTATTCAATGCTATGCTGTCAAAACTTAAAAAATCGCCCAAATTAAAATGGGCTGTACGGATTATTCTCGGACTAATCGCTTTGTTTATTTTGTTTTTTGCCAGCATTTACTTTGGAATGTGGGGTAAAATCCCATCACGGGAAGAGCTTAGTGCTTTGCAGCAAAATAAAGCGACACAGGTTTTATCTAGCGACGGACAATTAATTGGCAAATTTTACATTTTTGATCGCCAACCTATAACATTTGAAGATCTCCCAAAGCACTTAATCGAAGCTTTAATCGCTACTGAAGATGCCCGGTTTTATGAGCATAACGGTATCGATAATCGTAGTTTGGGGCGGGTGTTTTTTAAATCCATTCTTTTACAGGACGAAAGTGCCGGGGGTGGGAGTACCATTACGCTCCAGCTTGCTAAAAACATCTACGGAAGAAAAGATTATGGCGCCCTTGGAATTGTTATCAATAAATTTCAGGAAGCCATCATGGCTAAACGCATTGAAAAAATATATAGCAAAGACGATATTATTACTTTATATTTTAATACCGTTCCTTTTAGTGATAACACCTACGGAATTGAAAGTGCTTCAATGAAATTTTTTGGGAAGCATGTAAAAAATTTAAATGTTGAAGAAGCCGCTGTTTTAGTAGGTATGCTGAAAGCTTCGCATCGGTACAACCCCAGAATTTTTCCAGAAAGAAGCAGGTTACGCCGTGATGTTGTTCTTACACAGATGGAAAAATATGGTTATCTAACCGAAGCCGAAAAAGACAAGTATATCAAAAAAGATCTGATCCTGGATTATAAAAATTACAGCAATAAAAAAGGTCTTGCCCCCTACTTTAGGGAGCAAATTCGTAAAGACCTTAGTCAAGTTCTGGATACGATTAAAAACAAAGATGGGGAGAAGTATAATATTTATAGAGACGGACTCATTGTTCATACCACATTAGATTATAAACTGCAAAGTATTGCAGAAGCTGCAATGAAAGAGCACATGGCTGTTTTGCAAAAAACGCACGAAGATTCTTATGGCAGCAGAGCGCCCTGGCTTACTAATGATGCTATTTTAAAAGACGCCATTCATCGTTCCAAAGCCTACCAAAATTTAAAAGAAGATGGTTTTTCTGAAGAAGGGATCATGCAGGAGCTTCAGAAGAAAAAACAAATGGAATTGTTTGAATATGATGGTACAGTTACCCGCCAGGCCAGTACTATTGACAGTATAAAACACTATTTAAAATTCTTAAATGCGGGCTTGCTTTCTATAGATCCAAAAGACGGTGCTGTAAAAGCCTGGGTTGGAGGCGTAGATTTCAGATATTTTCAATACGATCACGTATCACAAAGTAAGCGTCAGGTAGGTTCTACCTTTAAACCTATTGTATATACTACTGCTATTGATAAAGGTATTGCTCCCTGTACCTATTATTCAGGCCGGGCCGTGACCTATAAAGATGGCTGGAAGCCTACTAATGCTTCTACTGAGGAGGAAGATGAAGACATGAATTACAGCATGAAATATGCCCTTAGCCATTCTATGAATACCATTGCGGTTAAAGTACTGCTCGATGCCGGCATTCCAAATGTGATCGAAAAAGCCCATAAAATGGGAATCTCTTCAGAGCTTCCGGCTGTTCCTTCTATTGCTCTGGGAACTGCGGAAATCAATATGGAAGAATTGGCCACAGCGTATACCTGTTTTGTAAACTCTAGCAAGCCTTCCACCCCTTATTATA
Source organism: Zunongwangia sp. L-65 (assembly GCF_056859415.1). NCBI lineage: Bacteria > Pseudomonadati > Bacteroidota > Flavobacteriia > Flavobacteriales > Flavobacteriaceae > Zunongwangia > Zunongwangia sp. L-65. The sequence goes on from NZ_JBSXOK010000084.1 coordinate 54,770, forward strand.
TTACCAAAATTGAAGATGGCTCTGGAAACTTGCTGGCCGAGTTTAAAGCTTCAGAAAAACAAGAAGCTGCATTTTCTGAGGAAACCAGGGAAATCATGGTGAATATGATGCAGGCCACCGTGAATGAAGGCACCGCTAACCGACTGCGATATACCTACGGATTAAACAACGATATTGCCGGGAAAACCGGGACGACCCAAAATAATAAAGATGGTTGGTTTGTTGGTCTTACGCCAAACCTGGTGACCGTTACCTGGGTGGGGAGTGATGATCACCGTATTGGTTTTAGAAATACCCGAATTGGCCAGGGAGCGAATTCGGCTTTACCCATTTTTGGGAAAATGATGCAAAAGATGAATGCTGATGCTTATTTTAATGAAATCACAAATGCACGATTTAAGCGCCCCTCTAGCGAAGTTGCAGCACTTTTGGATTGCGAACCCACCAAAGAAGATAGTTTCCTGAAAAAGCTTTTTGGCAGTAAAAAAGACGAGCCTAAGGAAATCGATATGGATGAACCGGTTAAGGAAGAAAAAGAAAAAAAGAAAAAAGGCTTTTTTAAACGACTATTTGGCGGAAAGAAGAAGGAAAATTAAAAGTCAAGAACCTTCGGGCAAGCCCATACGCTATAAACCCGGATATCTTTTTACAATTTAAAGGCAAGCTTGGGGATATTATCATCTTTTGGCGGTGCCAATAAACTAGCTGCTACTCTACCTGTATGGTAAGCACATCAATGCTATAACTCCCGAATGCACGATCTTGTGTATTCGGGAGTTTTATTATTCATATTTAGAGATTTAACAGTTATAATTAAATCTTTAGTTGAAAAAGTATAAATTATAGCTTTAACTAAAAGAACGATTATTCATTAAAAATTGTTTCAACTTATTTATAGTTTCTAAAAATTAGAACTATTTATTTTTAAGTAAAATACACACATAAATTTTTTATTTATTTAGGCTCTCTGACTTTAATGAATGAGTAGGTAAATGCTTGCCGCAATTCGACGACAAAGTGCTTGAATCGCAAATTGAATTCCGTAAAGCGCCTAAAAAAAATATTATTAAATTGTAACTTCAACAGTTAGATTTAGGAGCTTTTACCAAACTTAATTTCTTAACTAATTTAATGGTATTCTGAATTGGAAAAAATCATGAAAAAACTGCTATATATTTTAATTATTCTGCTGTTAGGCTGCGTACCTGAAAAAGAGAATTTTCAAGAAATGACTATACAAGGAAAGATCACTGGAAAAATTCCTGAGCGTATTGAATACACTATTCCTATAAATGGAATCTCATACGTTGGATTTGAAAATGCTGTTCAACCTGACTCTTTAGGAAACTTTAAAATTTCGCTGGTCATTGATAAAGCAAGTTTTATTGAATTATCAGACGGTCATAAGGCTTATGGAACCATCATAGCTGAACCCGAAATGAATTATGATGTTAGCATTGCGGTCGAGGAGAAAAAAAACAAATTTACTATTAAAGGGCCTAACCAAAAAGGACAGGATTTATACAATCAGAATCCCAATCGAAGTTTGTTAACGGGGCATTTTGAGGTAGAAGCAACGAAGTACAGCAAAGATTCTATCCCTAAAAGAATAAAACAAAATCTTGAAGAAAGTAGAGAACATACATTAAAAACATATAACGACTTATTAAGCGATAATTTAATTTCTAAAGAATTTTATGAATTGGTGAGCATAGATCAACATTATTTTTATGCTGGTGCTCAAACCAGTATTGCTTTATTAAATTATCTTTTAAGTGAACGTAAAATGAATTTTTTAACTGAAGAGGAATATACCGATTTATGGGAAGAAGCCTTTCAGTCAAATCCCGTTTCCAATCCAGCATTGATGCGTTCTCCCTGGTTCTTTTATTATGTAAAATCATATTTGTGGTATAAAGATCTTGTTGAAGACAATATAAAACCGGAAGCCTTACTGAAAATTAAAAAACAGGAGCTTCCTCATACGTATCATATTGAGCTGGCTAAAACATATCTAGCCGGCAAGCAACTTGAATATTATTATGCTGCATATCTGTACATGGAGGCTATAAGTCAAAATTATGAAAAAGAATTGGTTAGACTATTTGAGCTATTTAAAGAAGCTTATCCTTCCAGCGAGTATACCCAATTTATAGCGTCTGAAATTATACCAATCATTGCTTTTCACAGAAAACAAGATGAAGAATTAAATGAGCACACCTATATTCTGGAAAACCCCAAGGATATAAACTCTCTTAAAGATGCTGTGCATAAATTGAATGCACAAAGAGTGTATGTAGATATATGGGCTACCTGGTGTGCACCGTGCAAAAAAGAATTTGAGTACAACAGCAGGTTATATCAACTCTTAGAAAATGAAGACACGGCTATGCTTTATATTTCTGTTGATAAGGATGATAGGGCTGAAAAGTGGATGGAAATGATAAAATATTATCAATTGGAAGGCTATCATATAAGAGCAAATGAAAAACTTTACGAAGATATAAAGCGTTTACGAGGCGAGGATCGTTTTGGTATTCCCTGGCATTTTCTAATGGATGGGGAGGGAAATATAATCCAAAAATACATGAGTGGCCCTTCTGAAATTAATACCTTAAAAAAACAGTTGCAAGGGAATTAATTTATTAATAATAGCCCAATCAGTTAGATGATTTTTGTCTCCTTCGACAACTTACAAGCGCTGTACATTGTATGTGGAAGAACACCAATAATACATATAGCGAAGAAAAACTACTGATCACAGGGAAGATAAACAGATAAATATGTATTTTTATATGAGTATCACCAGTTAATATCAATCATGAAAAGACTATTCCTATTATTATCCCTGATCACATTTTCATTAAATGCGCAGCAGAAAGAAACTGTGGATTTGAAATGGACAATAGCAGATACACTTACTTACAAAACATTAATGCAAGATACTATTTCTGACGAAAGTACTGAAAAAACTAAAAGTGATTCGATTTTGGTTAAAATGAGCGATATGTTTAAGGCGATGCAAAAGCAATTCTCCAATTTAAAATACGAAACAAAACTTTTCCCTTCCAAAAACGGCAATGTGGACATTATTATGATGTTTAAAAAAGAACAAGCAGATACCACCGAAAATGTATTTTCAGGATTAGCTAAAATGAATGAAAATGTAGTTTTAAGGGGCAAAGTGAGTCCTGAAGGAGAATTATTGAGTTTCTATTATGAAGAGGATCAAAAAAACCTGATTTCAATGTTATTTGAACTTCCCACTGAACCTGTTGCTATTGGTGATGAATGGGAGTTGAAAGTTAATATGATTTCGCTAAAACAAAACTTTAAAGCAGACACTCTTTACAAGAACAATATTGTAAGACTTAAAGATGTAGAAATAAGAAACGGCAATAAAATTGCGGTAATAGAGTATGATCTCGAAGAATACGTTTCTGGAGATTTAGGAAACGTAATGATGACTATGTTCTCAAAAGATCAATCTGATAAAAAAACGTTTATGAAAATGTCTTATAAAGCAACAGCCGAATTTGATTTAGATAAAGGCTACTGGGTTGTATATGATGGAATTATGGATATTGAAACAAACTTTTCACTTATGGGAATGAGTGGCAATAAAAGAACCGTGTTTAAATTAATCCCTGAAAAATAGCTGTGACAATATCAGGAATAACACATTACAAGTTTTTCCAGAAAAATGTGATTTAGAATAGCAGCCTGCTTAAAATTAAATTATTGTTTTGGATTGGGTCGTGACTAACTGCCGTTAGCGATTATTACCGAGACACTTCCCCCTTCAAAAAATAATATTTATTTCGATACTCAATTGGTGTAAGTACGGTAATTTTTTTAAACACAGACCATTCTTTTTTGATCTTTATAAATTACTAATTGAGAATTCTAAACTATGATCGACCTAAACCAATACATCGAAAATCCTAAAGTGGCAATATGGCAAGCCAATTATTGGCAACCCTGGGAAATAATAGACAATTTAGAAAATATAGTATTGCAATTTTTAAAAACGATTGGGAGCGACTATAAAGTAAAAGACAGGATTGCTATTCACGAGAAGGCTACTATTGAGCCTGGTGTAACGCTAAAAGGACCATTAGTTATAGGCAAAAATAGCTTTATTGGTGCTAACGCCTATCTTCGAGGACCTATTTTTTTAGGCAACTCGGTAAAAATTGGCCCGGGTTCTGAAATAAAACAGTCAATAATCCTGGACCGTACAGCTATTGCCCATTTCAATTACATTGGCAATAGTATTCTAGGACAAAACATAAACTTTGAAGCAGGTTCTATATGTGCCAATCATTACAATGAGAGACAAGACAAGCAAATTTATGTAAAGCATGAACATGTGATTATCGATACAAAAACTGAAAAATTTGGTGCCTTAGTTGGAGATCACTCTAAAATTGGGGCCAATGCGGTGTTATCACCGGGAACGATTTTAGAAAAAAACAGTATCGTAAAACGACTTGAACTGATTGAACAAATAAAATGAAAATTTGCATCACTCAAACTGAACCTATCAAAGGGGATATCAATAGAAATATTGAAAAGCATCTTCAATTTATTGAGCGCGCCATTAAAAGCAAAGCAGATGCTATTATTTTTCCTGAACTTTCCCTGACAGGTTACGAACCTGAACTTGCTAAAAATTTGGCAACCGATATCAATGACCAAAGACTTGATGTATTTCAAAAGATTAGCGATGATAATCAAATATTAATAGGTGTTGGTCTACCTACCAAAATTGGAAATGGCACATGTATTAGTATGCTTATTTTTCAGCCTAATAGTCCGATAAAAATCTATTCCAAAAAGTACTTACATCCCGGGGAAGAAAAATTTTTCGTGCCAGGAGAAAATCTACTTCCCTTTAACTATAAAAATAATAAACTTGGATTTGCCATCTGTTATGAAACCTCTATTCCTGAGCATTCCAAAAAGATATATGACCAGGGAGCCAATGTTTATATAGCCAGTGTACTCAATTCTATAAACAGTGTGGATAACGATATTCGCCGAATTTCAGCTATTGCAGAAAAATATCAGATGACTTCATTTATGTCAAATTTTGTGGGAACCTCTGGAGGTTACCGATGCGCCGGTAAAACTTCAATCTGGAATAACCAAGGTAAGCTATTAGAGCAATTAAACCCTGTAAATGAAGGAATTGCAATAATAGACCTTAACACCCAGGAAACCACTAAAATTCAATTATAAAAATTGACCTAATCATTTGCTCTTATCTTACCTCAACACCACACCAACGCCTATTTTCTCTAATAAATAAGAATTATGATCGATTACTAAAAGATCATTATGCTCACTCAATTGCTTTAATGAGTGGTATAACAAATCAATATCTGCATAATGTAAGCCTATGCTGGGTTCGTCCAGTATCAACAATTGATTCTTCGTTTTGGTCTCTAACCAGTTATTTAACAACAAACGCTGTTTTTCACCCGAGGAAAGCGATTTTACGGTTTGATCAAGTCTTACATGAGAAAGACCAATTTTACTAAGAGCAGTCAATTGCTGAATAGCCTTTGCCGTACCTGCAAAGTCAGCAAACCAATCCTGCAATTCCGAGAGCTTCATCGATAGAATAGCAGCTACATGCTTTCCGGCTATCTTATATTGTAAAATTTCATCACGGTAACGTTTGCCTTCGCAAACATCACAGGTTTCAACATGCTTGGCGGCAACATCGAGACTAGTCGTTACTACACCTGTCCCCAGACAATTAGGACACTGACTTGTTTTATTCTTATAAGAAAAGTCTTTGGCCTTCCCCCCGGTTTCTTTAGCAAAAACCCTGGTAATCACTTTTAAAATAGCTAAATAATCAACCAATAAGGTACTATTGTACGCCCGTAGTTTTGTAGGTTCAAAATAATCGGCTCCTGCATATTCTTTTGGAAAATGAATGTTTCTACAATAAAAAGCTTGCTGTTGTTGTAAACTTGGTATCACTATTTCTTTCACCAATGTAGTTTTTCCTATGCCTGATTTTCCAGTAATAGCTGAAATACCTCCTACCGGAATTTCCAGCTGTTCCTTCTGTAGCCCATGTCTTGCTATTCCTTCAATTTTAATGGCTTCTTTTCCCTTCTTTAATTGCAGCTTTTTACTTTTTGCTTTTACATACGGATGGCATATATCAGAACGAAGATAATCAGCTGCACTTCCCTGAAAAGTAATAGCTCCTCCCAAACTTCCAGCTTTAGGACCTATTTGTACTAAATGATCTGCCGCCAGCATAATGTCTTTATGATGCTCGATGACAATCACCGTATTGCCTTTGGTCACTAGCGCTTTCAACAAGCTAATCAAATCGGCAATATTATTTTGTGACAATCCAGCCGAAGGCTCATCCAGTAAATACGTAACTCCCTGTAAAGGACTATTCAGTTGTTTAATAAGTGATACCCTTTGCTGCTCTCCGCCACTCAGAGTGTCTGATTTTCGATTTAAATGCAAGTGATCAATGTGTAACTGTTTTGCTCGTTTCAAAGTAGCCTTTAAATGTGTATGTAGTTTTGAAATTAATTCGGTATCAATCTCATCGGTTGGTTTTGCATTACGTAACCAGTTTTCAAATTCATATAAACTTTTGGATTTTAAATCTAGCATGGAATGCTGGGCTATTTTGATCTCCAAGCGTTCAGGCTGCAATCCGCTCCCTTTGCAATGACTGCAAGTTTCAGGGCTCAGTAGCGCAAGCATATGTTGATTGTGTTTGTTTTTTCTTACCAGAAAATATTCATCCATCAAATAGGTAAACAAACCTTTCCAAACCATTTTAATTTGCTGTTTTCCTTCCCGGGATTTGGTTTTAAACGCCCAGGTGGCTTCCCAGGTTTTATCAGGTATACCATAAAATAACAGATCTTTCTGTTCCTTATTCCATTGTTTAAAAGGAGTATTTAAATTAAAACCATAAGCCTTCCCTATTTCACTAACAATGGCCATATACTGCCCGCCTGCCTGTCCGTAGTAACTCAAGGCCTTGTTGTGCTCAAAAAGTCCGTCTGCAATACTCCGTTCTTCATCTAACACGATTTTAAATATATCTGGCAACATTTCTTCTCCTACCCCATCACAAACGCTGCACTTTCCAAGTTCATGAGCATTTGAAAAATGACTTGCCGACCATTCCTTACCTTCATACTGCGCTTTACGCGAAAAAGAAAAACGTAAACTTTTATCGATATCGGTCTGCTTAGCTACATCAGAACGTTGTGAAAATTGGTGATTTTTACGCGTAATACAAATGCTAGGGGTTAAGCCGGTGATATGATCTACTTCAAACTGATAATCAATCCCAACCCTGTTTTGTTGATAGCTGGAGAATTGTTTACTCATTTCCTGCAATCCATAACCGTGAAGCGTATCGATGACCAAAGAAGATTTCCCGGATCCGGAAATCCCTGTAACCACAGATAATTTTTGTTTTGGAAAACTAACATCCAGATCTTTTAACGCATGGGTGCGCGCTCCTTTTATCTCAATAAAATTGGTAGCAGATGGCTTAGCAATTACTTCATCAGAAGTGTTTATGGCCTCCGAATTATTTATCCAAACATCACATTGCGCTTGAAACAATGCATGATTTTCAAAACATACAATTCCAGAGGTTTGTTCTTTTAATTGCTGCAAAGCTTTTAGTAATTGTGCTACATTTTGCTGATGTAAGCCAATGCTGGGTTCCTCAAGTAACAAAATAGTTTGTCTGGTGGGTTTTGCAAAGTGTTTGGTCAATTTTATGCGTTGTGCTTCTCCTCCACTTAACGTATTTGAAGGTTGCCCTAATTTTAAATACCCTATTCCCAAACGCTGTAATAAAGCCAGTACGCCACATAGTTTCTTTTCTGCCTTAAAGAACTCGTAAGCTTCGGAAATACTAAGGTTATAAATTTCTGAAATATTCTTCTTATTCCAATGTACCTGTAATACTTCTGGCTTAAAGCGTTTCCCATTACATGCAGGGCAGGTTTGATTGATCGTTCCCATCACACTCATGGAAAGGCTGATTACACCTGCACCTTCACAACGGGGACAACGACCGACTTTGTTGTTAAAAGAAAAGGCACTTTTCTTTAACTGAAGTGCTTTGGCTGCATCGGTCTTCGCAAATAGATCCCTGATTTTATCGGCAATTCCGGTATAAGTTGCGGGATTGCTACGAGGTGTTTTTCCTATAGGTTGATCTGACACCGTAAGCATTTGTAAATCTTGCTGTTCGCTATAAGTTTTAATCGCATCTAAAACCGTGGCTGTTTTTCTACTAACTACCGCTAATTTATTTTTAGCTGGTTGAAAATCGGTTTCTGAAACCTGCTTTTGTTTTTTATTAATTTCCGGCTCAGGAGAATGTAAAGCCGATAATGTGGGACTGTCTATAGCTTCCGTCTGCAGGAATTCGGTTCGTTTCCCATTAAAGATGATTTCACCTCCATTAATTCCGGCTTTAGGCCCCAATTCAACAATCCAATCTGCTTTCCGAATCAAATTTAAATCATGTTCTACAACCATTACTGTATTACCACGGCTTATCAAACGTCTCAAAATTTGATATAGATGCTGCTGATAGGCCGGGGACAAACCAATAGAAGGTTCATCAAAAACATATAAAATGCCCTGCAGACTACTATTCACCTGTTTGATAAGTTTGATACGCTGCCCATCTCCACTTGAAATATCCATACTGGAAGTGCTCAATCGATAATGGTCCATTCCTAAACGAATCAAATCATCCAATTGCGTACACAGTTTATCCACAAGCACCTGTTCACCAGCCTCATATCCTTTAGACTGCAACTTCTGATACAGTTCATCTAATGGCAATTCCATCCATTCCTTAAAATTCAACCCTTTCCAGCGATACTTTAAATGCGCTGCCTTGATTCGTGCACCATGACAGCTGGGACAGGTTTTAGAACTGGCAAATCGTAGAATACTGGGATTCCTATCCAACCTAAGAATATCGCTCATGATAGGTAAAATACCTTTGTAATACCCGATTTCCCGAGGCTTGGCTTTAAAACCTTCCCAACGCAGTCGTGATTCTAAACTATGTTTTCCGTAATACACCTGAAGGCGATCACTACCGTTCCAAATCACATTTTTCTGCTCCTGCGTTAAATCTTTCCAGGGAATATCTACGGTAAATCCATGCGCTTCACAAACTTTATTTAACTCCTCTACCGTAACCTGAGAATATACGATATAGCCATTTGGTAAAGTGGTTACAATAGCACCCTCACGCAACGTTTTATTTTCGTCTCCTACTAATTTTGCTATATCAATATATTCTGCTTCCCCTATTCCTCTACAGATTTCGCAGGCTCCTTTTGGATGATTGAATGAAAATAGCGACTTACTCATACTTCCAGTCGTAGAATAGCGAGCGAATAAAATTCGGAAAATGGGTGTTAGCTCAGATAACGTACCAAAAGTAGCGTTGATTGATTGAAAACGCTTTGATTGTTCTACTTTGATTACCGGTGGCAACGCGGTAATATCATCTACTAAAGCCGTCGGAATGGCCGTAGCATTTTGTTGATTATAGGCCGGCAGGCTCTCTAAAAAATACCGATAGCCTTCATTACCAATCACCCCCATTGCTAATGAAGATTTTCCTGAACCGGAAAGACCGGTAACCACAATCAATTGATTTTCAGGAAAGTTTAAAGATATATTTTTGAGATTATTATGGTAGGCGTTTTGAATGCGCATGTAGAACTTTCTTTTGCTTTTAACTTTCAAAGATATGAGAATATAAACACCTACAAGATCAAATGCTAAAGCTTTCCGGCACAATTTATAATTCTATTTTTCTTCGCTTTCTAAATCCTTTACAATTTGATCCAGTTTCTTTAAAAGCTGTCCATAAACAACTTTGGTGGAAGCTAAATAAGAGAATAAACTTATTCCGGCTATACTTGTATAAATTAGGCCGGCTAAAATCACTTTTTTAATAACGGAAATCTCAGTTATCGTATTTAAATAAATTTCAGCATCGTGAAAAATAACCCACAATTCGACCACTATAAATAATGGAATAACCAGGCCTGTGAAAATAGTATAGAACCGCTTCTGATCTTTAATAAAAAGTTGATTGGTTTTCATATAATGCCCTACATCTTCTGATGGATTTATATTTTTTAGTTTCGCGATCGTATTTCGGTTTAACAGATATAGAAAAAAGATAAATCCAAAAGCTAAAAGGGCACCTATGTATTCTTTATACAAAATCAATAACCCGACCATCATTACGCCTATTGGGATTAAACTGAAATTATCTTTTTTTAAATATTTTATAATTTTCTGAAACCAGAGTTTAGATTCCCTATTATAAAAATCGATATGCTTAACATTTCCGTGATCTCCATTTTTCCAGATATTCTCGATACTATTTTCCATAAATTATTGCTTTAAGTTTTGTTTTAATGCGATTAATTCTTGCGCCGATAGTAGTTATATTTAATCCACTTACTTCGGCTATCTCTTTATAAGACTTGTCTTCTAAATATAAAACGATGATCCCTTTATCTACTTCCGGCAATTTTCGGATCGCCATATAAAGCATTTGCAGTTCCTCATCCGTAAAAGCTTCAGATTCAGTAATTAAATCATTATGAACAAACCCGTTGATTGCTCCATGCTTCTTTTGCTTTTTCAGCATTGTCATGCAAACATTCAGTGTTATTCTATATATCCAGGTAGACCATTTTGATTGTTCTCGAAAATTGTCCTTACTCTTCCAGATTTGGAGGCAGACCTCCTGAAAGTAATCCTCAAAATCAAATTCGTTATCGGTATATGCCCTACAAAGTTTAATAATCATCCCTTTATACGGCAGGATAAACTTTATATAAAAATCTTCACTCAAAATTGTTGTTTATCTTATAGGTAATCACAAAATGAAGTTTATTACCAATCTCTATTTATTTAAATTCAATCTAAATAATTTTCAATAAGCATTACGCAGTAATATACATCCATGGTTTATTTCGGTATGTTGGAATAACGGTTCTATTACCCCATTTCGTAAAAAATAAAAACAAAAAAGCCTGTCTGAACACATCAAACAGGCTTTTTCTTCATTAGATTAATTTTCTATTTACCAGCTTTCAACTTCTATGGTTCTAACCTGTTTTCTAGGTTCCTTTTTAAAAACGAAGGTATATACATACATTAATGTAAATGTTGGTATAATATCTGTAAAAGGTAAAATTTCCTCAATAAATACTATAATTGAAGCCAGTTTACCATTTTTACCTGGGTACATTTCTCTCATTTTACGAACTGCAAACGGCGCCCATAAAATATCTAAAAAAAAGGACCAATAACAGGAATACCGATAGTTAACATACCAATAGCATCCAGCATTAATCCCTTCAAAAATAATTTATCTTTTAGCATCTTTTTTAGTGTTTATTCCATTTATAAAAGCAAATAAGATGCCAGTTTTTAGGAAAGGTCTGAGCTGATGAGTTTTAAAAATTCGTTTCTGGTTTCTATCTTTTCAAACTGACCTCTAAAACCTGATGTGGTTGTGGTGCTGTTTTGCTTTTGTACACCGCGCATCATCATACACATGTGTTGTGCTTCAATTACTACAGCAACGCCCTGCGGCTGAAGCGTTTTATTTAAACATTCTAAGATATCGTGCGTTAATCGCTCCTGCACCTGTAACCTTCTCGCAAAAACATCAACTACTCTTGGCAATTTACTTAAACCTACAATATGTCCATTAGGGATATAAGCAATATGGGCTTTGCCAAAAAACGGTAGCATATGATGCTCGCAAAGTGAATATAATTCAATATTCTTTACGACCACCATTTCATCATAGTCTTCCTTAAACATGGCTTTCTTCAAAATCTTTTCAGCATCCAATTCATATCCCTGTGTAAGGAACTGCATGGCTTTTGCTGCTCTTTCGGGTGTTTTTAAAACACCTTCCCTATCTGGATTTTCGCCCAGTTCTGTAATTATTTTTTTATAATTATCTTTTAAGGAATCGGTAACTTCTATAGAGTATTCTTCGAAACTTTGATAAGCCATATCGGAATTTTATTTCTTTAATTTATCGGCAAAAAGTGATCGCAATTTATGGATTTTTGGATCGATAATATATTGGCAGTAGGGCTGACTGGAATGTTGATTGTAAAAATTATGATGCTCTTCTTCAGCTTTATAAAAAGCAGAGGCTTCGGTAACTTCAGTAACAATAGGATCTTTAAAAACTTCCTGTGCTTCCAGTTCTTTAATAACCTGTTCTGCAATTTGCTTCTGCGCATCAGAATGGTAAAAAATAGCACTACGATATTGTGTCCCTACATCGTTTTGTTGGCGGTTTAGAGTGGTAGGATCGTGGGTAGAAAAGAAAATTAATAACAGTTCCTGAAAGCTAATAACTTTAGGATCGTAATTAAACTGAATGCCTTCTGCATGCCCTGTTCTACCGGTCACTACCTCTCGATATGGCGGATTTTTAATCTCACCTCCGGTAAATCCAGAAATCACGTTACTTACCCCTTCCAATCGCTGAAAAACAGCTTCGGTACACCAAAAACAACCCGCTGCCAGGGTTGCTGTTTCTTCCTTCTTCATAAACTAATGATTTGTTCAAATGTAAGATTTACTACAAAGATCACATAGGCTATTTGACTTATTTTAGCATATACAGGTATAAATATTTGTTATCAAAATAGGTCCTGTGCATAATTAATCCTATTTTAAACTTGGGGGGTGTTATTAATTTGGCTAATTTTCGAGCACTTTACAGAGCACATGATAACAATTGAAAATATTCATAAATACTATGGTGATTTACATGTCTTAAAAGGTGTAGATCTTCATATTCAAAAAGGCGAAATTGTCTCGATCGTAGGAGCTTCGGGTGCCGGAAAAACCACGTTACTTCAAATTTTAGGTACTTTAGACCTCCCTGAAAAAAATAAAAATTCAAAACTGTTTATCAACGAAACTGATATTTATGGTCTAAGCCCCAAGAACTTGGCAAAGTTTAGAAATGATCACATAGGTTTTATTTTTCAATTCCACCAGTTATTGCCAGAATTTACTGCTATAGAAAATATTTGTATCCCTGCTTATATTAAAAACACTCCAAAAGTTGAAGCCGAAAAAAGAGCGATGGAATTGTTAGGGTTTTTAGGTCTAAAAAAAAGAGCACATCATAAACCATCGGCTTTAAGTGGCGGTGAGCAACAACGTATTGCCGTAGCCAGAGCACTTATGAATAATCCTGCCGTTATCTTTGCTGACGAGCCTTCAGGAAATTTAGACAGTGAATCTGCCGAAAATCTACATCAGTTATTTTTTAAGTTAAGGGACGAGTTTGGTCAAACTTTCGTTATTGTTACGCATAATGAAGAATTAGCCGATATGGCTGATAGAAAGCTTACTATGGTAGACGGTGAAATTGTGTAATTTCTCAATTAATTTTCGACTGAAGCAATAGTATATAAAGATTAGGTTTTTGAAGAAAAGCGAATTAAAAGAATTTCTGGATTTTAAGGTCAATCAATACAACAATCCGCAATTTATAGGCACTGATCCCATCCAGATTCCGCATCAATTCAGTAAAAAAGAAGATATTGAAATTGCAGGTTTTTTGGCTGCAACTATTGCCTGGGGCAATCGTAAAAGTATCCTGAAAAATGCCAATAATCTTATGGAGCGTATGGAACATGCTCCCCATGATTTTATCCTTAATTTTGGCGAGAAAGACCTCGAATCTATGGAAGGTTTTGTACATAGAACCTTTAACAGCATTGATCTTTGTTATTTTATGCTGGCACTTCAGCATATTTATAATAATCACGATGGCCTGGAAGCTGTTTTTAGCAAACATGCTTCGGCGAACTCCCTCCAACCGGCAATTCATGAATTCAAGAAAATCTTTTTTGAACTCCCACATGAAAGACGTACCCAAAAACATGTAAGCGATCCCCTAAAAAATTCTGCAGCAAAGCGTATAAATATGTACTTACGCTGGATGGTAAGAAGAGATCACTGCGGCGTCGATTTTGGCATTTGGAAATCTATTTCCCCATCAAAACTCTCCTGCCCACTCGATGTCCATTCAGGTAACATTGCCAGGAAATTAAAGTTATTAAAGCGTAAGCAAAACGACGCTAAAGCTTTGGCCGAGTTAGATGTGGTATTGCGCAAACTGGATCATCAGGATCCTGTGAAATATGATTTTGCCTTATTTGGTTTAGGTGCATTCGAAAAATATTGATCTAAACATTAAACTATTTTCTAAAATATTTGTTAATTTACTTTAACAATTAAAAATTGTTTTAGTTCTGCCTATCAAAAATTGATAAATCTATATGATTCAGCCTGCTCAACCTATCAATGAAAAAGAACGCTTAAATGCTTTAAGCTCCATTGAACTCATAAAAGATATTCCTGAAGAGGAGTTTGATAATATTACCCAGCTGGCCTCCTATATTTGTAAAACACCAATATCTGTAATTACCATTGTAGAAGATGAAAAAAACTGGTTAAAATCGAATCACGGTGGCCCGCCCATTACAGAGGTTGAAAGAAAATACTCGCATTGTGGCCATGCGATTTTAGAGCCTGGTATTTTAATGGAGGTAGAAGATATGCGTAAAGATTTAAGGTTTTACGATAACCCCTTTACTACCCATCCAGAGTCTCCCATACTTTTTTATGCGGGGATGCCATTATTAGACAACGATGGTTTTGCTCTGGGCACCTTATGCGTTTTAGATACTAAAAAGAATAAGCTTAACGATGCACAGAAAAAAGCCTTAAAAAATCTCGCAAAACAGGTTGAAAAACTATTTGAACTGCGACGTAAAAATCGTTATCTAGAAAAAATAAAACAAGAATTAGATGATCACAATACCTTATTAAAAGATTTTGCAGGTGTGGTTTCTCACGATATGAAAATGCCACTTGCCAATATGATTATTACAGCAGACCTTATAAAAGCGCGTTATAAACATAATGTGGATGAAAAAGGCCAGGAATTACTGCTAAATCTTAAAAAATCTGCTCTAAAATTAAGTGATTATATAAACGGGATTTTAAACCATTACGAAAGTGATCGCATTGTAGCTTCAAAAGAAGTAGAGTTTGATCTTCATCATCTTTTAGAGGATATCATAGATTTGCTCAATATCAATGACAGATGTGAAATTAATTTCCCTGCGGAAAATATATTTCTGAAATGTAACCGGGCAGCCCTAGAACAAATTTTTATCAACCTGATTAATAATAGCATTAAATACAATAACAAGGAAAAAATTATTATTGATATTGAAAGCGCTATAGACGAAAATCATTATTATTTTACCGTAACCGATAACGGAATTGGTATTCCTGAAGATCAGCTCTCTAATGTTTTCAAATTGTTTAAAACGCTTTATATTACCGATCGTCAGGGAAATCAGGGAAATGGAATTGGTCTTTCTACCGTCAAAAAACTGGTAGAATCACTCCACGGTAACATCAGTGTCTCCTCGGTACTTGGTGAAAGTACCAGCTTTAAATTTGATATCAAACGCGCTTAAACTAAACTTACTTCAAAAAAGAGATTTACGGCACGTTTTTACATCAAACTCATTGTAAGACGAGGCGAGAATACATTTGATGGAAATCATTAATTTCGAGGCATCCCGATAACTCTCGGGACGGGAGTCCAACATTTAATCTCGATTATCGAGTTTTCCTGCACCACAATTTCTTTATATTTGATAAATCTTAAAAACCGGTATGCAGTTTAAACATCCAGAGCTCCTTTATGCACTAATTTTACTGGTTATTCCCTTTATTGTTCACTTATTTAAACTTCGTAAATTTCAGAAAGAGGCTTTTACGAATGTAAAATTTCTTAAAAAAGTAGTTCAGGAAAACCGTAAAAGCAATCAACTAAAAAAATGGCTTATTCTAATCGCCAGAACTTTAGCACTGGCTTTTTTGATTCTGGCATTTGCACAACCCTTTATCCCTTCGGGCAAAACCTCCCAACAAAGTACAACCACCCTGCTCTATCTGGATAATTCGTTCAGCATGCAATTGCGTGGTGAACATGGCCCAATGTTGCCATATAATATTCAGCAAGTTATAGAAAACAGCGAGGAAAAACAGACCTTTGGACTATTTACTAATAATAACGACTTCGGAATTATTTCACCTGTTGAAAATCAAACCGAAATCCAGGAGATAGATTATAGTCAAAATTCGTTGAACTTCAACCAGATTAATTTAAAAGCCCGCCAGTTTTTTAAACAACATCCTGCTGATGTACAGCGATTGGTTTTGGTGTCTGATTTTCAGCAAAATTTGGGTGACTTACATCAGCTTGAAAATGTCGAATATCATTTTATAAAAAATAAAGTACAAAATATCGCTAATATGAGCATTGATTCGGCTTACGTTATCGATAAGAAATTAAATCAGGCTACGTTAAAAGTGATTTTTAGTAATAATGAAAAGCTAGATCGAGATATTCCTATTAGTCTAAGAAACGGTGAGCAAATATTGGCTAAAAAAAGTATTAATTTTAAAGACAGTAAACAGCAGGAAATAGAATTTCGTGTACAGGCGGAAGAAGTAGAAAATGGCGTCATCGCAATTGAAGATAACGGACTTTTTTACGATAATGAATTATTTTTTAGCTACGCGGAAACGCCTAAAATAACTGTTGTAAGCATTTCAGGAAGTGATAGCGATTTCTTTAAACGAATTTTTACTCAGGATCAATTCAATTACAGTAATTTTGAAGAAAGTGAAGTTGATTTTAGTGCTTTTAGCGGTGCAGACTTAATTATTCTAAATGAAGTAGAGCAGATAAATACAGCTTTACAAAATCAGATTTTAGAAAAATCAAAACAAGGAATGCCCATATGCATCATCCCGGCTTCCAATCTTCAGATCCAAAATTACAATCCGTTTTTATCAAATCTCGGTTTACCGACTATTCAGAATAAACAAAATCGAGAATTATTGATTACTGAAATTGCCTTTCAACATCCATTATTCGAGGCTACTTTCGAAAAAGAAATCAGTAATTTCCAATATCCCGAAGTA
Organism: Zunongwangia sp. L-65; assembly: GCF_056859415.1. Taxonomy (NCBI): domain Bacteria; kingdom Pseudomonadati; phylum Bacteroidota; class Flavobacteriia; order Flavobacteriales; family Flavobacteriaceae; genus Zunongwangia; species Zunongwangia sp. L-65. The sequence continues at coordinate 71,894 of NZ_JBSXOK010000084.1, forward strand.
CGTAGTTTTTATAATTTTAGTTCAGATATATCAGCGGCTTTGAGTTATCAAAATAACAAAGCTTTTTTGATGAATTCTGATCATAACTATTTATTTTCGGCACCCGTTAATCAGCAAAATTCAAACTTTCAAAATTCGCCATTAATCGTACCCGTTTTCTATAATTTGGGAATTTCAGCCTTAAAAATGCCCGACTTATACTTTGAAGTCGGTCAGGAAAATACATTCGACGTAAACATGGCAGGAAATAGTGATCAGGTGGTTGAAATTCAGCAAAATTCAGCAGAGAGTTTTATTCCACTTCAACAAAATACCTCCAGTAAGATCACTATAACGACTACCGACTTACCTGCAAAAGCGGGAAATTTTATGCTCACCTATCAGGAAAATAAAATTTTACCGGTTAGTTATAATTATCCCAGAGGCGAAAGCGATCTTAATTATCTGGATATTAATGACTTTAAAGATGTGGAACAGCAACCCAGTCTAAATACTTTTTTTGAAAGCGCAAAAGCTGCCCAACAAATCGATGTGCTTTGGAAATGGTTTGTTATTTTTGCATTGATCTTTTTAACCATAGAAATGCTCCTCTTAAAATTCTTTAAATGAAGCTACTTATAAAATCTGCCACAATCGTAGACCAGCAAAGCGATTATCATTTAAAACAAGCCGATATTTTTATAAAAGACGGCATCATTATAAAAATCGGAAATTCTATTAAAGAAAAGGCCGATAAAGAAATTAATATCCAAGGATTACACGTTTCTCAAGGCTGGTTTGATACGAGCGTAAGTTTTGGAGAACCAGGTTACGAAGAGCGTGAAACCATCGAAAACGGATTAAAAACAGCGGCATTTAGCGGTTTTACCGATGTGGTACTTAATGCACATAGCAATCCTACGATCGATAACAGTTCTGCCATTCATTCTATTAAAGCTAAAGCACAGGGAAATGCAGTAAATTTATTACCTACCGGCGCTTTAACGGTTAAAACCGAAAGTGTAGATTTAGCCGAACTTTACGATATGGGTAATGCCGGTGCGGTAAGTTTTGCAGATTATAAAAAACCAGTAAGCAATCCTAATCTTCTAAAAATTGCATTGCAATACGCTCAAAATTTTGACGGACTGGTACAATCATTCCCTTTAGAAAAGAAAATTGCAGGTAAGGGAATTGTCAACGAACACCATAATAGTACTCTTTTAGGCTTAAAAGGAATTCCAAATCTTGCTGAAGATTTACAAATTGCCCGCGATTTGTATCTTTTAGAATATACGGATGGGAAACTGCATATTCCAACTATTTCTACAGAAAAATCGGTTGCACTTATTAAAGAAGCCAAGAAAAAAGGACTGGACGTAACCTGCAGTGTGGCCATCCATAACCTGATTTTAACAGACGATTTACTTAGCGAATTTGATACCCGGGCAAAAGTACTGCCTCCGCTAAGGACAAAGAAAGACACAAAAGCCTTAATTAAAGGATTAAAAGAAGGTACGATCGATTTTGTGACCAGTGATCATGATCCTATTGATATAGAGAACAAAAAAGTAGAATTTGATAATGCCAGCTACGGAAGCATTGGATTAGAAAGTGCCTTTGGTGCTCTACACACTATTTTTTCTACGGAAGAAACTATTGAGATTTTAACTCGCGGAAGATCCCGCTTTAAATCTGAAAATATAAAAATAGCCGAAAAAGAAACGGCAAAATTAAGCTTCTTTTTACCCGAAGTAAAATACACTTTTGAAAAATCAGATATTCTTTCTACTTCACAAAATAGTATCTTTTTAGGGCAACAGTTAAAAGGAAAAGCGATTGGTATTTTTAATAATAATCAATTAATTATCGCAGAATAAATAATTCTAGAAGCATGAGTCCACAACCCCAAAACAGCTCGAATAACGGCAAAACTGCTGCGATTACGGCCTATATAACCATATTTGGCTTTATAATTGCTATTTTTATGAATATGGATGATAAACATAAATTGGCTAGTTTCCATATTCGCCAGGCTTTTGGAACTCATCTCATTTTTTACTTGCTTGGAGCCATAGCTTCCATGTTTAGTGATTTATTTATTCCTACGGCTTTTTATCTGGTCTCTGTAATTATTTGGATTTATGGACTAATTGCTGCAGTACAGGGGGAATTTAAAATGATCCCTTACATTGGAGTCTATTTTCAAAAATGGTTTAAATCAATTACGTAATGTACACAGCAAATTTATCTCTAGATCACGTTATAAAACAACCAAAAGGTCAAACTGAAAAAGCTCCCGTAGTTTTCATGTTTCATGGCTACGGAAGTAACGAACAGGATCTTTTTAGCTTTGCCAGCGAATTACCTGAAGAGTTTTTTGTAATCTCAGTAAAAGCACCTTATCCCATGCAACCTAGCGGAAATGCTTGGTATGCTATCTATTTTGATGATGCCAACGGGAAATTTAGCGATGATGAGCAAGCTGTTGAATCCCGGGATCTAATTGCAAAATTTATTGATGAAGCGATTGCAGCTTATCCAATAAACAAAAATAAAGTAACACTATTAGGCTTTAGCCAGGGAAGCATTTTAAGTTATGCCGTTGCACTCTCTTATCCAGAAAAGGTAAAAAATATCGTTGCGCTAAGTGGATATGTCAATAAAGACATCATCAAATCTGGGTTTGAAAATAATAATTTTGAACATTTAAATTTCTATTGTTCTCACGGAACAGTAGACCAGATAATCCCCATCGAATGGGCGCGAAAAACCAAACCCTTCCTTGACCATTTGAATATAAAAAATACGTATTCTGAATTTCCGGTAGGACACGGAGTTGCTCCCCAAAACTTCTACGAGCTTAAAGAATGGTTGGAGAAAAATGGATAGCTGTTTTCCCAATATTATTTCTTCCCTATTAAAGTTATTTTAACTTTATAATATGACATTTATTAGGTTTCATGCCTCAAATTACTGGTAAATTTGTACTACTTCTTTAACAAACAGAAGTATTTTGAAACTAATTTTAACTGTTAAATATCCCCATACAACTAGGGAATTAGCATCAAGATCTCATTAAGGTGAGCAAAAATAAACGCTATGAATAAAGGTATCTACATTGCTACCATGGAAGAAGACAGTGGAAAGTCTTTAATCTCCCTGGGCTTAATGCAAACACTTTTAGGAAAAACCGACAAAGTAGGATATTTTAGACCCATTATCGACGATTTTCCTAAGGATCAAAAAGACAATCACATTGAAACCATACTTTCCCAGTTTGATATCGAAATCCCTTATGAAAAAGCTTATGGCGTTACACGTAAGGAATTGGTAGACAAAAGAAATGCTGGTAAAGCAGGAGAAATTATCGATGTTATCATTCAGAAATATAAGTATCTGGAAGAGCAGTTTAATTTCGTTTTGGTTGAGGGCACCGATTTTTCTGTAAAAGGAAATGTATTTGAATTCGACACTAACGTCACTATTGCTAAAAACCTGGGACTGCCAACAATAATTATTTCTAGCGGAAAAGGTAAAACTCAACAGGAGCTTGTGGATGCCCTAAACTTTGCTTACAGTTCTTTCAATAACCGCGATGTAAAAGTTATTGGTGTAGTTGCGAATAAAATCCAGGAAGAAAATATTGAAAAGATCAAAGTAGATCTTGATAAGTTTTTCGCTAATGAGGTTGAAGTTTCTATCGTTCCCATGATCAACACACTACTTCATCCCACCATTAAAGAAATCGTGGAGGAGTTAAATGGTAAAGTTCTTTTTGGAGAAACGCATTTAAATAATCAAACCGGAAGTTTTGGTGTTGGTGCTATGCAGCTTAGAAATTATATCACCAAGCTTAAAGAGAATAGCCTGGTAATCACTCCTGGGGACCGTGCCGATATTATTCTTGGAGCCTTACAGGCTCATATTTCTGCCAATTATCCTCCAATTTCGGGAATTATACTTACCGGTGGACTCATACCTGAAGAAAGTATTTTAAAACTCATCGAAGGACTTTCTCAAATTGTTCCGATTATTTCTGTACAAGGCGGCACTTTTGGGGTGACTAATCAGATTGGAAGTATTAAATCTCAGATTTATAAAGACAGTAAACAAAAGATTATGACATCTTTGGCGGTGTCTGAAAAATACCTAAATCTTGATAGCCTGACTGAAAAACTATTCAATTTTCAGCCAAAAGCACTTACTCCAAAGATGTTTCAGTATAGCCTGTATAAACGTGCACAACAATCCAGAAAACGTATTGTCCTTCCTGAAGGAACAGACGAGCGTATCCTTATTGCCACGATGCGTTTAATCGCTTTGGATATTGTAGATATTACGCTTCTTGGTAATATTGATAAGATTAAAAATAAAATTGCAGATCTCGGCTTAAACATAGATCTAAATAAAATTGCTGTGATCGATCCTGTGCATTCATATAATTATGAAGATTATGCCGAAACTTTTTACGAGCTTAGAAAACATAAGAATGTAAATATGGATATGGCTCGGGATATGATGGCTGATGTTTCCTACTACGGAACCATGATGATTCATAAAGGTGATGCAGACGGGATGGTTTCAGGAGCGGCACATACCACCCAGCATACTATTAGACCTGCCCTTCAATTTATCAAGACAAAACCTGGCGTCTCTGTTGTATCTTCAGTATTTTTTATGTGCCTGGAAGATCGTGTTTCCGTCTTTGGGGACTGTGCAATCAATCCAAACCCTAATGCTGCCGAACTTGCTGAAATTGCCATTTCTTCCGCAGAAAGTAGTAAAGCTTTTGGGATAGAACCAAAAATTGCGATGCTGTCCTACTCATCGGGGACTTCTGGTAAAGGAGAAGATGTAGATCGCGTTCGTGAAGCTACAGAAATTGTAAGAAATAAACGTCCCGATCTTAAAATTGAAGGACCTATCCAGTACGATGCAGCGGTAGATGCTACGATAGGAAACAGTAAACTCCCAGGTTCTGAAGTTGCAGGACAGGCCAGCGTACTTATTTTCCCAGATCTTAATACCGGGAATAATACTTATAAAGCCGTACAACGTGAAACCGGAGCTTTAGCCATTGGCCCTATGCTACAAGGACTTAATAAACCTGTTAACGATCTTAGTAGAGGTTGTACCGTAGACGACGTTTTTAATACCGTAATAATAACCGCAATCCAGGCACAAGGAATTTAATATGAATATTTTAATAATCAACTCAGGTAGTTCTTCCATAAAATACCAACTTATAAAAATGCCGGAGGAAACGGTGGCAGCAAGCGGACTCGTGGAGCGTATTGGTTTACAAGGGTCTTTAATACACTACAAAACCGGGGAAGACAAAATGACCAAAGAAATTGATATCCCAGATCACGAAACAGGATTAAATAAAATCACCTCTTTCTTAATGGATAAAGAAGTAGGAGTGGTTGAAGATAAAAACCATATTGAGGTGGTTGGACATCGAGTGGTTCATGGTGGAAAAAGTTTTTCCAAAACTGTCGAAGTTACTGAAGATGTAAAAGAAAAAATTAGAAATCTTTTTCCTTTAGCCCCCTTACATAATCCGCATAATCTACTTGGAATCGAAGTTGCCGAAAGTGTATTTCCTGAAGCAAAACAAGTGGTAGTTTTTGATACGGCTTATTTTCAAACCATGCCAAAAAAAGCCTATCAATATGCCATTCCGAAAAAATTTTTAAATGATCACGATGTTAGGGCTTATGGCTTTCACGGCACCAGCCATAAATACGTTTCTGAAAAAGCGATCGAATACTTAAGCGAAAAGGGACTACCGTCAGAAAAAATTATCAGTGTACATCTTGGTAATGGTTGTAGTGTCACGGCTATAAAAGATGGAAAAGCTATTGATCACTCCTTAGGAATGGGACCTGCAAACGGACTAATTATGGGAACCCGTGCCGGGGACATCGACCAGTCTGTTATCTTTTATCTTATCGATAAACTTGGCTATTCTCCAGAAGAGGTTAAGAATATTTTATTAAAAGAAAGTGGAATGCTAGGGCTTACCGGCTATAGCGATATGCGAGATATTGAAGAACAAGCTGCTGAAGGTGATGAAAATTGTAGACTCGCACTTTACATGAATGGCTATAAGATTAAAAAATATATTGGTTCCTATATCGCAGCGATGAATGGTGTGGATGCCGTTATTTTTACCGCAGGAATTGGTGAAAATAGTAGTGTTATTAGAAAGATTGCTCTAGAAGATATGGAATATTTAGGACTGTATCTGGATCATCGAAAAAACGATGTGCGTGGTAAAAGCATTCGTTCTATCAATTTGCCGGAAGCTGAGAAACAAATTTTAATTGTTCCCACTAATGAAGAATTAGAGATTGCCAAACAGTCTTATTCTTTGGTGAGCTAAGTTAGTTAGTTGTTGTAAGTTGAATAAGCTCAGATTTTTAAAGAATCCGAGCTTATTTTTTAAATAAATAGCACTTCGATTAATTCTTCATTGATAGCAATGATTTTAATTCTGGTGAATTCTTATACTGTTCCAGACTCCAATCCATCTGAAAATAGGTTTACATATCGGAAAGACCAACTTCTGCCCGTAACTGTCTACTTTGTCTGGATTTTCAATAGGTTGAAAATACTGTTTACCGGTATTTTTATCGATCCAAACCTTGGCTGCCGTAAATTTGCTTCCCTCCTTCCCTAAGTGTGATTCGGTCTTTTAGCACGGCAAGATTAGAAGCTAAAGTTTTACCTTCTTTAACCGCAGATTCTACAACCGGTAAATACTTTTTTGTGTTTTTAAATCAGCATGCTAAATCACCAAAATAAAGATTGATTTTGCTGTACTTTCAGGTTTTCAGGCCAGGGAGTTTGTAATATTTTGAATACTTTTTGCCGATTGATTGAATCCTGAGTTTTCATTTTAGCAATAAGCTCTCTAAACTCGGTGATATTTGTTTTTCCCGCAGCTGAAGTTTAATTAATTCTATCCTGATCCCCTGATCGGTTTCCAAAATAGAATATATCTGTGTCACAACCTACTCATTTGGATCAAAATTATATTGAAAATAATATAGAAACTAAAATAACTGATGATAATCTTTTTATGATTGATGTCTGTCTTTCTTCAAAGACGAACCAGGAAAGATTTGTTTCAGGAAAAAATTAGTTTACGATCCTTATAATTTGGATTTCAAGAGTAAAGATGAAGCTACTAAAATCAAAAGTAATTTTTATTATGAAATTGAATATATGGAATGACGACAACAAACAGTTAGTACAGATTAAGGAAATCAATAAATAACTATTTCTTTCATACTTAGCTGTAGCTTTTATTCCGTAGGATAAAGGAAAGCATTTAGAGGTTCAAATTCAACATTACCATCATTAGTAACATAATAATTCAATAAAATTTCTCCCCAGTGTTCCCCATCCGTGAAATTGGCGATTAGCCATTTATGATTCAGTAGCTTTACTTTATTAATGCGCATTGGGCCATTCATTCCTTCAAACGGTACCATTTTATTATTCTCACTACTTCTATTCATATCGATTAAAACATCCTGCACTTTTCGTTCAATTTCGGCAGCGTCAAAACCGCTATTTTCAAAATAGGTCATAGCGGGCTCATTTCTTTTCAAACTAAAATCGTAAAACTCATCAGATGCTACTGTATTTATATGGTCGTCTTCCGTCTCTAATTCATCTAATCGCTTTTGTAAGCTAATGATTCTGTTTGTTTGATCGTCCAGGATTTTCTTATCGTTTACGTAAATAAAAATCGCGAACAATGCAGCAAATATGAATAAGTATAGCAGGATCTTATTTTTCATCAATACTGATTTTCAAATTGTCGTAGGCAAGATGTACGTTTTCAGGTAGTGATTGTTCTACCTCATCATGAAATCCCAATAAATGACTAATATGAGTCAAATATGTTTTATTTGGCTTAATTTTCTCGATAAATTCCAATGCTTCCGCCAGATTAAAATGAGAATGATGTGGTTCTATTCTTAAAGCGCTAACCACCACCACTTCCAAATTTTTAAGTTTTTCAGCTTCAGTTTCAGAAATAGACTTTATATCGGTTAAATAGGCAAAGCCACCCATTCGATATCCATATACCTGTAACTGGTTATGCAGGTAGCTTACCGGGGTGATGTGTTTACCTTCGATCTCAAAATCATTATCAGTAACGATATGTTCGTTGACACCTGGGGCACCGGGATATTTATTTTCAGTAACAAAAATATAATCAAAACGTTTTTTGAGCGCATTTAAAACCCTTTCATGTGCGTAAATCGGGATGTTGCCCTGTCTGAAGAAAAAGGGTCTAATATCGTCTAAACCGGCTACATGATCATTATGCTCGTGAGAAAAAAGTATAGCATCTAATCTGGCAAAATTATTGGCCAACATTTGCATTCTAAAATCGGGACCGCAATCTATTAAAATGTTTAGTCCCTCCCACTCTACCATTACTGAAACCCTTAGACGTTTATCTTTAGGGTTTTTACTTAAGCAAACGGGATGAGTACTACCAATAATGGGGATTCCCTGTGATGTTCCTGTACCTAAAAATGTAACTTTCAAGAATGTTATATTTGTGACAAAGTTAGGTATTATTTTTTGTTTACCTTAGTGTTTTAGTACCTTTGGAAGCGTAAAAAAGGAAAATTCATCTAAAAGGAAAAATATGCCAATCACCATAATGGGCGACAAGGAATTTGAGAATGTTCCTTCTATAAAGAGTAAAGCTCTTCGTATCAATCTAAACGAGAATATTTATGGTACCTTTTCTGAAATTGGCGCAGGACAGGAAACTGTAAGAAACTTTTTTAGAGCTGGTGGTGCTTCGGGCACCATTGCCAAGGCGATGAGTGCTTACGATAAAGATTTTAGTGATGCTATCTACGGTGTGGAAGATGACAGAAGATACGTTACTGAAGCCCGACTTAAAAAAATGCTTTCTCATGAAATTAAATTGATTGAAGAAAGGATTTCAAGAGAAAAGCACCCCAATAAACTTTTCTTTAGTTACGCCAATACCGTGGCCACCATAGACTTCGCTAAAAAGTATAAGGGACACGGCTGGGTTGGAATTCGTTACCAGATAAGCCCAGATGAAGATTATAACGAAATTAGCCTTCATATTCGGTTTAAAGAAAATGATGCCCGGCACCAACAAAATACGTTAGGAATTTTAGGAGTTAACCTCATTTATGGGGCATACTATAAATATGACAATCCTAAAAAATTACTGCGCTATTTATATGATCATATCGATAAAGATCAGTTAGAGATCGATACCATCAATTTTTCTGGCCCAAGATTTAAAAAGGTAGATAACCGTCTTATGAGTTTACAACTCGTTAAAAACGGCATGACCGATGCGGTAATGTTTAGTCCGGACGGAAATAATGTACTTCCGGCAAAAATTCTATATAAAAAGAATATCCTTGCACTTCGTGGTAGTTTTAGACCGGTTACGAAGGTGAACATGGATATGTTCCAGAAATCTCGTGAATTGTTCTTTAACGAAAATCGGGTTTCTGAAGAAAATACCGAAGTGATTTTTGAAATTACCCTATCTAACCTTAGAGCTGAAGGTGAAATAGATGAACGTGATTTTATGGATCGGGCAGAATTACTATGCTCACTAGGGCAAACGGTAATGATCTCAAACTTCCAGGAATATTATAAGGTAGTGGAATATTTTAGTAAGTATTCTAAAATGAGAATGGGGCTTGCCATGGGTGTAAATAACCTCGTAGATGTTTTTGACGAAAAGTATTACAGACACCTAAGCGGTGGTATTTTAGAAGCTTTTGGTAAATTGTTCTTTAAAGATCTTAAGGTTTACCTTTATCCACTTAAGGATCCTGAAACCGGCGAAATTACCACAAGTGAAAACTTAAAGGTACATCCACGTATGAAGGAATTATACAAATTCTTTAAATATAATGGTCGCGTAGAAGACATTGAAAATTATAATCCTGATATTCTGGATATATATTCAAGGGAAGTCTTACAAATGATCTCAGATGGAAAAGAAGGATGGGAAGAAATGCTTCCTGAAAAAACCACACAAATGATCAAAGAACAAAACTTGTTTCATTATAGAGAAAATAAAGAGCGAGCTCAAAAAGTCTGATTTTTGTAATTTAAAATCACATTTCTAATAAAATAGCTTCTTATTGAAGTCCTAAAAAAAGCGATCATTTTAATGATCGCTTTTTTTAGGACTTTTTCTTTTGAAAAAATGGTTAATCTTTCCGAATAACGACTGATCTTATCAAATTCAATTATATAAAAAGACAAACCAAATAATTTACGAATACCTAAAAAACAAATATTTACCATCTATCCCAACCAAGCATTTAAATTTTATCTGGATTGATTAAAAATTATATTAAATTTTTTATAATTCTTTTATATCACTTTAATACATTTGCTTTTATTGTTTATAATAAATCTAAATAAAAACAAAATGAAGAAAAGTTTACTTTTATTATTTCTAATCTTAAGTAGATTTTATGGGGCATCTGCCCAAAATCAGTCTGCAGAACTTAGTGGATTTGTTTTTGATGAGCAACAAAACCTGGTTAGCAATGCCCATATATACTTAAAAGATTCTAATTATGGTGCATACACTAATCAGAATGGTTTCTTTAGCATCACAAACATACCAAAAGGAGAATATACTCTTGTAATTTCCGAAATCGGCTTTATAAGAAAAGAGCTAACAGTTAATATTCAATCGAATAAAACTATAGAGGTCATCATTCAAAAAGAGATTACCTCCCTCTCGGATGTTTGGATCTCTGGAGAAAAAGAGGCTTACACGACTCGCAAGGTTTCTTCTTCCCTTAGACTAGATGAAGAAATCATCAATATTCCTCAAAATATCCAGATTATTACCAACGATGTCCTAAAAGACCAGGCGGCGATCTCTATCATGGAAAATGTCACCAGAAATGTTAGTGGTGCACAAATGATAGAACATTGGGGAAATTTTGCTAGAATTAATATGCGCGGCTTTAGAATTCCTCCCTTTAGAAATGGAATGAATGTATTATCTACCTGGGGTCCGATGGCCGAGGATCTTGCTTTGGTTGACCGTATAGAAGTAGTAAAAGGCCCCTCTGCCTTTATGTTATCCAGTGGAGAACCCGGTGGACTTTATAATGTAGTGACCAAAAAACCAACAGGTAAAACCGGTGGAGAGATTAGCATACTTACCGGCAGTTACAATACTTTAAGAGCTACGGCAGACATCGAAGGGAACTTATCTGAAAATAAAAAACTGCAATATCGATTTGTAGGTGCGGCATCTACCAAGGAAGCTCATAGAGATTTCGAGCCAGAAAATCGCTATACCCTTGCGCCGAGTATCAAATATAATTTTAATGATAAAACCTCGGTAACAGCACAGTATACCTATCAATATTACAAAACAAAACTTATAGGATCTGCTTATGTTTTTGCTCCTAATGAATACGCTGATGTGGACCGTGATTTTACATTATCAGATCCAAGGCTTGGTCCTTCGGTGATGAAAGAACACTATGGATTTATAAATTTTAAACATCAACTTAATCAGAATTGGAATTTAACCGCACAACTTAGTTATCTTAATTATCAGCATGAAGGTTCCAGTTTATGGATCAATAGCGCATTCGGAGTTCAGGAAAACGGTGATTTATTACGTAATATTAGTATTTGGGACGCCAAAGAAGAACAAAAGCTAGGACAGGTTTTTATTAATGGTAAAGAGCTAACTGGTGATATCTCACATAAAATTTTAGGAGGATTAGATTACGGAAATAAAAATTACATAGCGGATTGGTCGCAAAGCCTTAGCATAGATACTCAAGATAATCCTTTTAATATTTATAATCCACAGCCAGCAGCCCTATTACCTGAATTTGACAGGAGTAAAAATTTACAACAACGGGCAAGCGGAATTATAACTTCTAACTATCTTTCCTATTACCTTCAGGATCAATTGGGGTTTTTAGATGATGCACTGCGTCTTACTCTTGCCGGTAGATATACAGAGTTTAAAAGTAGTGCTTACGGCGTAACATCAGACGATAAAGTATTTACACCACGTGTAGCGGTATCTTATTCGATATTGGATAATTTAGTCATCTACGGAATGTACGACCAGTCTTTTTTACCAGAACAGGGAACGAACAGATTTGGCGACGCTTTTGATCCGGTAACCGCTGAGGACATTGAAGGAGGATTAAAGTTTGAATTCCTGAACGGAAAATGGAATGCTACCGCCACCTACTTCGATATTCATAAAGATAAATTCCTGGTAGCCGACCCTGAAGATGCCAACTACTCTTTACAGGTAGATACCGATATTACTTCCCGTGGTTTTGAATTTGATACCCGTGGAGAAATTACCAAAGGTTTAAACTTAATTCTAAATTACGCGTATACTAATGTAGAAGACGCCGATGGAAACCCTATTGCTGGTTTTTCAAAACATATCACCAACGGATGGTTAGATTATACATTCCAGAACCAAAATTTAAAAGGATTCGGGATTTCACTGGGCTACCAGTACCAGGTAGACCGCTCATCCTGGGTTTGGGGGGCCGATGGCCAAACAGATTTACCTGATTATTTTAGAATGGATGGAGCCCTAAGCTGGGAGAACGATAACTTTCGTGTAGCTCTTAACCTTAATAACCTTCTTAACGAATATCTATACTCTGGTGCAGATTATGGTACTTACGTATACTGGCAAAGTGAACCCGGAAGAAACTTTAGATTAAGCCTTAATTATAAATTTTAAGCTTCAAATTCCTCCAACTCCCTATAGCATTATTATAGGGAGGATATAATCATAACATCTAAAACTCTAACAAGTGATTTTTTTCAGCATTTAAAGAAAAGCTGAGAATAAACAGTTTAACTAAATTTATTTATATGAAAAAACTAAACCTAATTATCCTATTTTTACTTTGCTACAGCACATCCTTTGCACATTATTTATGGATAGAAACAAGGCCTAATGGCGAACTGAACAAAAAACAAGAAGTAAAAGTTCATTATGGAGAATACACCTATGGTGTTATCGAAAAAACCGATGGCGATGCTTTTAAAAGTGTTTCCAGTTTTGAAGTTTGGGTTATCAATCCTGATGGCACATCTACAAAACTGAATTTGGATAAAAAAGAAGACCACTATTTAGGGTATTTCACCCCTACTGAAGAAGGTACTTTTACCATTCAGCTGAAAAATGATAATATTGATGTGATCGATTATAGCGAATATGACTTTGGGATTTTTAAAACCCATTACCAGTCTTTTGCGAAAATAAACGTGGCCGATGCACCTACCGCTTCAACAATTACGAAGAAGGGTTTAAGCATTAAGGAAATTCCTTCTGCAAATGAAGAAAAAACATTGCAGATATATTATGAGGGAGAACCGATTAGCGAACAGGAAGTAAAAATATATGTTTCAGATCTTTGGTCTAAAACCCTAAACACTGATGATGAAGGTAAAATTTCATTTAAACTTCCCTGGAACACAAAATATACCGTAGAAACCACTAAAAATGAAAATGTTCCCGGTACTTATAATGGTAAAGATTATGAATTTATCTGGCATTGTGCCACCTATTGTTTTCCGCAGGAATAACACTGGAAGAATCCCGAACCTGAATTTGAATGAAATCCTTACAAAACCTTTCGTACCCAACCTTCTATTTTGTTGTGTTACAAAACAAATTTTTCCTAAAAATTCATTCAATTTGTTATAATGCCAATAATAATCAAGGCCAGAGTAAATAACTCATTTATTTAAAATGCATTCAGTAAATCCTAGGAATACCGATAGGATGTATAAGAAAATTATTTTTTAACCAAGGCATCCCGATAGCTCTGGATATATTAGAACATTTAATCTCGATTATTGGATAAAAATGGCTGCCCCTAGTCTAAGAAAAAAGATGTAAAAAACATCAGATTGGGATTCAATATCATTTGCTCACAAAGAATCTCATACCTATCCTTCTTCTTTTTCATGGGCAGCCTATTTTTAAGAAAAAACCTCGAGAATATATTCTCGAGGTTTTTATTTTATAATAATCTATATTAGGATTCCCACTTTAAGCAATTCTTTCGATCTTGGCCCCTATACTTTTTAAACGTGCCTCAATATCTTCATAACCTCTATCGATCTGCTCTATATTGTGAATAGTAGATGTTCCTTTTGCAGAAAGTGCTGCAATTAATAGAGAAATACCCGCTCTAATATCTGGAGAAGTCATTGTAGTAGCCTTTAAAGACGAATGGAAATCATGACCGATTACCGTGGCCCTGTGCGGGTCACAAAGTATAATCTTTGCTCCCATATCAATAAGTTTATCTACAAAGAACAATCGACTTTCAAACATCTTTTGATGAATTAGCACACTACCCCTGGCCTGTGTTGCCACTACTAAAATAATGCTTAGTAAATCTGGCGTAAAACCCGGCCACGGTGCATCGCTAATATTCATTATAGAACCGTCTATAAAACTTTGCACTTCGTAACCATCATTATGAGCCGGTATAAATATATCGTCCCCCCTACGCTCAATAGTAATGCCCAACTTTTTAAAAGTAGTAGGAATTAACCCAAGCATTTCCCAACGCACATTAGTTATGGTAATTTCACTCTTGGTCATCGCAGCAAGGCCTATCCAGGATCCTATTTCAATCATATCCGGTAAAATTGTATGCTCGCAGCCCCCTAGTTCTGTAACGCCTTCGATCACCAGTAAGTTAGATCCTACACCGCCTATCTTTGCTCCCATCGAGTTAAGCATCTTACAAAGTTGCTGTAGATAAGGCTCACAGGCAGCATTATAGATGGTAGTTGTTCCTTCAGCCATAACGGCAGCCATAACGATATTCGCTGTTCCGGTAACCGATGCTTCTTCTAAAAGCATGTATTTTCCCTTTAATCCGTTAGGCGCTTCTACTCCATAAAAACGTTCCTCCTTATTATATCTAAAACTAGCGCCAAGATTAATGAAACCTTCAAAATGCGTATCCAAACGACGACGGCCAATTTTATCTCCACCAGGCTTTGGAATGTATCCTTTACCAAATCTAGATAATAACGGTCCCACAATCATTATAGATCCACGTAGACCACTACCATCTTTTTTAAACTGCTCACTTTGCAGATACTCTAAATTTAGGGCATCACTTTTAAATATATAACTTCCTTTTCCTAATTTCTGGATTTTAACACCCAGATTCTCTAATAAACCAATAAGCTTATTTACATCTATAATGTCTGGAATATTATTAATTCTTACTTCTTCAGAAGTTAATAATACGGCACAAAGAATTTGCAGGGCTTCGTTTTTGGCTCCCTGAGGCTGAATTTTCCCCTGAAGCTGATGCCCTCCTTCAATCTGAAAAGTTCCCATGAAATTGGTTAAATTTTAGTAGCGTTTACGGCTTTTTCGACCTGTTCTTTTTGGACTATTGGGTTTTGTGTATTTTTTCTTCCCGCGCATAAGATTAGACGAATCGCTTAAGTCCTCATCAGAGTTTTTAAGATTTAGATCACCTTCACTTAATTCTTTTAAATGCTCAAAAATAACATTATCATCTACGGTGTCACGGTTCCAGTTTAAGAAAGATTTTTTCATGTGATTCGCAATGGCTAATACTAAAGCATCTTTAAACTCACCTTCATCATATTTCTTAGCCTCATCGATCATTCGTTTAATATTATTCCCGTAGAAACGATATTTTGGAAAGTTTTGAGGGTAATCCAAAGGATCAGGATGTTCTTCTAGTATTTCTCGGCTTGGCTTTGGGAAAGGTGAATCTACGTCCAGTTTAAAATCACTGATTATAAATAATTGATCCCACAGTTTATGCTGAAAATCCGGTACATCACGTAAATGCGGATTCATGTTTCCCATAACCGCAATTATAGATTTGGCTACACGGTTTCGCTCTTCATCATCCTTAATACTTACGGCATGCTCTACCATTTTTTGCAGATGTCTACCATATTCAGGAATTATCAACGTACTCCTTTCAGAGTTATATTCTAATGCGTTTGTCAAAAAAATTAGATTTAAATTCGGTAATATTAAATTGCAGAAGTTTATTCTGCCTGCAAAATAAGAAATATTAACCAAGTTGGGTAAAAGATCGTCGGTTTTTAATCAATAATTAAAAAATTAGTTATGCACTGATGTTTTAATTCCCAGGTATATACTCAACAGATCATCAGTTAAACACTAACTATCCATAGGGATATTGACGCAATAAGGCGTTAGGAATTATCAAGTAAAAACCTCAAAAATAGAATTTATAGTGAAATTACTCCCTCTATCTTGTCTCCTACTTCTCTATATTTTGCAATCACTGCATCTGGATTTTTCATCCTTACATTTACAGAAACGCTGGTGTAAGTTCCTTTTTTAGACTTTTTGGTGGTAATCACCGCTCCCATATTATCAAAAATATCTTCTACACCTTTTATTTTATCTTCTTCAGATGGCACTATAAACTTATATAAATATTCTGAAGGCCACATGGCAGTATCCTGAAGCTGTGATTTCAGTTTTGCGTAAAATTCATCCGGATTATTCGATAGACTCATATTATATTCTTCTTCTAATTTAAAGATTACAAAGATACAAGGTTTATACCATTTTTATAATCAAAATCAAATGTCGAAATTTGCAGGGTGAAAGCACAAAAAATTGTAATTACCGGTGGACCGGGAACAGGAAAATCTTCGATAATTTTCGAACTGGAAAAACGTGGCTATACCTGCCTACACGAAATTTCAAGACAGGTAACCCTTGAAGCGCAAAAAGAAGGAATCGATCAGCTATTTTTAGAACAACCGCTACTATTTAGTAAAAAACTTTTAGAAGGCAGGGATGCTCAATTTATCGAAGCTGAAGAATCTGGGGGTACTTTGATCTTTATAGATCGTGGCGTACATGACGTGATTGCCTATATGGATTATTTTAATACGAAATACGACGAGCCGTTTATTTCTACCTGTAAAAACCGAATATACGAACAGGTTTTTTTATTACCACCCTGGGAAGAAATATATAAGAGTGATAACGAACGCTATGAGAGTTTTGCTGAAGCCGAAAAAATATCAGACTACCTCTCTAAAACTTATATAGCTTACGGCTACAAACCTATAATTGTGCCTACCGGAACTGTCGAAGAAAGAACCGATTTTATTTTAAACAACACTAGTGAGGTATAATATTGCAGGAAGCTGTACAAATACTAAATAAATACTGGGGACACAAAGCGTTTAGACCTTTACAGTGGCCCATCATCGCCTCGGTTTTAGAGGGTGAAAATGTATTGGCTTTACTTCCTACTGGCGGCGGTAAATCTATATGTTTTCAGGTTCCGGCTTTACTGCGAAGCGGTATTTGTATTGTGGTTTCTCCGCTTATCGCCTTAATGGAAGACCAGGTAAGCAATTTGCAGGCAAAAGGAATAAAGGCCATGAGTCTTACCGGTGGTATTTCTTTTAACGATCTGGATAAAAAATTAGATAATTGCATTTACGGAAATTATAAATTTCTATACCTATCGCCAGAAAGACTTCAAATGGAGCTGGTACAGGAACGCATCAGATTAATGAATGTAAATTTGATTGCTGTAGATGAAGCTCATTGCATTTCGCAATGGGGACATGATTTTAGACCTGCCTATCGCAATATCAATATCTTTAATGAACTAAAACCAGAAGTGCCTTTAATTGCTTTAACTGCAACCGCAACTCCCCAAGTTATTGAAGACATCAAAGAGCAATTACAATTACCAGATCTTAAGCTACATAAAAAATCTTTTTACAGACCTAATATCGCCTATAACGTAGTTTATGCTGAAGATAAATTTTATGAAGTAGCTAAACTTTTAAAATCTGCAGAAGAAACAGCTATTATTTATGTAAGAAGTAGAAATGCTACCACTGAAATTGCTGGTTATCTGCAATCACAAGGCTACAAAGCCGAGGCCTTTCATGGCGGAATGAAACAGGTTGCCAAAAAGAAAAAACTGGAGGACTGGCTTCAAAATAAATTTAGAATTATGGTCGCCACTACCGCTTTTGGGATGGGGATCGATAAACCAGATGTTAGGCATGTAATCCATCTTAACTTGCCAGAAAATTTAGAGAGTTATTTTCAGGAAGCAGGCCGTGCCGGTCGTGATGATAAGTATGCTGAAGCAACAGTAATCACCAATAAAAGTGATATTCCGGTTTTAGAGAATCAATTTTTAGCAAGGCTGCCTTGCATTCCGGAAATTAAAGAGGTGTATAAAAAAGTGCTCGCCTATTTTAGAATTGCTTATGGAGAAGGTGAACAGGAAGTTTTTAATTTTAACTTTAACCTGTTTTGCAAACAATACCATTTTAATATTCATAAAACTTATGCTGCTTTACAAATTTTAGAACGTTGTGCCATCCTTAAATTAAGTGAAGAATTTCAGAAACGTACTTTAGTGAAGTTTGAAGTTTTTCCGGGTACATTAAATAGCTATCTAACCCATCAACCTGATGTTTCTGAATTTACCAAAACCATTTTAAGAACCTATGGTGGTGTCTTTGAAAATCTCACAGCTATAAACCTGGCTTCTTTAGCTGGAAAATCAAATATTTCTGAAACCGAAGCTTTACATCTGCTCCAGAAACTGGAAAAAGATGAGATTATTGAGTTTGAATATGCGCAACATGATGCCTCTGTTACTTTTTTAGTACCCCGGGAAGATGAACGTACTCTAATCCCGCATATCAGGTTTATCGAGCAATACCTTCAGCACAAAAAAGAAAAAATAGCACAGGTTTTGGACTATATCGCCAATAAGGAAAGTTGCCGCAGCAAACAGCTTTTAACGTATTTTGGAGAACAGGAAATTGAAGACTGCGGACTTTGCTCGGTTTGCACAAGAAAAAAAAACGGAAAACTAACCCGGGAATTGATGAATATCATCTATTTTGAAATTATAAAGATGCTAAGAAATACTGAAAAATCTTCCAGAGACCTGGTCACCCAACTACCTTTTGCGGAAGAACATATACTGGAAGTTTTACGACTTTTACTAGAAAAAAACAGAATAAAACGAACACCTACAAACAGCTATAAAATAAATTAAAATGAAAGACTTACGCATACTATTTATGGGAACGCCAGACTTTGCCGTAGAGGGTCTTGCCAAAATTATTGAAGCCGGCTACAATGTTGTGGGTGTAGTTACGGCTCCTGATAAACCAGCCGGTCGTGGAAGAAAGTTAAACCAAAGCGCGGTAAAAAAATTCGCATTAACAAAAGACCTGCCTGTTTTACAGCCAACTAATTTAAAGTCTGATGATTTTGAAACTCAGCTTAAATCATTAAAGCCCAACCTTCAGGTGGTGGTTGCATTTAGAATGTTACCCACAAAAGTTTGGAAGTTTCCAGCATACGGAACATTCAATTTACATGCTTCCATTTTACCGGAATACCGTGGAGCGGCGCCTATAAACTGGGCGGTGATCAATGGTGAGAAGACGACAGGAGTCACTACTTTTTTCATCGATGACAAGATAGATACCGGCAATATCATCCAGTCCAAAGAAATTGAAATCGAGGCTACAGAAAATGTAGGATCTGTTCACGATCGCTTAATGAAACTTGGTGGAGAACTCATTGTAGATACCCTTAAACTCATAGAAATTGGCGAAGTAAGAACCATTGCTCAAAATAAAGAAGAAGATCCAAAACCGGCCCCAAAATTAACCCGCGAAAACACCAAGATCGACTGGAGTAAAGATACTATCACTATTTACAACCTAATACGAGGCTTAAATCCCTACCCTGCTGCCTGGTGCTATTTTCAGAATGATGAAAAATTGAATGTAAAGATTTTTGATTGTGAAATCGCATTAAAAGATCATAAAGAAAAAGTGGGGAAGCTAAGTGTTGAGAAGTACCAAATTAAAGTAGCTACCAAAGATGGTTATATCTTGATTAATGAAATTCAACTACCAGGTAAACGTAAAATGAAAGTAAAAGATTTGCTAAACGGCTTAACGGTAGAAAATGAGGCTTACATGCTCTGAGCCCTTACGAATACTGAAATCATAAAAAATCAATAAATTTGGTCTACAATTATTAACATTTTGCCAAAGTTATCAACAAAGTTTCCGTTTTCCCTTGCCATTACTTGCATAGGCGATAAATCCATATAAATTTGTAAGAGCAATTAAACAGAATGTTTAACCAACAATTATTTAAATTCAAATTATGAACAAAACAGATTTAATCGACGCAATGGCTGAAGATGCAGGTATTTCAAAAGCTGCAGCTAAAAAAGCATTAGAATCATTTTTAGGAGGAATCGAAACTTCTCTTAAAAAAGGAGACAGAGTTTCTCTTGTAGGATTTGGATCTTGGTCTGTGTCTAAAAGAGCAGCACGTGAAGGTAGAAACCCACAAACAGGAAAAACTA
This sequence comes from Zunongwangia sp. L-65, assembly GCF_056859415.1. Taxonomy (NCBI): domain Bacteria; kingdom Pseudomonadati; phylum Bacteroidota; class Flavobacteriia; order Flavobacteriales; family Flavobacteriaceae; genus Zunongwangia; species Zunongwangia sp. L-65. Next base: position 92,365 of record NZ_JBSXOK010000084.1, read on the forward strand.
TTAAAATCGCTGCTAAAAATGTAGTGAAATTTAAAGCTGGTGCAGATTTACAAAAAGCTGTAAACTAATAATTATCACTATTTTAGTTAAAGTATTAAAGCTTTCCTCTCAGGAAAGCTTTTTTTATACATATTTTTTTAATATTTATTGTAAGGTTAGGAATAATTAGTTAGATTAGTTAAAAAGTATGCCTATGATTGCACTTAAACCCTCTAAAGGCCACCTTTTAATCGCAGAACCTTCCATTATTGGGGACATATCCTTTAATAGATCTGTAGTGCTTTTGGCCGAGCATTCTGAGCGTGGGTCTGTTGGATTTATTCTTAATAAGGTGTTGGATTTCACCCTAAAAGATTTAATTCCAGGCTTAAATGTAGATTTCCAGATTTATAATGGAGGTCCCGTAGAGCAGGATAATCTTTATTTTATTCATCGAGTCCCAGATTTGATTCCCGATAGTGTAGAAATTGCAGATGGCATCTACTGGGGAGGAAATTTTGATGCTGTAACCACTCTTATTTCCCAAAATATGATCGATGAAAATCAAATACGATTTTTTCTGGGATATTCTGGCTGGGATGCGGAACAATTGAATAATGAATTAGATTCAAATTCCTGGATCGTAGTCACTAACGAAGATCAAAAAAGCATTATTGAACGCCCTTATGATTCATTCTGGAAAGATCAGATGATGCAGCTAGGTGGCGAATATGTTTTATGGTCTAATGCTCCAGAGAATCCTAGTTATAATTAAATAATTAGATAAAATTCTTATTCTACCTGGCCTAACCACTACTCTAACCCAATCTTGCCTTGGCATTTAGTTTGGCTAACAAATCTTTTGCCACGGTATTAGTATACTCTTTTTTACGATATTTGGATATCGGCTGTATCCCTACGATTACATTTGTGATAAATAGCTCATCTGCTTTTTGTAATTCGAATGGTGAAATTGATGCTTCTTCAAAATTATATTCCTGCAACTTTTTGATCATATTTACCAACTGCTTTCGTGTAATGCCGTTTAAAGCACCATCGGTAAGTGGTGGCGTTTTAATACGATCCCCTTTTACCAAAAACAGGTTACCATTTAGTGCTTCTACAACAGATTTTTTTTCATTAACCAGTAAACAGTTGTGATAATTATTCTCTCTGGCAAAAATACCGCCAAGCATATTTACAGCTTTATTATTGGTTTTTATTGTTGAAAGCAAACCAGCGTTGATATAATGATCTTTAAAAAGTTCAACTTCATAAAAATCTTCATTAAGCGTATAAAAAGAATGCTCAATTTCTGAGGTAAGAATAAAATATTCGATATCTCTTACCTCAGGAGTATATAAACCACCCTCTTTTCTGAATACAGAAAATTTAACCCGTACAGGTTTGTCCTGAAGGTTATTTTCTTTAATAAGATTAATAATTTGTTCTTCTAAAAATTCTGGAGAAAACTCATTGGGAATTTCCATTCGCATAATACGCATAGAAGCCATCAATCTAAAATAATGATCTTCCCAAAACATTACTTTTCCGTTGATCACCCGTATGGTTTCAAATACTGAATCCCCATAGGCATAACCACGGTTTGTAATCGATAAACTCGCTTCGTTTTCTTGCAGTAATTCTCCGTTAAAATTGATCATAAAAAAGCCCCGATTAATAAGCGGGGCAAAGGTAAGTTTTAAATATCGAATATTAAACCGATCCTAATACCTGTTTTAGATCTGAAATCATATTTTCCCAAAGCATTTTACCTTCTTCTACCTCATCTTCATCCTCAGCGAAATCAGTAATCATTATAGAAACATCTTTAGTGATATCGTCTACCTGAATACGAATTTCAAAATAATATGGCGTGCCTTCTTCTTCAGCCCATCTAAACTTTACACGCTCATCACTTTTTTTGCTCACAAGCTTAGCCTGCTCTTCGCTACCTTCCCAGATAAAAGTAAATAATTCTCCGCGTGAATTCACATTATCAGCATACCACTCGCTTAATCCAGAGGGTGTTGATATGTATTGATATAGTAATGAAGGAGAAGCGTGAATTGGAAATTCCATTTCGTACTTTATCTTATCTTCCATTTTTCGATTTATTAGTTTCGAGCAATATATATATTAATTGGTAACATTAAAAGAAAAGATTTTAAATATTTTTGAAAAAATTATTTGCGGCATTTTAAATTGTTGTTATATTTGCACCCGCATTTGCAACAAAGTGTAAATGTTTTGTGATAGCAGTAATACTGCACTATACGGCGAGATAGCTCAGTTGGTTAGAGCGTCGGATTCATAACCCGGAGGTCCCGAGTTCAAATCTCGGTCTCGCTACTAAGAAAATCAAGGCTTCACAGAAATGTGAAGCTTTTTCTTTTTACACCTAGTACAGAATAAGTACAGAATTTCAGCTTTTTCAAATAAAATAAAAAGAGTATTTTAGAATAATCTTATTTAGTAGCAATTGAGATGAAATTTTAAGTTTTTTTCCTAAAATTTAATCGAGAAAATAATAACTCTTACGTCATATTCTAAGTTTAGTACCTAATATCTTTTTTAATTATTCCATTACTAAGTGGCAGATTTCTAAATTTCTACCAAATTTTAAAGTTTTACTTTTCTTTTATGGGTTTAATCACATTAACCGCATAAATAGAGAACATAGTGCGACAGGATTCGAACCCATCTGAAAAACCTTGTATTTATTGACTTTATCAAAGTTAACCTTGCAATTGTTAACCGAATTGTGAACCGTTTTAAAAATTTACTTTCGTCAGGTTTAAATTTTTATAAATATAGTTATTTTTTTTCCTTCCAATGGTTTGTCAATTGTATATTTATTTGCTCTTTAAAGGTACTTTTCCTCTTTACCCTTGGGAGAATATAATTTCAGTATACCTTTCTTAAAAATCCTTTTCAGTCCTCAAATCATCATTAAAGCTAAAATGAATTTACCATTATAGAACACGTTTTCTTATGCTTTTATACTTTATAGGTGAACAGAACTACTCTACAAAATATTAAAATGACTTCTTTTGGTTGATATTAAAAAATTATTCCTACATTTGCATACCAAACGTTCGGTTTTATGAAGGACTCTAAAGGACAAATATTAAAAACCTCATTACTTCTTTTTTTACAAAAAGGATTTAAAGAAGTGACGATGAAAGAAATTGTAAAAAGTTCAGGGTTTTCAAAAGGAGCTTTTTATCATTATTTTAGTAGTAAAGAAGAGGTCTTTAAAGAAGTGATAGACGTTTATTTCAGTCAAATGCTTCATCTCGATTACAATAATTTACCCTCCAATTCTTTACAATCATTTTATCAGGCTAATCTGGAAATTCTTCAAGAGCGGGATAATATATTGCAAAGTTGGTATAGGGAAACTTTCGAGGGAGATTTCCCCAATAATATGTATTACATTCTATTTGATGCCCTTCGCCTATTACCGGAAGTTAAAGAACAACAGACCAAGAGGATTCAGGAAGAATTGAAGGCCTGGGAAAAAGTCATCACCAATGCACTGACTACCGGAGAAATCAAAACTACGTTTTCACCTCAAAATTTGGCAAAGCAATTTGTATATAGTAGTGATGGAATTGCAATGCATATGATAATGATAAGTAGTTCTGAAAAACTTTTTAAGGAGGTAAAGGAAATCTGGGACAGTCTTTACGAAAGTGTAAAAGCTTAAAAAATTTTATACTAGTACATACCGAATGGTCGGTTCAATCGATGAAATAATGACTTTTTATAAGAATGACTTTTTTTAGTTGTAAACATACCGAACAGTCGGATTAAATATAAATAAGATGATAAAATACAGAAAACTTTTACTCCTTTTCGGAGTACTCCTTACTTTTTTACAAGCGAATGCGCAGAAATCCAAGGAGCTATCTTTAAAAGAGGCATTGAATTATGCACTTGAACATAAAGCGGATGCTAAAAAGGCAGCGTTGGATATCTCCAAAAGCGAATATCAAATTCAGGAAAAAAGGGCGGAAATATTGCCTACCATCGCATTGGATGGCAACCTGATTAATAATCCTATTCTTCAGGAAACCGCCTTACCTGGTGAAATTCTTGGAGAACCCGGCACCGTAGTAATGGCTCCTTTAGGTCAAAAATGGAACGCCGATGGGGGAATTAATTTAACACAGAAATTATTTGATCAATCGGTGTTTATCGGATTGAAAGCGGCAAAATCTAGCCGGGAGTTCTACCAAATCAATCAGCAACTTACCGAAGAAAATGTAATCGAAAAAGTGGCTTCACAATATTACCACACTCTCATTTTACAAGCCAATCTGACTGCGGTAGATACCACCTATCAAAATACCGTAAAGATTCAGCAAATCATTATAAGTCAATTTGAAAACGGACTGGCTAAAGGAATAGATGTAAAGCGTATTCAGGTAAAAGTGGCTAACCTTCAGGCGCAGCAACAAGAACTTCGGAACTCCATTCAAATCAGTAAAAACACCCTCAAGTTTTTAACCGGTTTACCTATGGAGATGATGATTACTTTAACGGAAGAGTCCTCTCCCCTCCTACCTCAAATTGAAAAAGAAACTTTTAACGTCAGCGCTCTCAACGCCTATCAATCGCTAACGAAAGAGAAAGAATTACGCAACTATGCGTTACAGGAAAGCAAGGCGGCCAATTATCCTACGCTTGGTCTTAGCGCTCAGTATCATTATCAGGGGTTAGGCGATACCTTCCCCATTGGAAAGGATGAAACCCAGCAGGTGTACTGGACGGATTATTCCAGTATCACCCTTAACCTGCACATCCCTATTTTTTCAGGATTGAAAACACGCGCTAAAATAAGACAGGCACAATTAGATGTGGAAACCCTTCAACTGGACATAGAAGATAAAAAACTATCGCTTCGGGCAGATTTCGAAAACGCGAAAAATCAAATCAGAACTAGTGAAATTACGATTGAAAATCAGCAGCAAAATGTCGTTTTGGCCAAAGAAGTCGTGGAAGATATTCAGAACAACTACACCAACGGACTCGCTCCACTAACTGATGTACTGGATGCCGAAACTTCCCTGATCGAAGCGCAAAATAATTATAACAAGGCGATACTCGATTATCGTCTGGCACTACTCGACTATTTAAAATCAAAAGGCGAATTACAAACCCTCTTAAAATAAGCAGAAAATGAAAAAAATAATATACACTATACTCATTGGCACCATAGTCCTTGGTGGGGCTATTTACCTCCTTCTTTCCAATAAAAAGCAAAATCAGCAGGAAACCGCTTTGATTACTCAAAAGAACGACGCTATTAGCGTTAAGGTAGATACGGTAAAACGCATTACCCCACAACTCAGTTATAGTAGTAACGGAACCTTTAAACCGGAACAGGAACTCATCGTCACCCCAGAAACTTCAGGCACCATTTTAAAAATTATGGTCAAAGAGGGCGATCAGGTACGGAAAGGCCAAACCCTGGCCTATCTCAAAAAAGATCAGGCCAATGTATCCTATCAGAATGCCAATGCCAATTACGAAAATGCCTTAGAGAATTATGAACGTTATCAACGGGCATACAAAACAGGCGGGGTAACCCAGGAGCAATTAGAACAAATGAAATTGCAGTTGGATAACGCAAAATCAAGTTTGGAAAATGCCAATTTGGATATTGAGGATACCCGCATTAAAGCTTCTATAAATGGTGTGATCAATAAAAAATTCGTAGAAACGGGAGCTGTTGTAAATACGGGTACATCCCTTTTTGAAATTGTAGATATCACGACTTTAAAACTTCGGGTAAGCGTCCCAGAACTACAGATTTCTAATATTCGTGCAGGTCAGGAAGCGCAGATTCAATTAAACGTTTATCCCGATACCACATTTACCGGCAGCGTATCTTTTGTGGCCGCAAAAGCAGATGGTTCTCTTAATTTTCCGGTGGAAATCACCTTACAAAACAGCCAAGTCCATCCTATAAAAGCCGGGATGTACGCTACGTCCATTTTCAATTTTTCTTCCGAAGAAATACACCCGATAAGAGTTATTTCTCGCAATGCCTTTACCGAAGGTTTGGGAGAAAGTGATGTTTTTGTGGTAAAAAACAACCAAGTCCACCTGCAAAAAGTACGAACAGGTAGAAACCTTAATAATCAGGTAGAAATTCTTAATGGCTTACAAGTTGGAGACGTGGTTGTGACTAGCGGACAGATCAATTTAGAAGATCAATCTGCTATACAAATTATTCAATAAAAAAAGATATGAAACTAGCAGCAATACCTATCAAACGTCCCACAATTGTAGTGGTTCTTTTTACCATTCTTATTTTAGGCGGACTTTATAGCTACAGTAGGTTGGGCTATGAATTGTTACCAAAATTCAGCCTCAATTTAATTACTATTTCCACTCCATATCCCGGAGCTTCTTCCAGTGAAGTGGAAAACTCGGTGACTAAGAAAATCGAAGATGCCATCTCTTCGGTAGAAAATGTCAAAAAAATAGAATCGAAATCTTTCGAAGGACTTTCAACCGTAAGTTTAACCCTGACTTCCGATGCCGATGAGAATGAATCCTTAAATGATGCGCAGCGTAAAATCAATGCGATTGAAAAAGACTTACCAGACGATGTAGACCCGCCATCACTCAGCAAATTTTCGCTTAGCGATTTGCCCATTATCACCATTGGTGCCACTGCCAATATGGAAGAAACAGCATTCTACGATTTACTGGATAAAAAAATAAAACCGGTACTCTCCAGCACCAAAGGTGTAGGCCAAATCACTGTCATTGGAGGTTCCGAAAGGGAAATACAGGTAAATATTGATCCTGAAAAAGTAAAAGGCTTCAATTTAACATTGCCCCAGGTGGTCAGCATTATTTTGAGCTCAAATATTGATTATCCTACCGGAAATTTAAAGACCCGCCACAATCGGGTGCTGATCCGTTTATCGGGTAAGTATGAAAATGTGGAGGAGCTACGCAATTTGGTGGTGAGTTCCACCGATGGTATCCAGGTACGGGTACGCGATATCGCTGAAGTAAGGGACACCCAAGAAGAAGTTACTAAAATTGCCCGGATAAATGGCAAAGATGCTATTATAATGCAGGTAATGAAACAGTCGGATGCCAACGCTGTAGAAGTGAGTGAAGCCATTTACCGCAGTTTAAAACAAATGGAAGCGCAATATGCCGGCAATCAGGTGAAATTACCTGTTGTAGATGACAGCAGTGAATTTACCTTACAGGCATCAGATGCTGTCATGCACGATTTAATATTAGCAGTGGTATTGGTCGCCGTGGTCATGCTGTTTTTCTTGCATACCATACGTAATGCTTTTATTGTAATGGTTTCCATTCCCGCATCCCTTATTGCCACATTTATAGGAATGTACCTCTTGGGATATACGCTAAACCTGATGAGTTTATTAGGACTTTCGCTGGTGGTGGGTATTCTAGTAGATGATGCCATTGTAGTATTGGAAAATATCTACCGTCATATGGAAATGGGGAAAAACCGGATTCAGGCCGCTTATGACGGGATGATAGAAATCGGGTTTACCGTTTCTGCAATTACCCTGGTAATTGTGGTGGTATTTCTTCCCATCGCGATGAGTACCGGGTTGGTTTCTGATTTAATTGCACAATTCTGTGTTACCGTCATCTTGGCAACCTTATTTTCCTTGCTTTCTTCCTTTACCATTGTTCCCTGGCTTTCTTCCCGGTTTGGGAAACTAGGAAAAATCACGGGTAAAAATTTCTTTGAAAGAATCATTTTAAGCTTTGAAAAAGGACTGGATAAATTCACCCATTTTGTAAGTGGTTTATTAAAATGGTCGTTGGTTCACAAAGGAAAAACCACCCTCATTGTGATGGTATTATTTATAGGTTCGTGTTCGCTTTTGGTAATGGGGTTTATCGGTGGGGAATTCCTTCCTCCGGTAGATCGCGGACAGTTTGTGGTACAATTGGAACTCAACAAAGATGCCTCTTTGGAAACCACGAATCTGGCTACTCAAAAAGCGGAAAAAATACTGAGTCAACATCCTGAAGTTAACCGCTTAGTCACTACTGTGGGGCAAAGTAGTGACGGAACTGTGGGCACTCAGGAAACTCCTTTTAAATCTGAAATTACGGTAGCCTTAGTCGATAAAGCCAAGCGGAAAGATAAAACAACCGTATTTGCCGCCCAGGTGAAACGGGAATTACAACAAGCCCTGGTGGGGGTAAAAATTAAAACCGCTACGGTAAGTATTGTAGGAGGCGCTGATGACGCCCCGATATCCCTGACCATTACTGCTCCCAATTATACAGATGCCTTGGAATTTTCTAAAAAAGCGCTGGATTCTTTAGCCAAAGTTCCAGGGGCTACCCAAATAAAAAGCAGTGCAGAAAAGGGGAATCCTGAAGTACAGGTTTCCATAGACCGGGATAAAATGGCGGCTTTAGGGATTGGATTGCAGGATGTAGGAATGGCTATGCAAACCGCTTTTAACGGCAACACCGATGGGAAATTCCGTGCCGGGGCTTATGAGTATGACATCAATATTAAATACAATGCGGGGCATCGGTTGTCTATTCAGGATGTGCGCGATATTTCTTTTGTGAATGCTGAAGGCAAAAGGGTGAAATTATCACAATTTTCGACTATTACCGAAGGTACTGGGCCTAGTTTTTTGGAACGTCGGGACAAAAGTGCCGCAGTGACTATTTCTGCACAAGCGGCAGGAAGACCTTCCGGCGATATTGCTGCCGATTGGGAAGAAGCTTTTGCCAAGATTCCACGAGAAAATGGCGTAAGTTATATCTGGGGTGGCGATATGGAAAACCAGTCGGATAGCTTCGGAACCTTACTCATCGCATTATTAGCCGCTATTATTCTGGTCTATCTTATTCTGGTGGTGTTATATGACAGTTATCTCTACCCATTGGTAGTGCTATTTTCCATTCCGCTTTCCTTTATTGGCGCTCTTTGGGCCTTGGCGCTTACCAATAATGCCCTAAACATATTTACCATTTTGGGAATCATTATGCTTATTGGCTTGGTGGCGAAAAATGCGATTCTTCTGGTCGATTTCACCAATCATCAGAAAGCCGAAGGGTTGGATACTTTTACGGCCCTTGTAAATGCCAATCATGCCCGGTTACGCCCTATTCTAATGACCACCATAGCAATGGTAATTGGTATGATTCCTATTGCACTGGCCAGTGGTGCCGGCGCAGAGCTCAACAACGGATTGGCCTGGGTGATCATCGGCGGACTTATCAGTTCACTGCTGCTCACTTTGATTGTGGTACCGGTAGTTTATGCCGCTTTCGATAAACTGGCTATAAAATTCAAAGGAAAAAACCACAATGCAGAGGCCATCAATAATTTGGTCACCTCAAAAAATTAAGGGGATGCCCACACGGCTTAAAGAAAAAAACGAAATGAATAGGATAATCTAGTACAACGATGTATATCAACAACTATAAAGCAACGGAAATAGCTATCATTATATGTAGTTGGATGCTGGCCCTTCTTCTTTTTGCTTATTTAAAATTTGGGGATGTTAATGATGCCTTTTTAATCCAATGGTATGATAAACAACTATTTTTTAATAGGAATATTTATAGTGTTGTCTTGGCATACGGCCTCTTGTTGGGATCGCTTTTAAGCATTATACATTTATATGTTTATCCTAGAATTATCCAGACCCCTTCTTTTACCAAAAACATCATTGCGAGGAGCGTATCTTTTTTAGTGTGTTTTAAAACCGCTGATATTATTATCAGCTTATTGTATAACGGACTTAATGATTTTCATTTAAGCTATTCCAACCAAAATAGCATTTTAAGAAGTTTATTCCTATACGCTGTAATTATCAATTTTCTAACTGATTTTTTCTTATTAATGCGAAAAAATTTAGGGCCAGATTACTTCTTTAACCTTATAAGGGGGAAATACCATAGGCCACGGGAAGAAAACAGAATCTTTATGTTTTTAGATTTAGCTTCTTCCACTACAATAGCGGAAAGAATAGGCCATATTGCTTATAGTTCCTTACTACAGGACTGCTTTAGAGAACTTACGCCATTACTACTTAAAAACAATGCCAGCATATACCAGTATGTAGGGGATGAAGCTGTGATCACCTGGAAAATCAATAAGCATACGAAAAGGAATCAATGTTTAGATTTATTTTTTTCTTTTCAGAAAAGATTACAGAAAAAGAAAGATTATTATTCGCAAACCTACCATACTGTACCCTTTTTTAGAGCATCTATTAATGAAGGCAGGATCGTAATGTCGACCGTGGGGGAACTAAAAACGGAAATCGTATATCACGGCGACGTTCTAAATACCGCGGCTAGAATACAGTCACTTTGCAAAACGTATGATACTGATCTTTTGATTTCTGAAAATTTCTATGGAAATATCAACGACAAAAAAATATTCCAATTCAAGTGCTTCAATAATATAGCTATTACAGGAAAAGATAAAAACATCAATATTTATAGTGTAAATCGTAACTAATAATGAAATATATAAAATGGCAAAATGGTGTGGCCATAGCCTGTGGAGTTTTTACAATTGTTTTTCTCTCCATTGCCTTCGCATTGCTGGAAAGTCAGATATATCCAGAATCCACTGAATTATTTGGAAAGATAAGTCTAAACATTCACGAGTGTTATTTACTTCTTTTAAAATTAAGTGCCAACCTTTTTAGTTGTTTTTTAGGCGGGTTGGTCATCGCTTTTATCAGTAAGAAAATCCAAAATATAATTTGGGGAAGTGCTTTTATCACCCTAATTATTATTTGGTTATGGTATAGCACAAAGAATCCTACGCTATTTTGGATTGTTTCAATTCTTGGGATTTTTCCCAGTATGTATTTGGGGCACCGTTTGATAAGAAAAAACTGAGAGATTTTTATCTAATTAGATGGCATCGAAAAATCAATCGCCATTCAATTAGCAAGAGGGACTAAAGTTGTGCTGGCTACCCGAAGTAAGAAAAAATTAGTAATTCTTAAGCAGCAGATTCTGGAAGAAAATGGACAGGCAGCATATGCGGTCACGGATGTTACTAAAAAGAAAGATCTTAGGCAACTGGTCGATATTGCTGTCCGGATTTATTCTGCTACCATTGATAAATTCTTTTGCTGTCCTGGATTCTTAAGTATGCTTTTTACAGAGAATAGAAATCCTTTATTTGTTTGTAAGATCGTATTTTCCAATTCAGAAAATATGTATTTTCTATCGATCCTGCTAAACCTTTTTTGACCACAATTCCCACAGTAATTTTCTTCTATGGATTTTCCACAATTTAAACAAGATTCAGCCATTTTATTATAGATTTCTTCTCTTAATTTCCGTTTTTGTTTTCATATAATCTCGCCCAGAACGAAATAAGAAAAATATAAAAACGAATGGCATAAAAATAAAAACTTTAGCTCCTTTATTTATGGTAATTATAATAGCACAAGTCACTAAAATAATAATCATCATAGCGTAAAAGCCTAAAATGATTTTTTTTGCTTTTAAATCTTTTAGTAATTTTTTATCTGATAGCTCTTGTATATTTATATTCATTATTAATCTTAATTACGCTTGTTGACAATTCTGCTAACTATAGCTAAAAATAGAATTTTTTAGAACATTATTTTTATAGACTTTTAGGGTACTTTTTTCCAATGCTTGGTTTTGGGGACTTCTGCCCTTAAAAACTCAGTGTTTTTCTTAAATTCCCCCTCGCCTAACGGCTACTATTAAAATGCTCAGCAAAAAGCTTTGTAAACCCATTCTTCACTTTCCGCTTTATACAAAATCAATTCAGTATTCTTATAAGTTGTTGTAACAATCGTGTCGACTAGATTATAAACCTGTCTATTTTTGATTGGTTTTTTATCAATTCTGAAGTAGCAGATCATTTTTCAATTTTTCCACTTTAGGATACGTTAAGGGTTTTATAATAAATGATTTCACTCGGGAGTGCTTATAGGAACGCCTTTTATCTCCCTCGGTTGGGGTCGAACTTACGATAATAACCTTAATGTTATCAAATCTTTCATGAGCATCCAGGTATGCCAGCACATCCCAACCGTTTAAAACAGGCATGTTTAAGTCTAAAAACAATAGTATCTTCTCATTAACCATATTTTCGATACAAGATATTGCTTGTTTAGGATTAGTAAAAACATCAATACTATCTTCAGGAAAGAGACTGCTTACAACTTTTTGATTGATAATATTGGTGATAGGATCATCATCTAAGAGTATAATAGTCATGAATTTCTTCTTTAGTTTCTGAAATTTCACAAATTTTACGCACCAGCATATCTAGTTTTTTACTTTCTGTATCCATATAATGAATAAATTGAGTCACCTCCTCGTTTAATTTCTGATTACGCAAAATATGAATTATCCCAAGAATATTTGCTAAGGGGGCACGGACAATATGAGCTTGCGTCCATTTTATTTCATTAAGCTTACGGTATTGCGTCTCAAGAGCTTTTACTTTTTCCATCTTCTCCGTAATTTCCGTGGAAAAACCGGATACTCCAATTATTTGATCGCTATCTTCCTGGATTATAGGGTTAAGAGAAATTTCATAATATCTAATTCGCTGAGTTAATTTATCCATTTCACAATATTGAAAATTTATTTGTTCTCCCTGAAAAGCCTTTCTATACATTATAAGCCATTGCCAACGATTTTTTCTGGTCATTTGAGATAATAAACCGCTTTGGTCTTCCCCTGATTCCACAACTTTATAAAAATTACGAACATGATCATGAAACGCCGGATTAGACAGGATTAAATTATGCTTCCTATCAACTACCCAGATACAATTCCTAGCACTTTGAATTACATAGCGCTGTAAATGTTGAATTTTTTTGAACTGAAACTCCTGAAATTTAACTTTAGAGATATCCCTAAAGTAAATATAGCTATTCGTCGTGCTGTGGATAATAGTATATTCATACCATTTATTTTTCTGTCGATCATAAACCTGGCCTACAAGCGTTCGTTTTTTAGCCAGTTTTTTCTTTACTGTATTAAAAACCACACTGGCATAAGCGCCATTTTGGGCTAATTCTTGCATTGATTGCCCGTAAAGACCATTATTTAAGCCTAACATTGTAATTAACGCTGTATTATACTGAACTATTTCTTCATTATTGTTGAGTCTAAGAACACCTACATGAATGGTATCTAAAATCTCTTTTCTTTCATTCAACACTTCTAACAAGTATTTTCTACTTTCACGCTCAGGTGTAATATCTTCAAGAATACCGGAAATTTTAAAAGGAAGATTGTCTTTAAATATAATTTTAGCAATTGCCTTAAAATGACGGTTCCTACCTTTGCCGACTAATGCGTGAAATTCAAAAGATTGAATACTTGAATATGGATTTTTAAAAAGGGCATTAAATATTAGTTTACGATCATTTGCCGTAACAGCCATTTGCCAAATCATATTTTCGGCAATATGTTCAGGGGAATTAAACATCTTAAAAACATTCTTTGACCAGGAGATCTTTTTCGAGCTTACATCATACTCCCACTCCCCTACCATACGATTATATTGTAAGAGGCTGATCGTATTAGAAAGCTCCTGCAACTTGTTGTTAGAAAATTCTAAATGTTTTTGAATACAGTTTTTTAAATGTCTTTTATCTAACCAGTCGGTATATAATACGTCTGCATATCCTAAATCTTGTATCGTAGAGAAATCCTCTTCGACATCAGGATTCAAAATAAGGATGGCTTTATTGTTTGCTATCGGTTTTTTAGGAATGCCCTGATCTATAGAATTGTGATGAACAAATACAAAATCAACATTACTCGGTTTTACTGAAGACAATCCGAAATCATCCATATGATTAAGCCCCAATTCCTTTAAAATAAGGGACAAATCTTTATAAAGTGAGCTAGATGTTGTATCGATTTTAAAAAAAAGACAATGCCTATTGTCCATAACTAGAGGTATTTATTAAATGCTTATCGCAACAACAATTTTTTATTTAAGAATTGTCGAATATAAATCAATATTTCAATAAAATACGTTTTATATTAAGGTTTAATAATCAGGATAAATTTTTATCAGTAAATTAAAAAAAATGTCAATTTTCTCCTATTTTCGGAAAATAAATACTTAATCTAATAGAAAAATAGATTAAATCATTTTAACTAATGACATCTCAAAACGATATACAGTTTGAACATTTTTTCCTATGGTCTGCAGATTTACTTTGTATCGCGGGCTATGACGGATTTTTACGGCAGGTTAATCCGGCTTTATGCAAACGCCTGGGCTATTCCATGATGGAACTACAACATCGTCCTATCCTGGATTTTTTGCATCCTGAGGACTATGAGAAGACTAAACAGGCTCGTTTGAACCTGCAGAATAGTAGGCCGCTGTATGATTTCGAAAATCGATATATAACAAAATCCGGAGAGACCATATGGTTATCCTGGACTTCTATTCCTATACCAGAGCGCCAGTTAATTTATGCGATTGCTAAGGATATTACCGCAAAAAAATTATTGGAAAATCATCGTAATGATATGATTCAAAATCTAAATCAACGCAACAAAGCGCTGCAAAAAGTGAACTATATGACTTCGCATGATTTACGATCTTGTGTGAGTAACTTGCAGAATTTATATTCATTATTGGATTTAGATAATATTGACCCTGAAAACAGAGAGATTGTTGATCTTATAGCAGATGCCACAGAAGAATTAAAAGTAACCCTTAGTGATTATATAGACGAGCTTAAAAGAAATTCAGAAGAAAAAATAAAAGCTGACAATATTTATCTTTATTCCGTATTACAACGGGTTCTAGAAAATATTAAAACCCTACTGACGGCCATAAATGTTAAGCTGAAAATTGACTTTTCAGAAGCAGAGATGGTTTATTTCAGTAAAACCTACCTCTATAGTATTTTTTTAAATCTTATCTCGAACTCCATAAAATATGCAACGGCAAAGCCACAGTTAATTATCGCTATGAAAAGTTCACAAACCAATTCATTTATTCATTTAGAATATAAAGACAATGGAATTGGTTTTGATGCTGAAAAGTATAAGGAACGCATTTTCCAAGCCCACCAGCAAGCATTTCAGGAAAAAGTAGTGACAGAAAATATAACAAAAGATAGTAAAGGATTGGGACTTTACCTGCTCCAAAGTCATATGGATGAACTTGGAGGAAAAGTATCCATACATAGTCGTCCAGGCCATGGTATTAAGGTAGATCTTTATTTTCCGAAAGTCAAATAATCTAAATATAAGATAACTCTTTCAGTAATCCTGCTTCCTTTACTTAATAACGCCTCCTGTTAAACCTTTCTATAAAGCACATTAATCTTTCCCAACTTAATATTCTATCCTTGTGGATATAAAGATACCCGCACTAATACAAATCAATAAATAATCAATTCCATCATTTTAAGGCAAGATTGTAAAAAAACACTTAGAATCATCCAAATAAATAAACTATTCAAGAATACTGCTGATGCGTTAATTTTTAGTTGTTAAATAAATCCAGTTGTTCTTTGTCATTTTGATTTGTTTGATATTCGGTTAAGAGCTCGTTTAAAGGAGTTTTATCGAATACTGAGATTCCCAATATTTGGACGATTTCATAAATTGAGAGGTTGCTTTTCATTTCATGTTTGATCCGTGCCACAATAAGGTAGGTACATATAGCAACCCAGATGTGGATATTGACTGCATTTTCAGACTGCCCCCATAATTTTTTTATGGTTAAGTTCTGTTTTATCCATTTAAAGAAAGTCTCTATTTGCCATCTGTTACGGTAAAGTTTGGCTATTTCTAAAGCTGATACTTCATGATTGTTGGACACAAAAGTAAGCAGGATATCGTTTTGAGCATCGTAATATTCAACCAGGCGTAGCGGGTCTGGATAAAGTTTACTTGATTTATAGCCGGCTAAAAGGATCGTCTTATCGCTTTTCAATCCAAATCTAGGA
This sequence comes from Zunongwangia sp. L-65, assembly GCF_056859415.1. Classification (NCBI taxonomy): domain Bacteria; kingdom Pseudomonadati; phylum Bacteroidota; class Flavobacteriia; order Flavobacteriales; family Flavobacteriaceae; genus Zunongwangia; species Zunongwangia sp. L-65. The sequence continues at coordinate 108,330 of NZ_JBSXOK010000084.1, forward strand.
TCGATGTTGTAATTATGTTCAATAACAGTATAATCCATCGTGGTCTTGGCTCTGGAAACGAAAAAGGCACCCATTTCATGCATATTATATAATGCTGCAAAATCTATATAAGCTTTATCCATAAGATATATTGCTCCAGTTACAGGAACTAATACGTCCAATATGTTGCTGTCGTGATATTTACCGTCGGTAATCATTACAAAAGAGGGAATACTGCCTCTTAGATCCAATAAGGTGTGCATTTTTATAGCTCCTCGAGAATATTTTCCTGGAGCCCAGCTAAAAAGTTTTAAGCTCAAGGAAATTGTCGTTGAATCTAATGCAAACACCTCATTTTTAAGGTCGATGTTAGGAATTGGAAAATCATCGTACATTGGTCGGACTTGCTCTATCAAATATTGACCAAAGTCTCCAAATATTTTCCAATCCCTTCGCTCATTGGCTCGTGATATACTTGATTGATTCACTCGCTTTTTGATTCCTAAGTGGTACAGTTTGTTTTGATGGGCTTTTAGGCAAGTACAAATATCACGTAAGGAATTACGGGCTGTTAGTTGACCAAAGAATAATTGAATAAATTGGTTCCAACAATTGAACTCCCTTGTTCCGTGGTCTCCATTGTATTTGGAAACGCACTTTTCAAACTCATAGCGGTTGATAAACTGCAAAAGTTGAGCGAAAACATATTTACCTGTATTCATAGCTTGTCTTAAAAAGGCAAAGCTACATTTCAATTCAAATCAAAAAATCAAAGAACGTGTATAAGTATTTTATTATCAGTTAATTATAAGTTTTTAAAGAAAAACAACGCATCACTAGTAATTCAAGAAAATGAAATGATTTTAATTATATCTCCTGTGACTAATGGAACATTTGGAACTCAAGATAACATTAAATCAAATGAAAAAATTTTGGATAAAACCATATATAATTTATTGCTCATTCGAGCTTAATTATATAATTCTACTCCGATTTTCTATTAGGTTTGTATTTGCTAAATTAGTTATTTAAACACTCAGATAATCATATACAGATATGTTAGCAGCCAGGTAAACAAACCAACTGCTTAAATACATCACCAAACTAATTATATAATTGGAATCTTTAGAAGAATTTTATAAGCATAAGTTTCAAACACCACCAAAATTCAAAAATCAGAAAAATGGGTTGTTTGACGTGTTTACTATTGAAGAAAACATGAAATATAATGTGAAGACCCCCGCTTATGTGCGGCGGGATTTTTATAAAATTCTGCTATTTGAGGGCGAAAATATTTTTCACTTTGGCGATGAAAGTATTCCGGTTTCAGGGAAGACACTTTTATTTTTCAACCCCAATACGCCCTATACTTACGAAACATTCGCCCCAGGAACCAAAGGTTATTTTTGTGTTTTTAAAGAAGATTTTTTTAAGGATAGCCTTAGAATTCATCTCACTGACCTACCACTATTTAAACCTTTTTCAAAACCCATCTATCCACTTTCAGATGATTTATTTGCAGAAATACATCCACTTTTTGTCAAAATGAAAAATGAAATGGAAGGGGATTACAGCTATAAATATGAGCTGATTAAAAGTTATGTGTCAGCATTAATATTTAGTGCTCTTAAACTTTCGGTTAGTCCTGCAAAGCCTGAATCTACCAATGCCGCTACTAGGATTACGGCTGTATTTATGGAGGTATTGGATAGGCAATTCTCTATTGAAAGCATCTCCCAAAAGATTACTTGCCGAACCCCGGCCGATTTCGCAGACCAACTGGCCATCCATATCAATTACTTAAACCGGGTTTTAAAGAAAACGACAGGAAAAACCACCACTGAACTCATTAACGAACGCTTATTGAGTGAGGCAAAAGCATTACTTAAGCATAGCAACTGGAATATTGCTGAAATTAGTGAAGCACTTGGGTATAAAGATCAGTCTCATTTTAGCTCATTTTTTAAAAGCCAAACCCAGTATGCTCCATCAGACTTCAGAAAGGTTTGATGATTACAAACTATGGTTTCCTTCCCGTAAATTTAAAGCCAGTGGTGCCGCTTAATTTTGTGGAAAATATAAAGTTATGCAAAATTCAAAAATTTGGTACATCACCGGAGCCTCTAAAGGGCTCGGATTATCACTAACAAAACAACTTTTACTAAAAGGCGAAAAAGTTGCTGCCACAAGCAGAAATGTAACAGCACTATCTAAAAAAGTAGGAAGTAAATATGCAGCTTCTTTTCTTCCGCTTGAAGTAGAGCTCACCAATGAGCAATCCATCAAAAACTCCATCACATCGACCATCAACAGTTTTGGTAAAATTGATGTCGTAGTGAACAACGCGGGCTATGGTACCGGTGGCGCTTTAGAAGAACTAACCGAGGATGAAATTCAACAGAGTTTTGATGTTAATTTCTTTGCCGTAATTAAAGTCATACAACAAGCGCTTCCTTATATGCGAAAAGAGCAATCCGGTCATATCATCAATATTTCATCAATTGCCGGTTTTGCTCCTGGCACGGGTTGGTCGGTATATGGAGCAGCCAAATCAGCCATGAACGGACTTTCTGAAGCTTTAGCCCAAGAGTTGAAGCCATTCGGAATAAATGTTTCCATAATTTCTCCCGGTTGGTTTAGAACAAGTTTTGCCAAGGAAGAATCCATCGAGCTAAACCAAAACCAAATTTCAGCTTACGAGCATATTAGAACAGCGCATCAAAAGTTTAAATCAATAGATGGCCAACAAATCGGAAATCCCGAGAAGGTGGCTGCTGTGTTATTAAAACTTGTAAATGAACCCCATCCACCAATGAACCTATTTTTAGGCAGTGATGCTTACGATAGGGCTTTTTCTAAAATTGAAGAGTTAGCAGATTCCATGAAAAAGCGAAAAGAAGTATCCTTTTCAACAGATTTTGAGTAAATAGGTTCTCCTTATTATTGTAAAACGATTATCCTAGCATGACGCTTTTATTTTTCTATAAAATAGAATAAAGTATGGTACTAATAAAGTAAAAAGTCAGATGTTATATTGGCTTCATCACTAAAAAACTAAAGTAAAATTGATCATATTTTAATCTAAGTGCTACATGAAACCGTAGTAAAAGATGCTTTGGCCTAATATTTATTTTGGGGGCATTTATAAACTACCTCAGATCTAATAAAACTTTCTTTTAAATTTCACTTAATTATACAAATTAACTGCTAAATACTTTTATGTTAAACCGCGGTTATTAACCATTAAAATATCAATATTATCAAAGTTAATGATATCTTAAAGTCAATTTCAAACTTTAAAACTTACATTCGCATGCTACAACATACCGGTATTTTAAATCAATTTTAATCTATAAAACCACAAATCATTCTAACGATGAAGTTTAAATTCAGTAATTTTTTATTTTGTTTTCTTTTTATTTTTCTAATTTCTTGTAGTGAAAATGACGATATAACACTAAACCCTGACGAGGACACAGAGAATTCAGATAATCCCGATGAAGTTGGCGAAGAAAACGGCGATGTATTAAACCTTGATTTTACAATTCCCGAAGAAATCACAGATTACTATAGTGATGTATCTTTTGAGGTAAGTGTAGAAGAATTAAAAGAGGAATTAATTACCCTCACTTCAACACAGCATACTACAGTTTTGGAATACTGGCAACGTCACGATTACTTATATGACGCTACTGAAGATCCTAACAATCCCGATCATGTAGTTTTAGTATATTCTGGTGAAAGCAGACCTAAAGATCAATATGAATCGGGTAACAACGACAATAAAAATCAAACATTCAATACCGAACATGTTTATCCTAAATCTAAAATTAATGTTGAAATAGGTGAAGCTGATCTTCATAATTTTTATCCTGCAGATATTAGCATCAATTCAAACAGAGGAAACAGCCCATTTGTTTCTGGAGAAGGAACATTCTCCTCTAAGACTAACGGATGGTATCCTGGCGACGATTGGAGAGGCGATGTAGCAAGAATTGTAATGTATATGAGCATTCGCTATGACCAAAGCTTCGAGACCGTAGGGAATCTGGATTTATTTCTAGAATGGAATGCAGCAGATCCGGTATCTGTTTTAGAGGTTCAAAAAAATAATGTAATTGCTGCAGCTCAGGGAAATCGTAACCCATTTATAGATAATCCATATTTAGCAACAGTGCTTTGGGGTGGTGATGATGAAGCTGTAAACACATGGACAACCGAATATAGTGGTCCAATTTCTGAAGAGTATACCGAAACTCCGGCGGAAGATAATGGTAATGACGGTGAAGAGGAAGAAGATAACACCGGTGGAGATAATGAAGGTAGTACGAATGCTGTTTTACTTTTTTCTGAGTATGTTGAAGGTGGCGGAAATAATAAAGCGCTCGAAATACTAAACATTTCTCAAGAAACTGCTAATCTATCCGGGTATAGCATTCAAAAACAGGTGAATGGTAACGGAGAATGGAGTAATGAGCTTTCGTTATCTGGAACCTTAGCCTCTGGGGAAGTTTTAGTTATTATCAATTCACAATCAGATTTACAAAAACTATTGGATGAAGCGGATATTAGTCAGGGCGGTGCCCCAATCGATTTTAATGGGAACGATCCGGTAGGTTTATTTAAAGACGGAACGCTTATCGATATAATTGGAACCTCAGGAGGTGATGATTTTGCAAAGGATGTAACGCTACGAAGAAAAGCTACGGTTACTGCTCCTTCAGCAACGTATAATAGTGACGAATGGGAATCATTCGAAAAAAATACAGTTGATAATATAGGAACCTATTAATTATAAGTTTTCTAAAATATATAAGCGTACCTAAATGGTACGCTTTTTCGTTAAATATAGTATTACGAACTAAAAAGAAAAGTGAGCTCCTCACCTTAATCATTAAACGCTAAAACACTTAAATATCTAGTAATCAGAAACATAAAACACCTCAATGATCTATTAAGCGAAAAAGCTAGAAAAGCCTTCCATAATTTAGCGGGAAGTTAAACGATATTATCGCCATTGGCAGGGCTAATAACTTTCAATATTCGGTTTAAAAAAGTAAATTTGCGCTTTCAACAACAACACAAAACTTCTTTAGGATGATCCTATTCTTCGGAACTCAAACCAATAAGGTTTATGCCGTGCAAACGGACAAACAGCTTTTAGCTGAAGATATTTCTAAATTAAACTGGCTTTTTGGAGGCGCGCAAAAATATAACGAATCTGCTTTGGCAGATTTTTTTGTTGGGCCACGTGCTGCGATGATCACTCCATGGAGTACCAACGCGGTAGAGATTACCCAAAATATGGGCATTGACGGTATTTTTAGAATTGAAGAATTCTATAAAATCGATGAGCTTTTTACCGATTTTGATCCTATGCTGTCTCAAAAATATTCTGAATTAAATCAGGATATTTTTAAAATTGACATTGAGCCTGAAGCTATTAAAGAAATTGAAGATATTGCAGCCTACAACCAGCAGGAAGGTTTAGCTTTAAATACTGAAGAAGTTGCCTATTTACAGGGACTGGCTGAGAAATTAGGTCGAAAATTAACCGACTCTGAGGTTTTTGGTTTTTCACAGGTAAATTCTGAACACTGTAGGCATAAAATCTTCAACGGAACTTTTGTTATTGATGGAGAAGAAAAACCTTCTTCCCTATTTAAAATGATCCGAAAAACTTCCGAAGAAAATCCTAACGAAATTGTTTCGGCTTATAAAGATAATGTGGCTTTTATAAAAGGTCCAAAATTAGAACAATTTGCACCAAAATCTGCCGATAAGCCAGACTACTATCAAAATACAGAATATGATTCTGTAATCTCTTTAAAAGCTGAAACGCATAATTTTCCTACTACAGTAGAGCCTTTTAACGGAGCGGCTACCGGTAGTGGTGGCGAAATCAGGGATCGTTTGGCCGGTGGTAAAGGTTCGCTGCCTTTAGCCGGAACTGCGGTATATATGACATCCTATAGCCGTTTAGCAGAAGACCGTCCATGGGAAAAAGCGATGGACGAGCGTAAATGGTTATATCAAACCCCAATGGATATTTTGATAAAAGCCTCTAATGGAGCTTCAGATTTTGGAAACAAGTTTGGCCAGCCACTAATTGTTGGATCTGTACTTACTTTTGAACATGAAGAGCACGGCAGAAAATTGGGATACGATAAAGTAATCATGCAAGCCGGTGGCGTTGGTTACGGTAAAGCAAGTCAGGCAAAAAAAGATATTCCAAAGAAAGGCGATAAAATCGTCATTTTGGGAGGTGAAAATTATAGAATCGGGATGGGTGGTGCCGCTGTTTCTTCTGCTGATACAGGAGAATTCAGTAGCGGAATCGAATTAAATGCCATTCAACGTTCGAATCCCGAAATGCAAAAACGTGCGGCTAATGCCGTACGTGGAATGGTGGAAGCTGATGATAATCCAATTGTTTCTATTCATGATCATGGTGCCGGCGGACACTTAAACTGTTTAAGTGAATTAGTTGAGGATACCGGAGGTGATATTGATCTTGATAAGCTACCTGTGGGCGATCCAACCCTTTCTGCAAAAGAAGTTATTGGTAACGAATCCCAGGAACGTATGGGATTGGTGATAGGAGAGAAAGATATTGATACGCTTAGACGTGTTGCCGATAGAGAACGTTCACCAATGTATGATGTGGGTGATGTTACAGGTTCTCATCGTTTTACTTTTGAAGGTAAAGAGAGTGGTAAAAAACCAATGGATTTGGATCTTTCAGATATGTTTGGAAGTTCTCCAAAAACTATTATGAACGATAAAACGATTACCAGAAACTATGATAAACTGGTATACTCGTCTTCCAATATTCAGGAATATTTAAAGCAAGTTTTACAGTTGGAGGCCGTTGCTTGTAAAGACTGGTTAACCAACAAAGTAGATCGTTGCGTTTCAGGTAGGGTAGCAAAACAACAAACCGCAGGGCCTTTACAATTACCGTTAAACAATGTTGGGGTAATGGCATTGGATTATAAAGGTAAAGATGGAGTGGCAACTTCTATAGGCCACTCCCCTATATCGGCCTTGGTAGATCCTGTAGCTGGTTCTAAAAATTCTATTGCTGAAGCACTTACTAACATCGTTTGGGCTCCGCTTGAAAAGGGCTTAAAATCGGTTTCCTTATCCGCTAACTGGATGTGGCCTTGTAACAACGAAGGGGAAGATGCCAGACTTTATGAAGCGGTACAGGGTGTTTCGGATTTTGCCATCAGCTTAGGGATCAACGTTCCTACCGGTAAGGATTCGCTCTCGATGAAACAAAAATATAAAGATGGCGATGTCCTATCTCCGGGAACAGTGATTATCTCGGCAGCTGGTCACTGCGATGATATTTCTAAAATCGTAGAGCCAGTTTTACAAAAAAATGCCGGCGCGATCTATTATATGAATTTATCACAGGATTCGTTGAAATTAGGAGGTTCTTCTTTTGCTCAGATCTTAAATAAAGTTGGAGACGAGGTCCCTACTATTAAAGATGATAAAAAATTCTCAGAGGCTTTTTACAATCTTCAGGGATTAATAAAGAAGGATATGATTGCTGCCGGTCATGATGTGGCTTCCGGTGGATTGATCACTACCTTGTTAGAAATGTGTTTTGCAGATCAGGAGTTAGGTGCTAACATCGATCTTTCAACTTTAGGCGAAAGCGATCTTGTAAAACTTTTATTCAACGAAAACAGTTCGGTTGTTTTTCAGGCATTCGACTATACTGCTGAAAAAGTTTTGGCAGAGAACGGAATCGAATACTTCAAAATTGGCGAAGTTTCAGAGAATGGTATCCTAACAATTAAAAATAGGGAAGAAACATTGAATTTTGATATTGCGGAATTACGTGATATCTGGTATAAATCTTCGTTTTTATTAGATCAAAAACAAAGCGGAAAAGAAAAAGCGGCAGAACGTTACAACAACTATAAAAATCAGCCACTTTCTTATAAATTCCCAACTAATTTTAGTGGAAAGCTTCCTGAAATAGATCAAAATAAGCCAAAAATCAAGGCGGCGATTATTCGTGAAAAGGGATCCAATTCTGAACGTGAAATGGCGCGTGCGATGCACCTTGCCGGTTTCGATGTAAAAGATGTGCATATGACCGACTTAATTAGCGGTCGTGAAACATTAGAAGACATTCAGTTTATTGCTGCAGTTGGAGGGTTCTCTAACTCTGATGTTTTAGGAAGTGCAAAAGGTTGGGCCGGTGCGTTTCTCTATAACGAAAAAGCTAAAACAGCTTTAGATAATTTTTTCAGAAGAGAAAATACCTTGTCGCTTGGAGTTTGTAACGGTTGCCAGTTATTTATCGAATTAGGATTAATAAATCCTGATCATGAAGAAAAACCGAAAATGTTACATAACGACTCGCATAAGTTTGAATGTAATTTTACTTCTGTAGAAATCGCTCAAAATAATTCGGTGATGCTGGGAAATCTTGCCGGTAGCAAATTAGGAATTTGGGCAGCACACGGGGAAGGTAAGTTTAGCTTTCCTTATCCCGAGGATAAATATAATATCGTTGGAAAATATGGGTTTGAAGGATATCCGGCTAATCCTAATGGATCAGATTTTAATACGGCAATGTTAACCGATGATTCTGGCAGACACCTGGTGATGATGCCGCATTTAGAACGTTCTACATTCTCATGGAACTGGGCATATTACCCAAAAGATCGTAAAGATGATAAAGTAACACCATGGCTTAGCGCATTTGAAAATGCAAGAAAATGGTTAGAAAATAAATAATCTTAGACTTAGAATTGTTAGTAAATATAAAAGGAGCTGAGAAATCAGCTCCTTTTTATTTAATACTAACTACAAAATCTTAGTTTGAGATAAAATAAATCAACTCAGTTTATTATTTTTTTGACTTATCCTGAAATAGAGGAAACTCACTAAAAATTTGATTTATAAGTTCTTCCTGCGCTTTAAGATTTGCTGCATTAACTATTGCTCCTGAAGTTTGCCCACTCCACACTAACTCTTTGGTTTTACTATCTACCAAATTAATATCAACAGCTCCTTCCTGATATTGATATGTATTTACATCGTAACCTGTAATTGGCCCGAAGTTAGCAAAACCGGGATAAAAGTAATTACTATATAGCGGACTTACCGCGGTCACCCCTGGGTCGTAAGGGTATGAAGCATACGCTGCATCAGATTGTTGATTTTGTTCAATACTTGTGGTCGAATTGATAAGAACAAGTAAGTCGGGATTTTCAGTATCTAATGCATACCCTGCATTTTTCATATTCCTATTTACCGTTTCCAGTACTACTTTATTAATATCTTGATTACTCTCCATTTTAGCAGTATTAAAACCGGTATTCGGCAAATAAGCATAAGTTCGATAATTAGTCAGATCTTTTCCCTTAGGATTAGTGGTTTTTACCTGGCTACCACAATAAACAAATAAAAGGCAAAAAACAACAAGCCCTAAAAATTGGTTGGTTTTCATAGTTTTTATAGCCAATCTAATGAAGTACATACAGGAAAAGAAACATATTTCTGCTTTTAAACATATTTTAACTAATCGCTTAAATTATTGATACATACAATAAATTATTCTTCTTATACTTTAAAATAATCATAAATCATCACTAAATTTTAGTTTCTTTTTTATTAATTTCATTTGAAATACTCTTATATTTTGCTATTTTGCAAGGTACTTTAATGATTACATTGATGAACGAGATAAAACGTCTTTTTGATTTTCCATATTATCAGCAGAAACATTTTCCGCTGGAAACCGCGCTGGCTACCAAGGTAAATGGCGAATGGGTAAAATTGTCTACCAACCAATACTTAGACCAGGCAAATAAAATTAGTAGAGGCCTTTTAAGACTTGGCATAAAACCCAATGATAAAATCGCAGTGATTTCTTCTAATAACAGGAATGAATGGAATATCATGGATATTGGTATATTACAGATTGGCGCCCAAAATGTACCCGTGTATCCTACAATTTCTGAACAGGAATACGAATACGTTATAAATCATAGCGAATCGATTTATTGTTTTGTTTCTGACAAAGAAGTATTGGATAAGGTAAATGCCATAAAAGAAAATACACATCTTAAAGAAGTGTACAGTTTCGATGAAATTGAAGCTTGTAAAAACTGGAAAGAAGTGCTTGATCTTGGTGAAGATCTCAGCAATCAGGACGAAGTTCAACAGCGTATGGACGCTGTAACTACTAAAGATCTTGCGACTCTAATTTATACCTCAGGAACAACAGGAAAGCCTAAAGGGGTAATGCTTTCTCACGAAAATATCGTAAGTAACGTTATAGGAAGCGCCCCACGTGTACCGTTCGATTTTGGGACCTATACCGCCTTAAGTTTCTTACCTGTTTGTCATGTTTTTGAACGTATGATTCTTTATTTATACCAGTATTATGCGGTTTCGATATACTTTGCAGAATCGATAGATATGCTTAGTGAAAATCTAAAAGAGGTAAAACCAAACGTGATTACTGCCGTACCCAGGTTACTGGAAAAAGTCTACGATAAAATTATAGCTAAAGGATCTTCTGCAGGAGGTATAAAAACGGCTTTATTTAATTGGGCCTTAAGCTTAGGGCATCAATATGAACCTTATGGAGCGAATGGATCATGGTATGAATTTAAACTTGGTATCGCACGTAAAATCGTATTTTCAAAATGGAAAGAAGGTTTAGGTGGTAATATAGAACTAATTGTTTCTGGTAGTGCGGCATTACAACCCCGCCTGGCCAGAGTTTTTGCTGCGGCAGGAATTCCTGTAATGGAAGGGTACGGACTTACTGAAACATCACCTGTAATAGCCGTGAACGATGAGAGAGATCATAATTTTAAAATTGGAACGGTTGGAAAACCTATAAAAAACTGCGAAGTGAAAATTGCAGAAGACGGAGAAATTTTAGCCAAAGGCCCAAGTGTGATGATGGGCTATTATAAAGACGAAGAAAAAACAAAATTAGTACTTACAGAGGATCATTATTTTCATACCGGAGATATCGGGGAAATTGATGCAGATGGTTTTTTAAAAATTACAGATAGAAAAAAAGAAATGTTTAAAACTTCAGGGGGTAAATATGTAGCACCGCAACTTCTGGAGAATACCATGAAGCAATCACAGTTTATTGAGCAAATAATGGTAGTGGGAGAAGGAGAAAAAATGCCTGCCGCCCTAATTCAACCCAATTTTGATTTTGTACGTGAATGGGCTTCGCGTAAAAACATTGATCTTGGAGATAAAAGTGAAAAAGAAATTGCTAATAATCAATTGGTGATCGATCGCATTCAGCAGGATATAGATTTTTATAACAAAAATTTTGGTCACTGGGAACAGGTAAAAACTTTCAAATTAACCCCAGAGGTATGGACTGTTGAAGATGGTCACCTGACTCCTACCATGAAAGTGAAGCGAAAGAATGTAAAAGAAAAATATAGTGATCTTTATAACCTCATATACGATCATCAATAATTCAAAATAACATTTAATTTATTGAATAAAAATCCCCAATCAAGGGGATTTTTTTGTTTAGTCTAAAAATTAAAGTATAAATAATATAATATTAACAAAATTTACATTTATTTATTATGCATGCATAGTATATTTTTATTACATTTGGGAGGCTTGCACCTCAGAAGTACCCAAAAATTATCATCTTAACTGATTAAATCCTTCGGAAGGGAAAAATATGAAAGAAAAAACGATAGATTATGTTTTGAGAGCTACCTGGATGGCTGTTTCTAAAATGTATAATGAAGAAGCCGGCAAAGCCGGTAGTACTATGGCAACGGGTTTTGCTTTACTTAGTATAGATCCAGAAAAAGGTACTCCATCTACTTCTCTGGGCCCAAAAATGGGTATGGAGGCTACAAGCCTTAGCCGAATTCTAAGAACCATGGAAGATAAAGGTTTAATCGTTCGTAAAAGAAATCCAGAAGATGGTCGTAGCGTTCTTATAAATCTCACAAATTTTGGTCTGGAAATGCGTAATTTCTCTAAAGGTGTGGTATTAAGATTTGATGAAGCCGTAAAAGAAAATGTTAGTGAAGAAGATCTTAGAACCTTTATCGAAGTAGCAAATACGATAATGGAATTAATTAATAATAAAAAAATTTATAAACCTGAAACCTCAGCTAAATAATTATGAAGCGAACAATCAATAAAGTTGCTGTCATTGGATCAGGAATTATGGGTAGCGGTATCGCCTGCCACTTCGCCAATATTGGCGTCGAGGTGTTACTGCTCGACATTGTTCCGCGAGAACTCAATGAAAAAGAGCAAAAAAAAGGACTTACCTTAGAAGATAAAGAAGTGCGTAATCGCATCGTTAACGATTCCCTTCAAAATTCTTTAAAATCCAAGCCCTCCCCTATTTATCATAAAGATTTTGCCAATCGCATAACCACCGGAAATTTAGAAGATGATATCGCTAAAGTTTCTGAAGTAGATTGGATTATCGAAGTGGTTGTAGAACGACTCGACATTAAAAAACAGGTTTTTGAAAAACTTGAAAAGCATAGAAAACCGGGAACTTTAATCACTTCCAATACTTCCGGGATTCCCATCAAATTTATGAACGAAGGAAGAAGTGAAGATTTCCAGAAACATTTCTGCGGAACACACTTTTTCAATCCGCCACGATACTTACGCTTATTCGAAATTATTCCAGGACCCGATACTTCAGGAGAGGTATTAGATTTCCTCAATGACTACGGAAAAAAATTCCTTGGAAAAAAATCGGTGATCGCCAAAGACACACCGGCCTTTATCGGAAACCGCGTTGGTATTTTCAGCATTATGAGTTTGTTCCATATGGTAAAAGATATGGATATGACTATTGAAGAGGTCGACAAGTTAACCGGACCGGTGATTGGTCGCCAGAAATCGGCTACCTTCCGTACTGTAGATGTTGTTGGTTTAGATACTTTGGTGCACGTTGCCAACGGTTTGTACGAAAACGTTCCTGATGATGAAGCTCACGATCTTTTTGCACTACCAGACTTCATCCAAATAATGATGGATAACAAATGGTTGGGAAGCAAAACCGGACAAGGTTTTTATAAAAAAGAAAAGAAAGAAGATGGTTCCAGTGAAATCAAATCCCTTGATCTTGATAAAATGGAATTCCGCGATCGAAAAAGCGCGAAATTTAGTGTATTAGAGCAAACCAAAACCATCGATAAACTTAGCGATCGCTATAAAGTTTTAATTAAAGATGAAGGAAGAGCAGGAAAGTTTTACCGCAAAAACTTTTCAGCATTATTTGCTTATGCTTCCCACAGAATTCCAGAAATTACTGATGAACTCTACAAAATTGATGATGCGATGCAGGCCGGTTTTGGATGGGAACACGGTCCATTTCAGGTTTGGGATGCACTTGGTGTAGAAAAAGGAATTGAAATGATGAAAGCTGAAGGTTACGAGCCTGCAGCTTGGGTTTCAGAAATGGTGGATGCCGGTATTACTTCCTTTTATTCCGTAAAAGAAGGAAACACCTATTATTATGAAATTCCGAAAAAGGAACACGTAAAAGTTCCGGGACAAGACTCCTATATCATCTTAGATAATATTCGCGAATCTAAAGCCATATTCCAAAATAGTGGCGTTGTCGTTGAAGATTTAGGTGATGGCATTCTAAATTTAGAATTCCGCAGTAAAATGAATTCCATTGGCGGTGATGTACTTGACGGAATCAACAAAGCGATCGATCTGGCTGAAAAAGAATACCGCGGACTGGTAGTATCGAACGACGGAAAAAACTTCTCGGTAGGTGCTAATATCGGTATGATCTTTATGATGGCAGTAGAGCAGGAATATGATGAGCTGAATATGGCCATTAAATACTTCCAGGATACGATGATGCGTATGCGCTACTCCTCTATCCCAACCGTATCTGCTCCGCATAATATGGCACTGGGTGGCGGTTGCGAACTTTCGTTACACGCCGATAAAGTGGTGGCTCACGCCGAAACTTATATTGGTTTAGTAGAATTTGGTGTTGGGGTAATTCCCGGCGGTGGAGGTTCTAAAGAAATGACCTTAAGAGCTTCTGATACCTACCAGAAAGATGATGTAGAGTTGAACCGATTACGCGAAAATTTCCTTACTATCGGAATGGCAAAAGTATCCACCTCAGCTTACGAAGCTTATGATACCAATATTCTGCAAAAAGGAAAAGATATTGTGGTGGTGAACCGCGACAACCAATTAACCATCGCGAAAAAACACGCGCTATTAATGGCAGAGAATGGCTACACCAAACCAATTATGCGCAAAGACATTAAAGTTTTAGGAAAACAAGCTTTAGGAGCTTTTTATGTAGGAACCGATCAGATGAATGCCGGAAAATACATTAGCGACCACGATAAGAAAATCGCTAACAAACTGGCTTATGTAATGGCTGGTGGAGACCTATCGGAAGCTTCTTACGTAAGCGAACAATATTTATTAGACCTGGAACGTGAAGCTTTCTTAAGCCTTTGCGGAGAACGAAAAACTTTAGAACGCCTTCAGCATATGTTACAGAAGGGAAAACCGTTGAGAAACTAATATCCCCACCTAACCTCCCCAGAGGGGAGGGATTTAGATGAATATTGTTTAACTAAAAAAATACCTTTTGTTCTCCCCCTTTGGGGGAGCTAGAGGGGGAAAATATATGAAAACAGCATACATAGTAAAAGCATACAGAACCGCAGTGGGGAAAGCACCCCGAGGTGTGTTCAGATTTAAAAGACCAGATGAACTGGCAGCGGAAACCATCGAATATATGATGGATAAACTTCCGGAATTTGACAAAAATCGTATCGACGATGTGATCGTAGGAAATGCAATGCCCGAAGCAGAGCAAGGCTTAAACGTAGGTCGGTTAATCTCTTTAATGGGATTAAAAACCGAAGACGTAGCCGGAATGACGGTAAACCGCTATTGCGCTTCAGGCTTGGAAACCATCGCTATTGCTTCCGCTAAAATTCAAAGTGGAATGGCCGATTGTATCATCGCCGGTGGTGCCGAGAGTATGAGCTACATCCCAATGGGAGGTTACAAACCGGTTCCCGATTATCAACTGGCAAAAGAAGGTCACGAAGATTATTACTGGGGAATGGGATTAACTGCCGAAGCGGTGGCCAATCAGTACAAAGTTTCTCGGGAAGACCAGGATGAGTTTGCCTATAATTCTCACCAAAAAGCCA
Organism: Zunongwangia sp. L-65; assembly: GCF_056859415.1. Lineage (NCBI taxonomy): Bacteria > Pseudomonadati > Bacteroidota > Flavobacteriia > Flavobacteriales > Flavobacteriaceae > Zunongwangia > Zunongwangia sp. L-65. The sequence goes on from NZ_JBSXOK010000084.1 coordinate 123,515, forward strand.
TAAAAGCACAGGCAGAAGATCGTTTTCAAGATCAAATTGTTCCCATTACCATAGATCAGACTTATGTAGATGGCGACGGAAAAAAGAAAACCAAAAGCTATACCGTAACTAAAGATGAAGGACCACGTAAAGATACTTCTGAAGCGGTATTGAATAAACTTCGTCCTGTATTTGCAGAAGGCGGAAGTGTAACTGCCGGAAACTCTTCACAAATGAGTGATGGCGCTGCTTTTGTAATGGTGATGAGCGAAGAAATGGTAAAAGAACTCAATCTTGAACCTATTGCCCGAATGGTGAGTTATACTGCGGTTGGTGTAGAACCAAGAATTATGGGAGTTGGACCGGTTAAAGCAATTCCCAAAGCCATCAAACAAGCTGGGTTAAAACAAGATGATATTTCATTAATCGAATTGAACGAAGCCTTTGCTTCTCAGTCGCTAGCGGTCATCCGTGAATTAGGATTAAACAAAGATATCGTGAATGTAAACGGCGGAGCGATTTCTATGGGTCACCCGCTGGGTTGTACCGGAGCTAAACTATCTGTTCAGATTTTTGATGAAATGCGTAAACGCAAGCTTAACAACAAATACGCAATGGTTACGATGTGCGTAGGAACCGGACAAGGTGCTGCGGGAGTTTATGAGGTATTCTAATCCCCACCTAACCTCCCCTAAGGGGAGGAATTTAAATTGAGAACTAACAAAATGTTTAATATAAAAACCTATAACCTCCAATAGGTAGTTCCCCCCTTCGGGGGATAGGGGGATTAAAATGAGTGATACAACTGAACAAAAAGATATATTACGCGGTGGTCAATTCTTAGTAAAAGAAACCAGCTGCGACGATGTTTTTACTCCTGAAGATTTTAACGAGGAGCAAAAGATGATGCGTGATTCTGTAAAAGAATTTGTAGATCGTGAAATCGTTCCACATAAGGAAAGATTCGAGAAAAAAGATTACGCACTTACGGAAGAAATTATGCAAAAAGCCGGGGAACTTGGTTTTCTTGGTGTTGCCGTACCCGAAGAATATGATGGATTAGGTATGGGATTTGTTTCTACAATGCTGGTTTGCGATTATATCTCGGGAGCTACCGGATCGATCGCTACCGCTTTTGGAGCACATACCGGGATTGGTACAATGCCGATCACATTATATGGTACCGAAGAGCAAAAGAAAAAATATGTCCCAAAATTAGCCACCGGAGAATGGTTTGGTGCATATTGTTTAACTGAACCGGGCGCAGGTAGTGATGCCAATTCAGGGAAAACAAAAGCCGTGCTTTCTGATGATGAAAAATATTACAGCATCAGCGGACAAAAAATGTGGATTTCAAATGCCGGTTTTGCGAATGTGTTCATCGTTTTTGCACGTATTGAAGATGATAAAAACATCACCGGATTTATCGTAGAAAACGATAAAGAAAACGGAATCTCCTTTGGGGAAGAAGAAAAGAAATTAGGGATTCACTCCTCCTCTACCCGTCAGGTATTTTTTAATGAAACCAAAGTCCCTGTAGAAAATATGTTAGCGGGTCGCGGTGAAGGTTTTAAAATCGCGATGAATGCCTTAAACGTAGGTAGAATTAAACTGGCAGCGGCTTGTTTAGATGCACAACGTCGGGTGACCGAAAATGCCGTCAAGTATGCTAATGAAAGAGTTCAGTTTAAAACACCCATTGCACAATTTGGAGCGATTAAACAAAAACTAGCCGAAATGGCAACTTCTGCTTATGTAGGCGAATCAGCTTCCTACAGAGCGGCTAAAAATATAGAAGACCGAATTCACCTTCGTATGGAAAGTGGAAATTCTCATTCTGAAGCCGAATTAAAAGGAGTAGAAGAATATGCAATTGAATGTTCTATTTTAAAAGTAGCCTGTTCTGAAGATATTCAGCATTGCTCCGATGAAGGAATTCAGATTTTTGGTGGAATGGGATTCTCTGCCGACACCCCTATGGAAGCGGCTTGGCGAGATGCTCGTATTTCAAGAATCTATGAAGGTACCAACGAAATTAACCGAATGCTTTCAGTAGGAATGCTCGTGAAAAAAGCGATGAAAGGTCACGTAGATCTTTTAGGACCTGCACAAGCCGTAGGAGAAGAATTAATGGGAATTCCATCTTTCGATAAACCTGATTATTCTGAATTATTTGCAGAAGAAAAAGAAATGATCAAAAAGCTGAAAAAAGTATTCTTAATGGTTGCCGGTAGTGCTGTTCAAAAATTTGGACCACAGCTGGAAGAACATCAGCAATTATTATTGGCTGCTTCAGATATTCTAATTGAAGTATATATGGCAGAATCGGCTATTTTAAGAACCGAAAAGAACGCGAAACGTTTTGGGGAAGATACCCAAAAAGAACAAATAGCAATGTCTCAGCTTTACCTTTATAATGCCGTTGAAAAAATCAACGCCAAAGCCAAAGAAGGAATTATTTCTTTCGCTGAAGGAGACGAATTACGAATGATGTTAATGGGATTAAAGCGTTTCACGAAATACGATAATTTCCCCAACGTCGTCAAATTAAGAACTGAAATTGCCGATAAATTAATCGCAGAAAATAAGTATTGTTTTTAAGTATTTTCTGGTTTAAGTGAATTTGGAGGCTACCCTTAAGCAAGGTAGCCTCTTTTTTTATTGATAATCGAGATTAAATGTCTAAAAGTCAATTTTCTTCAACCTGAACTTGTTTCAGGTCCTCATAAAGATTGAATATCAATATGATGAGATTCTGAAATGAAACTGTTTGCCGACAGGCAAATTCAGAATGACGTTTTTAGACAGCCTCTTTTATTTAATAATTCCATCGAATCCCGTGAGTTTTCATTGGAAGTTTATAAACCGCATCGGAAGCGGTAATAAACAAAATATCTTCATTGGCTCCACCAAAAGTAACATTACCTGTCCAATCTTTATCAATTTGAATATGATCTATTTTATTGCCTTCTTTATCAAAAACAACAACTCCATCGCCGGTAACATATAAATTTCCTTCATTATCTAAGGTCATTCCGTCAGAGCCCATATCAGCAAAAAGCTCTTTATCGGTTAGTGTACCGTTATCCTGTATTTGATACTTATACACTTTTTCTTTTGAAACATCTGAAACATACAAAACCTGATCTTTAGAAGAACCAATAATTCCGTTTGGAAGTACAAAACCTTCTGCTACGGGTGTTACGGTTTTATGATCTGGACTCAGGTAATACACTTTTCTTTTCTCCATCTCAGGAGATTTTCTTTCCCAGTATTCTCTTTGATAGTAAGGATCTGTAAAGTAAAAACCGCCCTTTTCATCCATCCATAAATCATTAGGGCCATTAAATGCCTTGTTTTCGTGACCGTCTAAAACAACGCTTACTTCTTTATCTGGACTTATCTTCCATAGCTGAAAATTTTCATCGGCACAGGTCCACAAATTTTGATCATCGTCAAAATACATTCCGTTAGAACGACCTGCATCTTTCATATAAACTGAAATGGAATTACTTTTTGCGTCCCACTTTAAAATTTGATTATTAGGCTGATCGGTAAAATATACATTTCCCTCCTTATCAGAAGCCGGGCCTTCTGTAAATATAAACTCATCAGAAATCAGTTCCGGTTTTGCTCCATCTTTCACAGGAGATGTATGTTTTTCACAACTCACCGTAAGTAGATGAAGGCTACATAGGCTAAGAATTAAAAGGTATTTTTTCATTTTCATTCAATTTTAAAAATTTTAAGCTTCAAATTTACTCATTAAAAAAAGGATTTTTATAGAACCAATATAAAGTGGAAGACTAAAATTCAATACTACCTCTTTCCGTATAAATCAATTCATCCTCCCCAATAGAAAGCTCAAATTGTGTAAGGCTTTCGTCTCCAATCACAAATAATTCGTCCCCCCTAATAATCACATCAAAACCTTTCACAGGAATAGACGACACAAAGTTTGGATATTGAGGTTGAGATACATCTAAGACCCGCACTATATCTAAATCGGTTACCAGTAAGTAATGATTATATAAACCTAAACCTATAGGCTGATTCATTTGTACGGTCGTTAATAATTCAGGATAAAGCGGGTTTTCAGTATTATAAATCTCTAACTGGTTGATGTTTCCCTGGCAGGCAGAATTGGTATGCAAGGTTACATAGGTATAATCACCTGAAGAAACTACAGGATCACAGCTTCTAATGTGGCTTACTTCTGCCAATCGCAATGGATTTTCGGGAGAAGAAATATCATAAATGTACATTCCTAATTGACTTCCTACAAAAAGCTTATCGCCAAGTCCAAACAAGGTTTCAATATTAAAACCTATATAGGTGTTTCCTTTAAAAACAGGATTTTCAGTATTTGAAACATCAAATACACTTAAAGATTCTTCCCCCACTGTATATAAATAATTTCCGGAAAGAGTAAAACGTGCTAAACTCCCCCCTTGGCCATCAGTAATATTTCCCCTATCACTACTATCTGAGCTGCAAGCACTCAGCAAAACCACCAATACAATAATTACAATTTTTTTCATCGTCTAATTTTTAGGTTGATAGCCAACAATTATTTGATCTGCAGGAATATCAAAATACGCTGCTTCATAACCGTCTGGCGAATTCAGCTGAGGGAAAACATCTGGAGTTCTAGTCATAGTTAGAATTTCATTCGTGTTTAAATTCAATTCTATGGAAAGTAGATCTACATAATGATGAACAAATATAGTATTCCCGCGTATCGCTAAATCTGTCGCTCCGGGAACTTTTAAAAATGAAATTGCTTCTGGATTTCCGGGATCTTGGTTATTGTAAATATGAAAACCTTCTTCCTCTTCGTTTATAAACAAAAATTGATCTTTCACATAAATTTTCCCGGCATTACTAACCGGTCTAGCTGATTTACGCTCAATTGTGCTCTCTAAAGTTTGTCTTGTTTGTGTAATTGGGGTATATCTGCTACCATGCATCATTTCGTCATCACCACCCCAGTAGATACATGACTGAAGCGAAATTGTACAAATAAATAGTAATAAATATTTCATCATATACATTGATTAGTTTATTAGTAGATGTTTTTCTATAACAATGGTTGCACTATAATTATTAAAAATTATGATTGAAATTAAACTCATATAGCTTTAACAAAGCTCTAATAATTTTTTGCTAAAAACCCTGTAAATTGTAAGGTATGAGAAAAAACTATTCAACGCTGTTCTGTTTTCTATTATTCTTCTTTCTAAATTGTAAGTTGCTTAACGCTCAGCAATCACAAGATTCTACCTCGCAAAAATCTGGTACAGGTTTGCCCGGTAAAACTCCAACGATTAAAGAGAAAGGAGACTTTAAAAGCAATGCCATTAAAGAATATAATGAAGCCTATTATGTTTTAAACCGAGTGAATAAAAGTATTGGTTTACCTCCCAATAACGTAAATTTCCAGACACCTCAGGCAACATTAGAATACTTTATCGTAAGCTCAAGGGAAAATGATTATAAAAAGGCAGCATATGCTTTAAACTTAAATCTATTACCTTCGAATCTATCCCATAAAGATGCGGCGCTTCTAGCAGAGAAACTTTATTTTGTAATCAATCAACGAGTAAAGCTAAACTGGGATGATCTACCCGATAGACCTGATGGACAGATCGATATACAAACCAGTACAAATAAAGCTGTAGCAGGAAATCCTCGTAGAAGTATTGTCTTTGGTGAAGTTGAATTAGATGGCATAGATTACGTGCTCAGACTGCAACGGGTAAAATATAAAGATTATGGTGCATTTTGGTTGATCTCCCCCAATACTGTAGAAAATATCGATGCACTTTATAAGGTATATGGTCCTAGAAAGTTGGATAGAATGATGCCCGGTTGGGCCAGAATAAAATTATGGAACATGCCTGTTTGGAAGTTTGTGGGGGCATTACTGCTCATATTACTTTGCTATTACATTGGAAAACTTTTTTCCTTTTACCTTAAAAAATTTCTAAATAAATCTAAAAAAAGATGGATCCAAAATATCTCAGATAAACTAACCACTCCGGCGGGCGTAGCGATTGGTGTTTTATCATTTTATCTCTTATTGAATAATCTAATTTCGTTTGCCGGATCCTTTGCAACTACCCTCTATGCTATACTTTTAATTGTGGTTATTGGTTCAGTTACCTGGTTTTTTATGAGAATGGTTGATTCTTTTATGCTGTATGTCGCAGAAAATAAGATTGGGGATACCACTATGGAAGAAAATTCTGAAGCCAGAAAAATGCTAACTTACATATCTGTGGCCAGAAGAATAGTTACTTTTATCGTGATTATATTTGGTGCTTCTGTGATCTTATCACAATTTAGATCTCTTGAAAAATTAGGCATTTCCTTAATGGCTTCAGCTGGGGTTGCCACGGTGATTCTTGGTATTGCCGCTCAAAGTACCTTAGGAAATATTATTGCCGGAATACAAATTGCCATTACAAAACCTGCCAGAATTGGAGATACCGTTATCATCGATGATAACTGGGGATACGTAGAAGATATTCGCTTTACTTATATGGTGGTGAGAACCTGGGATTGGCGCCGCATTGTCGTTCCTTTAAAACAGGTGATCTCGAATAGTTTTGAAAACTGGTCTATGACCTCAGCTCACCAAATACGCCCTATAAGTATTTACGCTGATTATAGGATCGATGTAAAAAAAGTTAGAAAAAAATTTAAAGAAATTCTTGAAACCAAAGAAAGCTGGGATGAGAAAAAACCACCGGTGGTGCAGGTAGTTGATACAACTGAAAAATCTATACAAATAAGATTTCTTTGTAGTGCCAAGGATGCTATAGAGGCTTGGGACCTACATTGTGAACTTAGGGAAGAACTGGTAAGTTATATAAGTAGTTTAGAAGATGGGCAATTCTTAGCGACTTCAAGAGTAAGAGTTCAGGAATTTCCTTCTCATAACTCTAAGCAATAATTCTAAAACAGCCTTCGGAATGCGAAAACCTTTTCAGTTAAAATAGTTTTAAGTATAAAAGTATTTAAATGGATTTTATATAAATTAAGAACAAAATCCAGAAAAATGACCCAAAACATACTAAACGACGAAGCATTGAACACTTCGTATTTAATTGTAGGAATTTTAGCAGTAGTCGTTGTATTTGTTATTGCTTTTTTTATCATTAAAAAAATTGGGAAAGATCCTAAAAATATACTTCCAGTTAACCTTGCGGGCCGGATTAGAATTCCCTTACTTATATTTTTGCTCTCTTTATTCCTTAAGCTTTGTCTTCTTGAAGATGTATTTTCCAATAAGGAACTAATTAGACTTATAAAACATTCCAGTACTATTGGAATTATAATAAGCTTTACCTGGTTTTTGATTGTTTTTTTAAAGGTTTTTAAAGAACGTCTTTTAAAAAAATATGATGTAAATACTGACGATAACCTTAAAGCGAGAAAGGTCTATACCCAGTTTACGATTCTTGAAAACATAGTGATCTTTATTCTAATAATATTGGCTATAGGTATTTCTTTAATGAGTTTTGATAGTATTCGGCAAGTTGGTTTAAGCTTACTTACTTCGGCCGGAATTGCCGGGATTATCCTTGGTTTAGCAGCCCAAAAAGCTATTGGAACGCTACTGGCAGGAATACAGATTGCCATTACACAGCCCATTCGTTTACAGGATGCTGTTATTGTAGAAGGTGAATGGGGCTGGATTGAAGAAATTACCTTAACTTATGTAGTTGTAAAAATTTGGGATAAAAGAAGGTTAGTAGTGCCCTCAACCTATTTTATTGAAAATACCTTTCAGAACTGGACAAGAAAATCGGCTGATATTATGGGCACCGTTTTTCTATATACCGATTACGATGTTTCTTTTGACGCTATTAGAGCTGAACTAACCGGACTTTTAGAAGGTTCACCACTTTGGGATAAGCAGGTAAATGTGTTGCAGGTAACTGATGCTACTGAAAAATCGGTGCAAATAAGAATATTAGTCAGTGCAAAAGATTCCCCTACTGCCTGGGATCTTAGGGTTTATATTCGTGAAAAAATTATTGATTTTATTCGCAAAAACTATCCGCACAGTTTACCGAAAACCCGCGTGGTATTACCACAACAGGATCAAAATCCTTCAGAAAGCATTTCTCCCGAAAAAAATCCTTCAACCACTACGCAATAAAAAATTGAAACAAAAAATCCCCATAAAATATGGGGATTTTTTGTTTCAATTATCATCATCAAACTTAATAAAGAAAGCAGTTTTAAATCATAAATTTTTACAATCTAATTCTGCCTTGGATAGTTAGTTCTCGAAGAAGATTACATTTAAAAGCCACTAAATGCATTTTCTTCAGAAGCATGCCCTTTACTAAAGTTTGCAGCCGTTTCTATCAAGGCTAAATGCGAATAAGCTTGTGGGAAATTCCCTAATAATCGTTTGGTTTTAAAATCGATATCTTCACTAAATAACCCAAGGTGATTACTATAAGATAGTAATTGTTCAAAAAGTGCTTTAGATTTTTCATCTTCCCCAATTTTATAAAGGCTATTAATTAGCCAAAATGTACAAATGGTAAAGGAAGAAGAAGGTAATCCAAAATCATCTTTGTTTTTATAGCGGTACATTAAACCATCGTTACATAATTCTTTCTCTGTGGCCTTAACCGTACTTACAAAGCGAGGATCTTTAGCATCTATAAATCCGTAAGATTCCATTAATAAAGTACTGGCATCAAGATCTGGTGAACCATAAGACTGGGTATAGGCCTGCTTCTCTTCATTCCAGCCATTGTTATAAATATCATCATAGATCTCGGCGCGAAGGGTTTTCCAATGGGTATCATTAATTCCCATTCTTAACACCTCCCCTATTTTTATAGCACGATCCACTGCCACCCAACATAATAATTTAGAAAATACGAAATGGCGATCTTCGGTTCGTAACTCCCAAATGCCTTTATCCGGTTTTTGCCAGTTTTCTTCAACAATCATAACGATACCACGAACAACCGTCCAGAGTTCTTCACTATTTTCAAGTGAAGTTTCAAATTGAAGGAATTGTTGATAGATTACTTCCATCAAAATTCCGTAGATATCATTTTGCTTTTGGATGTAAGCAGCATTTCCTGTTCTAACCGGATACGATCCTTTATATCCACTTAAATGATCCAAAATATGTTCGGTAAGCTCTTTTTGTCCATCAATACCGTACATAATCTGAATTTTTTCATCCTTATCTGGTATGATATCTATAATGAACTGTAAAAATTCACGAGCAGATTTTACGTGCCCAAGCCCTGCCATTACCTTAATGACCATTGAAGCATCACGAATCCAACAAAAACGATAATCCCAGTTTCGTTCCTCCCCTATCGTTTCTGGTAGCGAAGTTGTTGCTGCAGCAAGTACAGCACCTGATTTTTTATAACTAAGCAATTTTAAAACCAGGGCACTACGCATTATTTCATTACTGTAATGAGAATACCGTGTAGTCTTCTCACTCCAGTTCATCCAGTAAGTCTTTGTACGCTGGAATTTTAAATAGGAACGATCTAGGGACTGAGTAATCAATTTTTCATGATAGCCTATTAAACAATAAGCATTACCAGTAAGTGTAATTTCCCTTTGTTGAAGAATATCATCCAAATCGAGATTGGAATAGAAAAAAAGCGAATCGTATTTGCCTTCAACTGTATAACTTTTAATATAATTCCCTTTATTCTCGTTATGAGTTTCTTCCCTGGCAAAATCTAATCTGGGATTATAAATAACTTTAAATTTAGGTTTCCCCTTTAAAAGTCTTAAAAAACGAATAATATCGGGTGGGGAGTAATAAGAGCCGTCGTCTCTTGGGTATCTAGGCATAAAATCGATAAGCTGAAAAGCATCTTCACCATTATCGAAAACCGTAGATAAAATATTGGTTTCCCAAAGGTATTCTTGCGAAATATTGTAATCATCACTAACTTTAAACTCAAAGCTACCGCCTTTTTGTTCGTCCAGGATTTTTGCGAATACAGCAGCCGAATCAAATGCTGGTAAACAACACCAGTCTAAAGATCCTGTCTTGGATACAAGCGCACAACTCTTACAATTCCCGATTATTCCGTAATCTAAATTGTCCATATATCTTAAATTTCTTTTAAAAGAATGGTATTCTAAAATGAATTCCCGAAATTTAATAAAATTCAAATTGGCAACAACAGCATTAGCATATAATTATGAGTAAAACTATTATTATTTCTAACCGTCTACCCCTTAAAATATCATTAGAAGACGATCAACTTCGAGTCACCCCTAGCGTTGGTGGATTAGCCACAGGGCTTAAATCTTTTCATAAAGATGGAGACAGTATTTGGATTGGATGGAGTGGCTTAACCAAAGAAGAAATTCCGGATCATCTTGAAGATGAAGTGAAAGAAAAAGCGAAAGCTGAAGATTGCGTCGCCGTTAATCTCACCGAACAAGAGGTCGAAGGTTTTTATTATGGTTTTAGCAATCGTACTATTTGGCCATTATTCCATTATTTTATGGAATATACTGAAGCCGAATATAATTTTTGGGAAACCTATAAACAGGTAAATATAAAATACGCCAAAGAAGTCCTTAAATATTATGAAGAAGGAGACCGCGTTTGGGTACATGATTACCAGTTACTACTGGTGCCAAAATTGATTAGGGATGAAGAACCTGAAGCTATTATCGGCTTTTTTAATCATATTCCCTTTCCCTCTTACGAAGTTTTTAGAACACTCCCCTGGCGTGAATCTGTTTTAGAGGGAATGTTAGGCGCAGATCTTATTGGTTTTCATACCTACGATTACGAACGTCACTTCTTGAGTTCAGTGAGTCGTATTTTAAGATATCAGGTAGATTTCAATGAAATTACATTACCTGAAAGGATTGTTAAAGTAGATTCGTTCCCAATGGGGATCGATTACAAGAAATTTGAGGAAGCCGCTTTAAATCACTTCCGAGGAAGCGAAGACGAACAATCCGAATTACAAAGACGATTAGATCTTCACCTAGAAGCAACGCCCGATGCAAAATTAATCCTAAGTATTGATAGATTGGATTATACTAAAGGTATCGCCAATAGAATCAGGGCCTTTGAATATTTTCTGGAAAAATATCCAGAGTTTATTGAGAAAGTCCGTCTTGTTATGTTGGCAGTGCCATCACGCTCTAATGTGCCGCAATATCAACGCTTAAAACGGGAGATCGACGAATTAGTAGGACGTATAAATGGTAAATTCTCTACGGTAAGCTGGACACCTATCTGGTATTTTTATCGCTCGATGCCCTTTGATAATCTTATTGATCTTTATACCTCTTGTGATATTGCTTTACTAACCCCTATCCGAGATGGAATGAACCTTGTTGCTAAAGAATATATCGCTACGAGAACAGATCATACCGGGGTATTAATCTTAAGTGAAATGGCGGGAGCGGCACATGAGATGAATGAAGCCCTGATTATCAATCCTAATAATTTTGAGCAAATTGCACTGACTTTAAAACAAGCCATCAATATGCCTAAGGAAGAACAAATCGAAAGAAATAAAATTCTTCAGAAACGTTTAAAACGCTACGATGTAGAAAAATGGGCAAAGGACTTTATGAGTGCATTAATCAATACGGAAGATAATAGACGCTCATTTGAATCTATTCGTATATCTCCAAAAGTAGCTGAACAATTAATTGAAGATTACAAAAGTTCAGAAAAAAGAGTATTGTTTCTTGACTATGACGGAACTCTGGTAGATTTTGTAGATAAACCCGAAGATGCTCGCCCAGACCAGGAACTTATTGATTTAGTAACCCAGCTTAATGATCAAAAAAATACAGATGTTGTCATTATCAGTGGTCGCGATAAAGAAACCCTTGGCGATTGGTGGAAAGGAACATCTATAGAGTTAATCTCTGAACATGGGGCATGGATGCGTCAAAAAAATTGTGAATGGGAGCTATCTGAGAATGTAAAAAACGAATGGATGGATGCCGTAAGACCGGTGATCGAAAGTTTTGTAGACCGTACCCCGGGAACATTTTTAGAGGAAAAAAACTATTCTTTAGCATGGCATTATCGCAAGGCCGATCCAGAACTTGGAGAGATTAGGGCTAATGAACTATCTAATACCTTAAAAGGTCTTGTTTCTAATCGCGGTTTAAGTGTTTTAGCTGGTAATAAAGTATTGGAAATAAAAAGTAGTGGGGTAAATAAAGGTAAGGCCTCTTCCAAAAAACTTGTTGGCCATAACTATGATTTCATTTTTGCAATTGGCGACGACTGGACCGATGAATATATGTTTGAGGAATTACCTAAAAAGTCCTATACGGTTAAAGTGGGTATAAAGAAAACCAGCGCAAACTATTACGTAAATGATACGAAACGGGTTAGGGAAATCTTAAAATCATTTCTAGATGAGTAGTAAAATTAATCGAACAATAGTTGTTAAAAATATTGAGAAAAATTCCAAAAGTTTATATCAAGATTAACTCCAAAAATAAGGCTATGAGCCTGTTTATTAATAATTTTACGACAGAATAATTTACGAACTATAAAAACTTAACTATGAAATCAGGAGGAAAAATTTTAATAGGATTATTATCAGGAGCTGCTGCAGGTGTTGTTGCAGGTCTTTTATTTGCACCTAAGAAAGGGAAAGATACCAGAAAAGCAATTGCAGATACTAGTGATAACTATTATAAAGGAGCTAAAGGCCGAGTTACAGATTTTTCAGATTCTGTAGGTCATAAAATTGATGCTTTAAAAGCGAAGACAAAAGCAAATTTTTCTAATTCAAAATCTGAAGAAAAAATAAATGAAGCTAAAGCTGAAATTCATGAAATGAAAGCTAGCTAAATAATATAATTTTTAAGAAAAAGCTCCGAGAATAATTCGGGGCTTTTTTTATATCCATGTTTTACCTACATTCTTACCCACTCCATCTCCTTTTTTTACGAAGAGTTTTAAATAAGCCACCTGAAGGCTACTCCATAAGCACATATTATATAAGTATTTTTCTTTTGAGCACTGGGCTGAAAGAAACCGAATCGAATTACATAAGCTCCATTCCAATGCAATAATCTTTAATATTTATCATTTTAAGTATTTATTATGATAGTTTAAAAATCCAAACAGGAGTAGCTTCTCGTTTATATGATGTAACTAAAAAATACTTTTATTATGAAAAAATTATCATTTTTGCTAAGTTTTACTCTTGTATTATTTATTTTCAACAATTTAAGCGCTCAGAAAACAAAGATGGTTGGTGGTGCTGAAATGTATCCTTCTAAAACAATTGTAGAGAACGCATCGCAATCTAAGGATCACACCACCTTAGTAGCCGCTGTAAAAGCAGCAGATCTTGTAGGTACTTTAAGCAGTGACGGTCCTTTTACCGTTTTTGCTCCTACAAACAGTGCTTTCGAAAAACTTCCTGCTGGAACGGTAGAAACATTACTTAAGCCAGAAAACAAAACTAAATTACAGGCCATTTTAACTTATCATGTAATTGCAGGAAAATATGATGCAGCTAAAATTATGAAAGCGATAAAAAAAGGTAACGGAATGGCTTCATTCGAAACTGTAAACGGTCAAACAATTACCGCAATGATGGATGGTGATATACTAAAAATAAAAGATGCAAGTGGTAATATTTCTTCCGTATCGATTGCAGATGTTCACCAGTCTAATGGAGTTGTTCATGTAGTCGACACCGTATTTTTACCAAAAATGTAATAGTAGGCTAATATTTTATTTAAAAGCTGTTCAGCAATTATGAGCAGCTTTTTTTATTAGCATACATACTTATTTGCATGAACAGCCAAAGTTTATGTAAATTACCAATCCAAAAACCTTATATATGTTTAAAAAATTACCTCTTAACTTATTGATTTTTGCTGCACTATTATTTTCTAAAGAAACTATAGTAGCACAAGAAACCGATACAAAAATCTATGATATAATTTCAAAAATATCGGCTGATAGTATTGAAGCGGATATTCGAAAACTTGTAAGTTTTGGAACACGTAATACTTTTAGTGATACTGTTTCTGATAAACGTGGAATTGGCGCTGCCCGCCGTTGGATAAAGTCTGAGTTCGATAATATAGCTTCACAGTGTGGCTGTATGGATGTTTTTTATCAAAAGGACTTTGTGACTAAAGAAGATGGCAGCAGAATACCAAAAGACGCATGGGTTGTAAATGTTGTTGCTATTCAGAAGGGAACAAAATATCCTAACCGCTATATTATTATGAGCGGTGATATCGATTCTCGTGCCAGCAATACAATGAACTTTAAAATTGACGCTCCCGGAGCCAATGATAACGCAAGCGGAATGGCCGGCACCATGGAAGCGGCTCGTGTTTTATCCCAGTACGAATTCGAAAGCAGCATTGTTTATGTAGGATTAAGCGGTGAAGAACAGGGACTTTTTGGTGGTAAAGGCCTAGCTGAATATGCTAAAAAGAACAACTGGGATATCATTGGTATTTTAAACAACGATATGATCGGGAATATTGAAGGGGTGGACGGTGTGATTAGTAATCGTGACTTCAGAATTTTTTCAGAACCTGTTCCTCCTACCGAAACAGAAAACGAACGAAATATGAGACGTTTTTACGGCGGTGAAGTAGATGGAATTTCAAGACAGTTAGCACGATATATCCATAAAACCACTGAAATTTATATGCCAGAAATGAATCCCATGATGATCTATCGTTTAGACAGATTTGGTCGTGGTGGGCATCATAGGCCATTTAACGATCTTGGTTTTGCCGGTGTACGAATTATGGAAGCTCATGAAAATTATAATCGTCAACACCAGGATATAAGAACTGAAAACGGTATTGAATACGGCGATGTGATCGAAGGTGTTAATTTTGATTATGCAAAAAAACTAACCACTGTAAATGCCATTAACCTGGCAAGTTTAGCCTGGGCTCCACCAGCTCCGGCAAAAGTTGAAATTGGCGGAATTGTAGAGGCCAATACCAAGCTAAGATGGGAAGCTGTAAAAGATGCTGCCGGTTACAAAATTTATTGGCGTGATACCACCGCTCCACAATGGCAACATTCGAGATTTGTGAAAGAGGTTACAGAATTTACTTTAGATGGCATTGTAATCGATAATTTTTTCTTTGGTGTTTCTACTGTAGGAAAAAATGGTCACGAAAGTGTTGTGGTATTTCCATCGGGTACATTTAAATAACAATTAAATTCCTTTTTATGAAGGCGAAATCAGAGCAATCTGGTTTCGCTTTTTTTATGAGTTTTTAGCAACTGCTCTATATAATTAGTTAATTAACAATTGTTTGCTTTTTAATTAAATCAATTTAGTAGTGCAGTAGCGTACTTTTAGTACTAATTAATCATAAATTAAAGAGTTATGGCAGAAATAAGAATTGAGAAGAAGAAACAAATTTGGCCATGGATCATTGTTCTTATCGTTGTGGGAGTACTGGCATTTCTGTATTTCTACGGAAGCGCACAAAACGATGATAATGACAGTGAAAGTTCAATGGAAGAAATTGGTCTAAACAGCGATCAGGCAGCATCGAATATACCAACATTCGAAATTTAACCACAATTAACCAATAAAATCAACAAATTATGAAAACCAACGAAAAGCATTTATATAGTTTAAGTGAATTAGGGGATTATAAAATAGCCAAGCATGATCACGATATTCGTGGTTGGGAAGTAAGAGATCGGGATGCCAAAAGTATTGGTAAAGTAGACAACCTTCTTGCGAATAAAGAATTAGGAAAAGTAGTGTATGTAGATGTCGAAGTAAATCAGTCGATAATCGATAAAAACCATGATCCTTTTTCAGTCAATAATGATACTGGGTTTAAGGAGTTTATCAATAAAGATGGTGAAAATCATATTATTATCCCCATAGGTTTAATCGATATCTATCCTGAAGATAAATACGTACATACCAATTCACTGGATTATAATACGTTTGCCGAAACTAAACGCTATCGCACAGGAGAACCTATTTCAAGAAATTACGAAAAACAGATCCTTTCTTCTTATAAACAAAATTATCGTCCAAATGAAATTAAAGGAAAACAGGAGAGCTTGAGTAAAGACGAAATCGTGGATGGAAAATACAGTGCAAGAAAAACAGTTCAGCCTTCAGGTTACAATGAGGATGAAACGCAGCAGCGTATTGATAGGGAAAAAGCGAATTTAAAATATAAATCTGAAGTTCTTCATGACCGTGAAGAAACTACTGAAGAACGAATGGAGAGAGAGCGAGCAAAATTAAGGGCTACATCAGGAAATCCAGATCCTGCTTTTAAACCAACAAGAACTTATGATGATGACGGAAACTGGGTTAGAGAAAAAGAGTATGTAACTGATGCTGAAATCGAATCAAGACGTAAAGGCCGGATAAGAAAAGATGATGATTTTTACGATCAGGAAGAGTTTAAGCCTAGAAGACGTTACTAGAAAACCTTTATAATAAAAATCCCTGCAAATTGCAGGGATTTTTATTATTAATCTACCATGGAAAGCTGAATTCTTTTTCTATCCAGATCAACCTCTAAAACGGTAACCTCAACTTCCTGATTTAGACGGACGATCTGGGTGACATCGTTCACATAAGTATTAGATAATTTCGAGATATGTACCAACCCGCTTTGTTTTAAACCAATATCCACAAAACAGCCAAAATTAGTAATATTATTCACCAATCCTGGCAACCTCATTCCCGGTTTTAAATCGGTTATTTCGCGTATGCTTTCATCAAACGAAAACATACTAATCTTCTCTCTTGGATCTACGCCGGGTTTTTCTAATTCGGCCAGAATATCTTTTAAAGTAAGTAATCCCGTTTTTTCCGTGGTATATTGCTTTAATTTTATTTCCTGAAGTTTATTCTTGTTTCCCACCAATTCTGAAATATCGACAGAAAGGTCTTCCGCCATTTTCGTAACTAAGTGATAACTTTCAGGATGTACTGCTGAGTTATCTAAAGGATTCTTAGAATTTCTAATTCTTAAAAATCCAGCCGACTGCTCAAAGGCTTTGGCTCCTAAACGTGGAACTTTTAGTAGTTCTTTTCTAGACTGAAAAGCACCATTTTCCGTTCGTATTTTTATAATATTTTCAGCTAAGGAGGGTCCTAATCCACTTACATAAGAAAGTAATTCTTTACTGGCGGTGTTCAGATTGATTCCTATTTTATTTACGGTGCTCATCACCGTGGTATCCAAACGCTTTTTTAATAAAATTTGATCTACTTCGTGCTGGTACTGTCCTACTCCAATAGATTTTGGATCGATTTTCACCAATTCTGCTAAAGGATCACTTAGCCTTCTACCAATAGAAACTGCACCACGAACGGTAATATCGTAATTAGGAAATTCTTCCCTGGCTACTTTTGAAGCAGAATAAACTGAAGCTCCGGCTTCATTTACCACATAAACCTCAATATCACGATCAAACGGAATCGATTTTATAAACTGCTCGGTTTCCCTACTTGCTGTACCATTTCCTATAGAAATAGCTTCAATTTTATGTGCATTCACCAGTGATTTTATTTTCTTCGCTGCAAGACTACGCTCATTTTTTGGCGGATGTGGATAGATATTTTCGTTGTGCTCTAACTTTCCATTTTCATCTAAACACACCACCTTGCAACCGGATTTAAATCCAGGGTCAATGGCCAAAATTCGTTTTTCGCCCAATGGTGGTGCGAGAAGTAACTGCTCTAAGTTCAGTGAAAAAACTTTTATCGCCTCTTCATCAGCTTTTAGTTTAGTTTCATTTAAAAATTCGGTAAAAAAAGACGGTTTTAATAATCGCGAATATGCATCGGTTGCGGCTTCCTCAATAAGAGCTGTAGACTTTGAATTCCGATTTTTGATAATGGATTCAGTAATTAATTTTAAAGCTTCCGTTTTATCTACTTCAATCTTCAGTTTTAAAATTCCTTCTTTATCACCTCGGTAAATGGCTAAGAATCGGTGTGAAGGAATTCGCTTTAAAGACTCGTTCCACTCGAAATACTGCTGAAATTTTTGTGCTTCTTCTTCAATCGATTTTGCTTTGACTACTTTAGAAGAAATTTCAGCTCTCCTGGAATATAACTTCCTTATTTGTTTTCTAACATATTGATTTTCGTTGATCCACTCAGCAATAATATGCTTTGCTCCTTCTAGCGCCTCATCTACAGAATTGATCTTATTTTTAACGAATTTTGTGGCTGCGGAATAAATATCTGGCGCGTTTTGGGCCATAATTATTTTTGCCAAAGGTTCTAATCCGTTTTCCCTTGCTGTATCGGCTTTGGTTTTTCTCTTTTTCTTAAATGGCAGGTATAAATCTTCAATAATAGTAATATTTTCAGCATTTTCAATTTTCGCTTTTAATTGATTGGTAAGTGCATCCTGACTTTCAATCGCTTCAAGAATAGATTGCTTACGTTTTTCAAGATTATTAAAATATTGAAGCTCTTCTGATATTTGCTGAATTTGAGTTTCATCCAAATTACCGGTTTGCTCCTTTCGATAGCGTGCAATAAAAGGTACAGTCGCATCTTCCTGAAGTAATTTAATGGTATTTTGAATGCTTTTAGCCGGCAGGCCAAGCTTTTTGATTACAAATTGATCTAAACTCACAATAAAAATTTTAGCGGAATGCGAAGATAAGACTCCGCTTCAAAAAAAGTGTTTTAAAATGCAGAATCTGGATTGTAAACTTTCGAGCTTAAAATTATTAAAACTACGTAAGAACCTATAAGCACTTCAAAGGAATAACTTAACACGAAGAATTTTAACTTATATAATTTCCAGTTCTTTAGAATGTTTTATCGCCTGCTGACTGTTTTTAAAATAGCAGGTACTCACATTTAAGCTTTCGATATTATTTAAAACTTCTTTGATCTCTTCTTTCTGTTCTTTGCCGGTTTGTCGAATATAAATCGATTTTACATTTTCAGGATAAGTTTTACAGATTCGCTCGTAAATATGAACGTCTTGCTGCGAATCGTCTCCCAGTAAAACATATTCTAAATTTGGATAAAATGAGATAATATCTTTCACCTTCTGAAATTTGTGATCGTGATTTCCCCTTCCCGTTTTAATAAAATCTGAAATTCCGGTTTTTATCTTTTTCAGTTTAATCACAGCCTTTGGCAAATCGTGCATTTCAGCAAATTCAACAATAAAATCATATAAATTCCATTCGCTACTGGAAACATAGAAGAAAGAATTTGAAGCCTGTTCACTATCCTGCCCTGCTTTGCTTAAAGCTTTATAATGATCTACCACATCTTCAAAGATCTTTCTACGATTAACATTTTTGGATAACATCACATATAGCTTTTTAAAAAAGCTATTACTATGGGAAATTAAAAAGGTATCATCAATATCAGAGATGATTCCAAGCTGACTATCATAAGGCTTTAATAACTCCCCTTTTTCTATAATCCCAAAATGATCTTCCATTTTAGCGATTACCTCGTACTCATGCCACCCGCTTTCTAAATCTTTTTCAAAAGGAACAGTAAACCTAAAATATCCATCTTCCATGGTTTTAGTTTTCCATTCTTTTCCTTTAAAATATAAATGAAGCTCGTAATTAGATAATGGTTTAATTCTAAATTTATGGATAATAGCTGATGTATGTTTTATTCCTTTACGGTCTAAGCGATATTTATCGGGAGCCCAACTTTTAAATAGATGCCCAAACACCACCAATTCTTTATCATTTACATAGCCGCGGTAAAGTTTTAAGTCAAGTTTCAAATTTTTTAGTTTTTTATAAAGAATAGCCTAACTCCAAATTAGTTAATTTTAATCGCAATTATATAGATATGGCAGACTTTAGGAATATTTTAATGGTCGTAAACCCAATCTCGGGCGGAGAAGAGAAAGACGATCTTATCAAGGAAGTACGACAAGCAGTAGAAAAAAATAATTATAAATTTCATCTTTTTAAAACTACCGGTGAAAATGATATCCAAAAAATTAAAGAGGAAATCGATCAAATTCAACCAGAACGTGTTCTTGTAGTTGGCGGCGATGGTACGGTGAAAATTGTTGCTGAAGCCTTGTTTCATAAGGATCTGCCAATTGCAATTTTTCCTGCGGGCTCGGCAAATGGGCTGGCACTAAATGTTGGCATTCCAGAAAATAGAAAACAGCAAATTGAAGTTGCCATGGGTGATCATTTTACCAATCTGGATGTTTTGCAAGTGAACGACGAGTTATGCCTTCATTTAAGCGATATTGGCTTAAATGCCGAGTTGATCAAAAATTACGAATCCGCATCTATTCGGGGTAAGTTTGGCTATTTAATGCAATCAATACCTACTTTAGTTAGAAGCAAGTATCCATATGAGTACGAAGTTGAAATAGATGGTAAAGTCTATAATCATAAAGGAATAATGCTCGCTATAGCCAACTGTCAAAAATATGGCACAGGAGCTAAAATTAACCCTGAAGGACGACATGATGATGGAAAATTTGAAATCGTGATCTTTAAAAATTTAGATATCACTGAAATTTTAGGCACCCTAAGAGAAGATGTAAAATTTAATCCAGATTTTGCTGAAACCATTTCTACAGAACGGGCTATAATTAGTTGTAAAACGCCTATTGCTTTCCAAATTGACGGCGAATTTATCGAAAATACGCAGAAAATTGAGGTCAAAATTGCCGAAAAGAGTCTAAAAATAGCCGTGAAATAAGATTAATTATATTTTTTTTGATAGTTTTCAACAATTTTAAACATAAACGTTATAATTACGCTTATGTTGTGTTAAAATCTGCTGAAACCGCATCAATATTGAGATTATACAAATAAGTGTTAAAAACACACAGTTATGATTTTCAAAGTAAAACGCTATAAATTTTTAATTATTCATAACCTATAACTTTTCACATTTCATAATTATTGATTTTTGGTTTGAAATTTTATTAAATTTACATCTGGAAATTATAAGGTTTAGTTAATCAAACTGTAAAATTATTTTTATGAAACAAGGATTATTAAGGATCAGTTTGTTCCTTATAGCCGTACTGAGTTTTTCATTTGCAAAAGCGCAAACGGTTTCGGGAACAGTGACAGATGGCTCTATGCCGATCCCAGGAGTAAACATTCTGGTAAAAGGTACTTCTAATGGTACCACCACAGATTTTGACGGTAACTTTACTCTAAACGATGTAGCCAGTGATGCTACGCTTGTTTTTAGTTTTGTTGGTTTTGCTCAGCAAGAAGTTAAAGTAAATGGTAGATCAACTATCAATATTACTATGTCTGAGGATGCAGCAGCGCTAAGTGAAGTTGTCGTGATTGGTTATGGTTCTACTACCGTTAAAGATGCAACAGGTGCCGTAGCAACCGTTTCTGCCGAAGATTTTAACCAGGGGGTTATCTCTTCACCTGAAGAATTAATTCAGGGGAAAACTGCAGGATTACAGGTAACAAGTACTAGCGGTGAACCTGGTGCGGGCGTAAATATTAGAATTAGGGGTACCACCTCGGTTAGAGGAGGCAATAACCCTCTATTTGTAGTAGACGGTGTACCTTTAGCCGGTAGCGACACTTCTTCTGGAGGCACTGATGTTGGTTTTGGATCGAGTTCAGCTAAAAACCCGCTTAACTTCCTAAACCCCTCGGATATTGAAAGTATGAGTGTTTTAAAAGATGCTTCAGCTACCGCTATCTATGGTTCGCGTGGTGCAAACGGGGTTGTTATTATTACTACTAAATCCGGTCGGGGAAATAAAGGTCGTGTAGAGTATAGTACAACGACCAGTGTTGCAAATGCAGCGAATACCTATGACCTGCTAAACCGTGATGAATTTTTAGAAGCCGTAGAGGATCTTGGTAACGATCCCGACGCAATAGATTTTGGTGGAGATACAGATTGGCAACGTGCTGTATTAAGAACTGCTTTTTCTAAAAACCATAATCTTTCATATTCTAATTCCTATAAAACAGGAAATTATCGCGCGTCTTTAAGTTATGCTGACCAGGAAGGAATTATAAAAAATTCTTCTATGGAAAGAATTTCGGGTAGGATTAATTTTAACCAGCGTTTATTTGATGATCGTTTAAGCCTAAATTTACAAACAACCCTTTCTCAGGTTAAAGATGAAAGAGCTCCTATATCAAACAATGCCGGAGCTTCTGGTGATTTACTGGGGGGTGCCTATCAATCAAACCCTACTTATCCTGCAGATCCAGATTTTCAATTACCAGGATTAATTAATCCTTTGGCTTTATTAAAATATAATCAGGATAAAACGGATACCGAAAGACTACTGGTAAATTTTTCTGCAGAATACGATATCATTCCTGATTTAAGTGCAAAAGTTAACTTAGGCTATGACAAATCTGAATCTGATCGTCGTGCCTCTATTTCTCCAGACATCCTGGGAATTTCTGGAGTACCGGGAAATGGTCGTGCTAACTTAAATGAAATCGATGCTACTAACCGCTTGATGGAGATCACACTTAATTATAAGAAACAATTCGAAAATTCGAAAATAGAAGCTCTGGTAGGATACTCCTTTCAGGACTTTGAACGTAAAGGTTCTAATATTAGTGGATTCGGTTTCGGAACGTCTAACCTTAATACCATGGCAGATAACCTAGAATATTCCAGCAATATCCTTGCTTCTAATATTTCTGGTTCTTATCAGCAATATGGTTATAGTTCGGAAGGTTTTTTCGTAAATCGCTTGTTTCCTGAAATTGCAACCGATAATTTAACAGCTCCTTCAGGAATAAACGTGAATTCAGTCGCATTTGATTCTTTTAATACCACAGATGAACTTCAGTCATATTTTGCCCGTGTAAATTATACGCTATTTGATAAGTATATTTTTACGGGAACGATACGTGCAGATGGTTCTACTCGATTTGGTGGAAATAATAAATACGGTTATTTTCCCTCGGGTGCTTTTGCCTGGCAACTAGCTGAAGAAGATTTTATTCCGGATACCTTTTCTACCCTGAAATTCAGAATAGGTTACGGAGTTACCGGGAATCAGGAAATTCCATATAATCAGTACGAGCAACGTGAACGCTATTCCGATATAGGAATTGGCAACGGAGGTAATATTGTAGTGCCCGGTACTTCTTTAGTTTCTTTTGCAAACCCAGATTTAAAATGGGAAGAAACAAGCCAAACTAACCTGGGGTTGGACTTTGGGTTTATGCGAGATAGACTAAGTGGATCTTTAGACTTCTATTATAAAAATACTACAGATCTTCTTATTCAGGTATTCTCGGCCCAGCCATCACCTCAGCCTTTTGTGTATCAAAATCTGGATGCTAATATTATAAACAAAGGAGTAGAATTTAGCATTGATTATAACATATTCCAAACCGAAGATTTTTACTGGAATTTTGGATTTAATGTAGCTTATAATCACAATATGGTGGAAGACTTTGATGGTATTATCGATACAGGCGAAATTAATGGGCAGGGACTTACAGGCGCATTTGCACAGCGTTTAGTAGGTGGATATCCTTTATTCTCATATTATCTAAGAGAATTCACCGGTTTTGATGAAAACGGATTTAATACTTATGAAGGTGGAGATATCGACAACCAAACGTTTGTAGGTAAAAGTGCGCTACCTAAAACCAACTTAGGAATATCTACCCGCTTTGAATATAAAAATTGGGATCTTTCAGCTTTCTTTACCGGTCAGTATGGATTTTACGTCTATAACAATACCGCCAATGCTTTTTTTACCGCAGGTACACTTAGCAATGGTAGAAATGTAACTCGCGATGTTGTAGGTAATGGAGAATCACCTTTAAATGCTCCAGATGTATCTACCCGATTTTTAGAGCGCGGTGACTTCTTAAGAATGCAAAATGCAACATTGGGATATAATTTTAATTTTGATGAAAACAGTATTTTTAATTCCCTTAGACTATACTTAACAGGGCAAAATCTGTTTTTAATTACAAACTATTCCGGTTTGGATCCAGAGGTAGATACCAATAAAGCTTTAAACAACGTTCCTTCTGCGGGGATCGATTACACCTCTTACCCAAGGCCAAGAACTTATACCTTTGGACTGAACGTTACATTTTAAAAAAAGATTATGAAAAAAAAATATTTATATAGCACAATATTGGCAGGAGTACTTAGTATTTCTTACTCTTGTACCAATTTAGAACTAGATGATACCGACTCTATTTCAAGGGATGCAAGTGGTGATGGATTTAATGGGGTTGAAAATGTAGAAAGTTCTCTTACCAATGCGTACAATTCCATTCAGGGTCATTTACAGACTCAGGAAAATTTATACGCATTACAGGAAGCAACTTCTGATGAATTGTTAATCCCTACTCGAGGTACAGATTGGGGAGATAATGGAGTTTGGCGAACTTTGCACCAACACACCTGGGATGGTACCCATCGTTTTATTTTAAACACATGGAATAACTTCAATTCGAGTATTTACTCCAGTACCGAAATTATTGAAACCGATAATGCTAATGCTCAACAAATTGCCGAAGCTAAATTTTTACGAGCTTTTAGCATGTACTGGATCATCGATTTATATGGGCAGGTTCCATTTAGAAAGGTTACTGAGGGTCCAGATGTTAATCCGCAAATTATGTCTCGTACTGAAGCTTTTGAATTTGCCATAAAAGATCTGGAAGAAGCATTGCCAAATTTGCCCTCAACCGCTCCTGGAGAAAACACTGATAGAGCAAGTAAAGCGGCAGCACATTTTTTAATGGCTAAATTGTATTTGAATAAATTTATTTATTATGGGGAAACCAGTGCTTCTTCAGAAGATATGAATGCAGTTATCGAACATGTAAATGCTGTAATGAATGAAGGTTTTGCTCTTCAAAATGGTTTTTTCGAAATTTTTGAACCTGAGGTAACCGAAGCTGATACAGAAATTGTATTTAGAGTTAAGTATGGAGCAGATGCCAGAATGTGGTCTACTCTTCATTATAATCAAACCACACCCGATAATACCGGAGGTGGATGGAACGGTTTTTCAACACTTGCAGAATTTTATGATCTATTTGAAGGCGATCCACAAATTAACACTCCTGGGTCTGGACAGGAAGAACGTAGAGGTGCTGTTCCACTTAGTGGTGATGAACCGGGCACTAATATCGGACATGGATTCCTAATTAACCAGCAATATGCTATGGATGGATCAAAATTAACTGATAGGGCTGGTAATCCATTGGTTTTCACCAAACAATTACCGGGTTTAATCGGGAATAATGAAAGAAATGGAATTCGCGTATTAAAATATCACCCCTCAGATGGAGCATACCCAAATAACCTGATTGTATTTCGATATGCCGATGCTCATCTCATGAAAGCTGAAGCTGTAATGCGTGGTGGAAATGCGAACCAATCTGCATTAGAACTTGTAAACCAATTAAGAACGATTAGGGATGCTTCTCCCCTTTCAAGCCTAAGCGAACAAGATTTGCTGGATGAAAGAGGTCGCGAACTTTATATAGAATTTTGTAGAAGACAGGATCAAATTAGATTTGGAACTTTTAACTCTAGCTGGGAGCTTAAAGACAATACTGAAGAGTTTAGAGTTTTGTTCCCCATTCCTTCTGTAGCTTTAACTTCAAACCCAAATTTAGCTCAGAATCCGGGCTATTAGGCTTAGGCAATCTTTTAAGAGACTTAAGAGTCGGTTATCCGTCACTTAGGTCTCTTTTATTTTAATTTTTTTCTTTACTTGAAGTTTTTAATCAGTATAGTCCAATAATGAATAAATTATTATCGATTACAGGTTTATCCTTCTCCAAACATTTAGGTATCGTAGTGCTATTTTGTTTTTTATATGGCTGTAAAAAAGATGCTGATACTCAACATGAGAAACCTATAGATTTTTTATTTACAGAAATGCCAGCGGATTCTACCGGCATTTATTTCATCAATCAGGTTAAAAACGAAAAAGAATTCAATATTTTCAGATACCGTAATTTTTATAACGGTGCCGGAGTAGGAATAGGAGATATTAATAATGATGGTCTTCCCGATGTGTATCTTACTTCAAATATGGGTAAGAACAAACTATATCTTAATCAGGGCAATTTTAAGTTTAAAGATATTTCTGAAACATCAGGTTCGCAGGGAGATAGATCCTGGTCTACCGGGGTAACAATGGTAGATATCAATAATGATGGTTTACTAGATATTTATGTTTGTAATGCTGGGAACATTGAAGGTGAAGACCGTAACAATGAGCTTTTTATCAATAACGGGGATCTTACTTTTACAGAAAAAGCTTCTGAATATAACTTGAATGAAAATGGTTTCACTACCCATGCTGCTTTTTTTGACTATGATCTGGATGGTGATTTAGATGTTTATATCCTAAATAATAGTTTTATTCCTGTTGCCAGTCTTGGTTATAACAACAAAAGGGATCTGCGTGCTAAGGATTGGAATTTACCTGATGTTTTTAAAGGTGGTGGAGATAAACTATTACGAAATGATAATGGAAAATTTACGGATGTTAGCGAAGAAGCCGGCATCTATGGGAGTCTTATTGGTTTTGGCCTTGGAGTAACTATTGGCGATATAAATAATGATATGCTTCCAGATATTTATGTTTCTAATGATTTTTACGAACGTGATTACCTTTATATCAATAATGGGGACGGAAGTTTTCGAGAGGACATCAAAAATCAGGTATCGCATTTAAGTCTATCTTCAATGGGAGCAGATATGGCAGATATCAACAACGATGGATTACCTGAAATTTTTGTAACCGATATGCTTCCCGAAACAGATGAACGCTTAAAAAACACCAGTGAATTTGAACGTTTTGATCTCTATAAATTAAAGGAAGACCGAGATTTTTTTCACCAGTACATGCAAAACAGCTTGCAATTAAATAATGGCAATAACAGCTTTTCTGAGATTGCTTTTTATAGTGGTGTGGCACAAACAGATTGGAGCTGGGGCGCTTTAATTTTCGATATGGATAATGATGGTTATAAGGATATTTATGTGAGTAACGGCATATACCATGATCTTACCAATCAGGATTTTATGGATTTTTTTGCGAATGATATTCTTCAGCAGATGGTACTCACTGGTCAAAAAAAAGAATTTGATTCTATTTTAAGCGAAATGCCAAGTACTCCTATTCCCAACTATGCCTTTAAAAATAATGGTGATTTAAGCTTTTCTAATGTTACAGAAGATTGGGGATTTGGTAAACCTAGTTTTTCTAATGGATCAGCTTACGGAGATTTGGATAACGACGGAGATCTGGATATTATCGTAAATAATGTAAACATGGATCTATTTGTTTACCGCAACGAAACAAATAAAAAGAGAAATCATAACTGGACTAAAATCCAGCTAAAAGGCAGTAACAAAAACACCTTCGCCATTGGTAGTAAAGTGATCGTATATACCAAAGAAAAACAGTTAACGCAACAGCTCATTCCTACTCGTGGATTTCAATCCTCCGCAGATTACAGCCTCACTTTTGGCCTGGGACCTTATAAAAAAATAGATTCCATACGTGTAATTTGGCCTGATAAAACTTCTTCTTTAAAAACCGGTATTGATAGTAATAAACCTGTGGTTTTCGATCAGGAAGAAGAAGCTGAAAAATATAATCTTCCAGAATCGCAATCTGAGCAATATTTTAAAGAAATCGTCTCCAATTTCAAACCGCACCAAGAAGATAATTATGTAGACTATGATTACGAAGGTCTTATTAATAAAATGCTCTCCCGGGAAGGGCCTGCAATCGCCGTTGCCGATATCAATAATGACGGAAACGATGATTTTTATATTGCTGGCGCCAGAAACCAGTCGGGTGTGCTTTATCTTCAGCAAGCCGATGGTAAATTTTCACAAAGTATTTTGGACGACACTGAAAATTCAAAACTTGTTGAAGAAACCGGCGCAATTTTTATTGATGTTGATAATGATGATTTTAAAGATCTTATTATAATTTCTGGAGGAAATAATATTTATGCTGAAAAAGAACAGTATGAAACTCGCATTTATCTAAACGACGGTAAAGGGAATTTCAGTAAGGCCAATTCGGCACTACCTGTTAATAATCAAAATGCGGCGGTTATTGCAGCCAACGATATTGATAATGACGGAAGAACCGATTTTTTTATTGGGTACCGTAGTAAACCCGGAGTTTATGGTGTAAATCCAAAACATCAACTGCTTAAAAATGAAGGAAACGGTAATTTTAAAACTTTAGATACGTCCATTTTAGATAATCTAGGAATGATTACCGATGCCCAATGGACCGATATTGATAATGACGGCAAAGCAGAATTGATCATTACAGGAGACTGGATGGCAACGGCTATTTTTAAATTTAAAGACGGAAAATTAATTAAATTAAACTCTAATCTTGATGAATATTCAGGGGCATGGAATAGCATACATGTGGCTGATCTAAACAATGATGGTCTAGCAGATTTAATTTTGGGGAACCGGGGCACCAATTCTTTTTATAATGCCAGCAAAGAAGCTCCTGTTAAATTGTACATCAATGATTTTGATAATAACGGTACTGTAGAGCAGATTTTTACACAACGAATTGAGGATAAAGATGTTCCCATACATTTACGCCGAGAGCTATCAGGGCAGATTTCTTCAGTAAAAAAGCAAAACCTAAAATTCTCTGAATATGCCACAAAATCTATAGATCAGTTATTTTCCAAAGAAGTTTTGGACAAAGCTTTAGTAAAGGAAATTAGAAGCTTTAAGAGTATTATTGCAATCAACAAGGGGAATGGAAATTTTGACATTAAGGAAATGCCAGCCAAAGCACAATTTAGTTCTATTCATGCAATCGAAAGCCTTGATGTAAATAATGATGGTAATTTGGATATAATTATCGCGGGTAATGATTACGATCTAAAACCTCAGTTTTCAAGATTAGATGCTAATTACGGACTTGTTTTAATCAATGACGGAAATGGTAATTTTAGAGCGGAATCTTCAGAAAAAACCGGCTTATTTTTTAAAGGACAGGTTCGGGATCTAAAAATTATTCAAAATAAAAAAGGTGAAAAGTACCTGTTGGTAGGAATTAACAACGAAAAACCAAAACTGTACAAACTCCAGTAATGAAAAAACTTGGGTACATATTGATTTTTGCTGTTCTAGCGGCCTGCTCTAAAAACGAAAAAGTTCAGGAAACCGCCACTCCTCCCCTTTTTAAAGAATTGAACACTCAAATCACTAATCTTGATTTCATTAATACACTTACGCCAACCGATAGTCTTAATATTTTAGATTACCTGTATTATTATAATGGCGGGGGCATTGCAATTGGCGATATTAATAACGATAGCCTGCCGGATATTTTTCTTACAGGAAATCAGGTTGCCAATAAATTATTTTTGAATAAAGGAAACCTGCAATTTGAAGACATCACCGCAACTGCCGGAGTCGCCGGAAATTCAGATTGGAACACCGGTACAGCAATTGTCGATATCAACGGTGATGGACTTTTAGATATATATGTTTGCGCTGTTGTAGGCATTAACGGACTAAAAGGGAAAAATGAACTTTTTATCAATAATGGTGACGGAACGTTTACCGAAAAAGCAGCCGATTTTGGTTTAGACTTTCAAAATTATAGCACCAACGTCGCATTTTTCGATTATGACAATGATGGTGATTTGGATATGTACTTATTGAATCATGCTGTACACACTGTAAACACTTATGGCCCTGCTGATATTCGAGAAAAAAGAAATGAAAGAAGCGGTGATAAATTACTGAGAAACGATGGAACCCATTTTACCGATGTTAGTGAAGAAGCCGGAATTTATGGTGGACCAAATGGTTACGGACTTGGAATTGCGACGGCTGATTTTAATAATGATGGATTTACCGATATTTATATTAGTAATGACTTTCATGAAGATGATTTTTACTATCTGAATAATGGTGATGGAACGTTTACCGAAAGCCTTAAATCTAAATTTGGGCACACCAGCCGGTTTTCTATGGGAAGCGATGCTGCCGATGTAAACAATGATGGATTTTTGGATATTCTCACTTTAGACATGCTACCTGATGATGAAAAAGTTATTAAAGCGAGTATGGGTGACGATTCCCCAGACATTCATAAAATGAAAATCGAAAGGCTACATTATCACGAGCAGTTTAGCCGTAATATG
Source organism: Zunongwangia sp. L-65 (assembly GCF_056859415.1). Lineage (NCBI taxonomy): Bacteria > Pseudomonadati > Bacteroidota > Flavobacteriia > Flavobacteriales > Flavobacteriaceae > Zunongwangia > Zunongwangia sp. L-65. The sequence continues at coordinate 153,648 of NZ_JBSXOK010000084.1, forward strand.
CTCCAAGTAAATCAGGGTGGTCAATACTTCCAGGATTTAGGTTTAATTAGCGGCCTTGCCGCTACCGATTGGAGCTGGAGCGCACTTTTTGCAGATTATGATTTAGACGGAATACAGGATGTTTTTATTTCAACGGGAATTCCAAAACGCCCAAATGATTATGATTATATAAAATATGTCTCGAATAATCAGGTTCAAAAAGAACTCACTAAAGGGAATAAAATCGATAAAAAAGCAATCCAGATGATGCCTTCCGGGGCAGTAGCAAACCGTATCTTTAAAGGTAGCGAGAACCTGAATTTTAAAGATCGTTCTGGCAACTGGATCTCTAAAGATAGTATTATGAGTACCGGCTCGGCTTATGCCGATTTCGATAATGATGGTGATCTGGATATTATTACCAATAACATCAATGCACCCGCAAGGATTTATGAAAATTTAATCACTAAAAACAATAAGAATTTTCTAAAAATAAAACTTAAATATAAAGCTCCAAATATTCAGGGTATTGGGAGTAAAGCAATTGCTTATCAAAATGGAAACCAACAAATAAAACAATTATTCACCACTCGCGGCTTTCAATCGGCTTCAGAAGCAATATTGCACTTTGGTTTTCCTGATACAACAAAAATCGATTCCCTTTTCATTATATGGCCAGACAATTCAGTTCAAAAATTATCGAATCTTAAGCTGGGTAAAAGCCTTTACATGACCTCAAAAGAGAACCTTGAAAAGGTGAATTATGCCGAGTTATTCCCCAGGAATAGGCCATGGTTTAGTAAAATCGATTCTTTACCCGGATTAGATTACGAACATAAAGAAAATCGCTATCAGGATTTTGATCGCCAGAAATTAATTCCTTATCAAATTTCAGATCGTGGACCAGCCGTTGTTGTAAAGGATATTAATGGGGATGCAAAAGAAGATATTTTCTTCGGAAGTGCGAAATTCGAAAAATCAGCGATATATTTTCAAACTAAAAATGGCTTTGAAAAACAATCAATTTCGGCTTTAGAAAACGACGCCCCTTCCGAAGATATTTCTGCAATTATTGAAGATTTTGATCAAAATGGGGAAAATGACCTGCTTGTAATTTCCGGCGGTGGAGAATATTATGGAGAAAACAAGGCTTTATTAGACCGATTATATCTTCAACAGGATAAAAATTTCAGTAAAGTTGAATTCCCGGAATATTTTGAAAATGGTAGTGTTGTAAAAGCAGCCGATTATGATAATGATGGTGACTTAGATCTCTTTATTGGTAGTGCAGCGGTTTCTAATGATTTTGGTAACATTCCACAGTCTTTTTTATTAAAAAATGATAATGGAAGTTTCAGTATTGATAAAGAAAATAACCTGGGGAAAATCGGGATGGTTACCGATGCGATCTGGACTGATTTTGATAAGGACGGGCAAATCGATCTTATCGTAGTTGGAGAATGGATGGCACCCAAGTTCTATAAAAATCAAAAAGGAAAACTTATAAGCTCTAAAATCGACCATCACTTAAAAGGCTTATGGCAAAGCATTGCTGAATTTGACATAGATGGTGATGGAGATAAAGATTATTTACTGGGGAATTGGGGATTAAATACAAAATTAAAAGCAAACAGGGACAATCCGCTTAAAATGTATTATCTTGATTTTGATGCGAACGGAAGTACAGAAACCATTCTCGCTCAGGAAAAAAACGGAAATTATTATCCTGTGAATGGTTTAGATATGTTGGTAGGACAATTAGCTTATTTAAGGAAAAAATTCCCCGATTATAAAAGTTTTGCAGGAAAAACTATCGAAGAAATTTTTGATAAAAAGCAGCTCGAAAAAGCTGAAATTTTGAAAGTAGAAACCTTGGCTTCTGGATATTTACTAAATGAAAATGGGAATTTTAGCTTTAAAGCGTTTAAAAATCCGTTACAAGTAGCCCCAATAACCGCATTTTTAGAACACGATTTTAATAAAGATGGTAAAACAGAAGTACTTGTTGGTGGTAATTACTTTGGTACCATACCATACCACGGCAAATTCGATCAGCTCGCCGGCATTATGCTACAGTCTGTCGACACTTTAATGGAAGCCAAAGATCTTGGTATTAATTTTACGCAAAAAGCAGTAATTAGTTTCAATATACTAAATTTGGAAGATAGGGAATACCTGTTAGTGACCTATAACAACAATAAACCAGAAGTTTATAAACTGAACTAAATATGAAAAAAGTTCTAGTATTACTTTTAACGATATCGTTATTCACAGGATGTGCCGATGAAAAAAGCGCATCTAAAAAATCTGTTGCGATAAGTGCGAATAATTATCACGAAGCTTTAGATAAAATCACCAACATCATGGTGCATGATATATTCTCTCCGCCGGTAGCAAGCCGAATTTACTCCTATTCCAATCTTGCTGCTTACGAAATTGTAGCGCAGCATAATCCGGAAATGAATTCATTAACAAAAACTATAAATGCAGATATAGAAATCCCTGTATTAGATACAACGAAAGCTATCGATTATAGAATGGCCGCTTTAATCGCACAATTGGAAATTGGAAAAACACTTATTTTCTCTGAAGTTGAAATTAGCGATTACAGCGATAGTTTATTTGTAAACTGGAAAGAAAATAATGAGGAAATCTTTATTAACTCTGAAGCTTACGGCATGCAGGTAGCGAATGTTTTTAAGCAATGGATTGATAAAGACAATTACAAACAAACGCGAACAATGCCCAAATTTTCGGTGTATACTGAAGATGTTTCCAGATGGCAACCTACCCCACCCGCCTATATGGATGGGATAGAACCGCACTGGATGAAAATAAGGCCTTTTACCTTAGACTCTGCTTCACAATTTAAACCAAAAAGCCATCCTGAATTTTCTATGGAAGAAGGTTCACAGTTTTACAAAGAATTGATGGAGGTTTACGATGTGAGAAACCAGATGGAAGAAACAGGAAACAAATCTGAAGAAATGGCGATTGCTAAATTTTGGGATTGCAATCCTTATGTTTCTACACAACGTGGACATTTAATGTTTGCCACCAAAAAAATTACACCGGGTGGTCATTGGATTGGTATCACGAAAGTGGCTTGTAACAAGGCCAATCTAGACTTCGATAAAACCGTTTATGCGTATACTACTACGAGTATGGCAATTGCTGATGCTTTTATTAGCTGTTGGGATGAAAAGTATCGTAGTAATCTTGTACGCCCTGAAACATTGATCAATAAATTTATCGACGACCAGTGGAAACCGGTTTTACAAACGCCACCGTTCCCAGAGTATACCAGTGGTCACTCTGTAGTAAGTGGAGCTTCGGCAGAGGTCTTATCAAAACTATTTGGAGACCAATTTCATTTTTTAGACGATACTGAAGTTCCTTATGGATTACCAAAACGGGAATATGCCTCTTTTAGAAATGCAGCCAAAGAAGCGGCTTTAAGTAGACTATATGGTGGCATTCATTACCGGGCGGCTATAGAAAATGGTTTAGATCAGGGAATATCTCTGGGTAAACATGTGATTAATACGCTAGAGGTAAAAACGCTATAATCTGATGGGAAAAATTTTATCGGGTATTTTAATAGTTGGGATCATTGGTTTTTCCATCTGGTATTTTGCGGTTAAGCCCTACGACTACAGTATCGCATTTACCACCAATACCCCAGGTGGAATTATTTATGAAAGAATTGAATATTGGCAATACGAGCATTTTGATAAAGCCGAAATTTTGGAGGAAAACTTTGATGAACAGGTTAAACATCTAGTTAAATTTCAGGATACCCCCCTAATTATCGATTGGAATATTAGTCAGCTCAACGATTCCGTAAACAAGGTAAAAGCTATTGTTAGCCATCCAGAAAGCTTAATTTCCAGTCGGTTTTCTATACTAATTGGTGAAAATAAAGAACAGGATAGCCTTAAAAAAGAGCTTGAAATAATCAGAAAGTCTCTTGATAAAGAAAAAAACAATTATAATATTGAGATTATTGGCGAAACAAAGGCGCCAAAAGCCGACTATTGCGCCTGCATAGGTTTAAAAGGAAAGCTTCAACAAAAAGCAATGCTTATGATGACCAATATTGGTTATTTATCGGATTATGTTTTAGAGCATGATCTTGAAATGCCCGCAAAGCCAAGAGTTCTGGTAAAAAGTTGGGACAAGGGGACCAATGAAATTAAATTCGATTTTTGTTTTCCGATTGTTAAAAAAGAGGGACTACCAGAAACCGAAAAGATCAAATTAAGAACATTACCATCGTTTAATGCAGTGCATACGATTTTTAATGGGAACTATCTTTTTACACACTTCGCCTGGTATAAATTGCAGGATTATGCCAAAGCAAATCATTTAAAAATTAGTGATCAGGTTCTTGAGGTATTTAATAATAATCCTGAAATGGGTGGAAACTCCATCGAATGGACAACCGATATCTATACCTTAATAAGAGATTAACAGTCAAGAAAAATGCTGGACTATAAATGAATTTATCTGTTCGTCCTATAAAACTTTTATAATGCCAATAATTGGAAATAATGAGATTTTTCAGGTTTTAAGCCTTAATTTTTGAAAAACTTACAGGCGCTATTTGGTACTCAAAAAAGAATATATAAAAAGTATATCGAATAATTCCAATCCATTCTTTTTTCTTGTTTCATTCAGTGAAGCGTTCTTGATTCTTTAACCGGACAACGGTGATTGATTTGCTAACTTTGCTAAGATTTTCAAATCAGTAATAATAACTTTTTAAATGACGTTTTTTAAATAAAATTTTAGAAAACCGACGTCAATAAACTATTTCAGGGCGTGTCTATAATGCATCCTTGTATATTTATTTTTTATCGAGACATCTTGAATAGCAGCTACTTTAGATGGGAAAGTGGGTATTATCAATATATGGTGCTACCAATAAAAAAGCTGTCCCTTTTAGAAGAGACAGCTTTTTTCGGATAATTAGTAATTTAGATTACCTAAATTTAAGCTATAACAATATACTTTAATTTGCTTTAATATTAAAACTAAAGTATTTTATTTTGAGAAATTTAAAGCGACATGGCTTTACCTCCCCCCAGTTCTTCAACCGGGCCACAAGGAATGTATTCTCCTGGGATAGGATCGTACCAAAGTACATTTTCCCCAATTTGTTCACTAGTTTTCCAAGCCCAGATTCCCAAATCCCTTACCGTTTCTAAATAAGCAAGGGCTCCAGAATCTTGATTCATTTCTTCTCCTAATTCTTCTTCATCAGGAGTTTGTTCTTGTGGGTCTTGAGTTTCGGTATTCCTTTTTGGTCTAAAGCTTTCCCTTTCTTCCGGAGTAGCTTTTAAATATTTTGCGATGATTTTATCAAATTCCTCAGGAGTTCCATTACCCGGATCTTTATCAAATTCCTTTTTAAAAGCACTGGCAAAAGCATCTGCCGATTTCTTAAATTCTTTTTGCTGCGACTCGGGAGCTACTTCAGCCATATAAGAATCTATAAATTCAGGTATATTTAATTCACTTGCTCCCGCAGTATCTGTTTTAGGCAAAATAATGTCCAAAACTTCTTTCAGAATAAAACCGTTTGATGCGCTGAGATAAGTAGGCTGCCAATTGTAAGTAGGTTCATTCTTACAGCTTTGTAGTAAACTTAAAGTACTTGGCCCAACGACCATCACTCCAGCTCCTAATCCTATATTTCTTAAGGCCTGTCTTCTATTCATGATTTTGGTTTAAGCGTTAGACGAATTTTTAAAGTTTTTGGAAGCGTGATCTGCTGCTCTGGCAGTCATAGCCATATAAGTTAACGAAGGGTTCTGGCATCCAGAAGATGTCATAAAAGAACCATCTGTAACATACACGTTTTTCACGGTGTGTAGCTGGTTATTACCGTTTAGAACCGAAGTTTTTGGATCGCGGCCCATTCTTGCAGTTCCCATTTCGTGAATTCCAAGACCAGGAGCGCCAATATTATCGTAAGAAGAAATTTCACGGCAACCTGCTTTTTCTAGCATAGCTACAGCCTGTTCTTTCATATCCTTACGCATTTTAAGCTCATTTTCTTTGAACTCAGCATCAAAAGTTACGGTAGGTAATCCCCACTTATCTAACTTATCATAATCCAAAGTCATTTTATTATCATGGTAAGGAAGACATTCTCCAAAAGCTAAAAGACCCATAGTCCAGCCACCAGGCTTAACAATAGCTTCTTTCATTTCTTTACCATAACCCAGCTCGGCAATAGCCTCCTGCCAGTCTCCACGGCTAGCACCTCCCTGGTAACCATAACCTCTAATAAAATCCAAACCTTCGTTATCTTTTAGATTCCTAAAGCGAGGAAGGTAAATTCCGTTAGGCTTTCTTCCTTTGTAGTAAGAATCCTCAAATCCGTCAAACTTACCTGAGGCTCCAACCAAGAAATGGTGATCCATCACATTATGTCCTAGCTCTCCACTATCGTTTCCTAAACCATCAGGAAATCGATCAGACTTTGACTGCATTAAAATACTGGTAGAAGCAATAGCCGAAGCACAAAGGAAAATAACATTGGCTTTAAATTCCATTTCTTCTTTCGTCTCTGTATCAATTACTTTTACTCCTGTTGCTTCCTTGGTGTCCGGATCGTATAATACTTCACTTACAATAGAATAAGGTCTTAGTGTCATATTATTCGTTTTACTCGCCGCTGGTAATGTAGAAGACGGACTGCTAAAATAACCTCCATAAGGACAGCCTCTTATACAACGATTTCTAAACTGACAATTAGAGCGACCTTCAAATTTTTTATCTCCGGTTATATGCGCTACCCGACCTGCCGTTAACACACGACCATCAAAATTTTCAGCAATTTTTTCTCTTATATGTTCTTCTACACAGTTTAGATCCATCGGCGGAAGAAAATTCCCGTCAGGTAACTGAGAAAGCCCTTCTTTGCGACCACTTACCCCTATGTAAGATTCTACATAGTCGTACCATGGTGCGATATCTTTATAACGAATGGGCCAGTCTACTGCAACACCATCTTTTTTGTTTGCATTAAAATCAAGATCACTTAAACGATAACTATGGCGTCCCCACATGATTGATCGTCCACCAACATGATATCCACGCATCCAATCAAACCTTTTAGTTTCGTTATAGGGGTGATCTATATCATCAACAAACCAGTGTGCACTGGCCTTATTTGTGGTATATCCTGTACGTGCCTGTTTTTGTTGACGAGCGGCTTCTTCTCGCGTTTGTTGCCCTTTAAACTTATAATCCCAGGGATCATCATTCATCGTAGGATAGTCTTTTACATGTTCTATCATACGACCTCTTTCTAATACAAGGGTTTTAAACCCTTTTTCACATAATTCTTTCGCGGCCCATCCTCCGCTAATACCTGTTCCTACCACAATGGCATCGTAGGTATCGTTTTCGTAATAACTTTTGCTCACGGTAATGTTATTGGTTAATAATTTGATCATCGAATCTTCTCAAATATATAAATTATTGCGTATAATTTCACATCTTTGAAAAAAACAATACATTTATAACTGCAAAAAAATTGATCTCACATTATTTTAAAACATATTAACAGATTATATGAATAATAAATTATCCCGATTCCGCATCTTAGTTTTGGGGGTAATTGTCTTTAATTTATCCTTGCTTTCCTGTAAAAATAAGGAAACTGAAAATAAAGACAACAGCTCCGCAGCCATTGATTCTACTGAAAGCAATGAGCCTTTTTTTAAATTGAGCTTGGCTCAATGGTCATTAGAAAAACCTATTCACGAAGGCGAATTAGATCCTGTTGATTTTGCTGAAAAAGCTAAAGAATTAGGATTTAATGGTATTGAATATGTAAACCAACTTTATTTTGATAAATATCGAAATTCTAATGATCCGGAAGCTGCTTTTTCCCAACTTTTAGATACGCTAAAAGCAAAAAGTGAGCAATTTAATGTTAAAAACGTATTGATAATGGTTGATGGCGAAGGTGATTTAGCAGCTATCGATGATAAGGACAGAGAAGATGCCGTAGAAAAGCATAAACGTTGGGTAGATGCCGCCAAATTTTTAGGTTGTCATGCTATTCGTGTGAATTTATTTGGTAGTGATAATGAAGCCGAATGGAAATCTAACGCCGTAAAAGGTCTTACCGAATTATCTAAATATGCTGCTACCCAAAAAATTAATGTTTTGGTTGAAAACCACGGTGGCTTATCCAGTAATGGAAAATTACTTGCTGAAGTTATGGAAGAAGTAGATCTGCCCAATTGCGGTACCCTTCCTGATTTCGGTAATTTCTGTTTACGCAGGAAAGATGGTAAAATGTGGGGAGCAGAGTGTATAGAAGAGTATCCCACTTATCAGGGAATCGAAGAAATGCTTCCTTATGCCAAAGCCGTTAGTGCAAAAACTTATGAATTCGACGAGAATGGGAAAGAAACTACTCTTGATATAAGACGAATTTTAAAATTGATAAAAGAATCCGGTTATACCGGGTGGATTGGTGTGGAATACGAAGGTACCGATATAACGCCAGAAGAAGGAATCCTAAAAACAAAAGAACTATTATTAAAAGAAGCAAAGCAGCTTTAAACATTACTATACTATGAAGAAACTGGTAAGATTTCAACTATCGCTAATGATGTTTTTAGAATTTTTCATTTGGGGTGGTTGGTTTGTAACATTAGGTACATTTTTGGCCGATAATTTACAGGCAACCGGGGCAGAAACTGCTTTGGCTTTCTCTACACAATCCTGGGGCGCCATTATAGCTCCATTTATTATTGGGCTGATTGCTGATAGATTTTTTAATGCTGAGCGAATTTTAGGGGTACTGCATTTAATAGGTGCCATATTAATGTATATGATGTACAGCTCTGTAGATTTCGGTAGTTTTTACCCCTATGTTCTTGGTTACATGGTATTATACATGCCCACTTTAGCCTTGGTAAATTCTATTTCTTTTGCACAAATGAAAGATCCATCAAAAGAATTCTCTAATATTAGAGTTTTTGGAACCATTGGCTGGATTATTTCTGGAGTAGTAATTAGTACCGTATTTGCATGGGACGCTCCAGAAGCAAGAGCTGAAGGGATGCTAAAATATACGTTTTTAATGGTAGCCATTGCATCTGCATTTTTAGGCCTTTTTAGTTTTACCTTACCAAAAACACCACCATCTGGAAAAGGCGAAAAAATTACCATTAAAGATATACTTGGATTAGAAGCTATCGGACTCCTAAAGAACAGGAACTTTTTTATGTTCTTCTTATCCTCAATACTAATTTGTATACCACTTGCTTTTTATTATCAAAATGCGAATCCGTTTTTAGCCGAAGTCGGTATGGGAGCCCCAACGGTAAAAATGGCAATTGGTCAGGTTTCCGAAGCACTATTCCTTTTACTTATACCATTTTTCTTTAAACGCTACGGTTTTAAAATTACATTAATAGCTGGAATGTTGGCATGGACGATAAGATATTTATTGTTTGCCTATGGAAATGCAGACGAGTTAGTGTTTATGCTCTACATTGGTATTGCATTACATGGGATATGCTATGATTTCTTCTTTGTATCCGGACAAATTTATACCGACTCTAAGGCCGGTCCAAAAATTAAAAGTGCCGCACAGGGTTTAATTACACTGGCTACCTATGGTGTTGGAATGCTAATAGGCTTCTGGGTAGCAGGACAAATTAGCGATATGTACCTTAACGCAGATGGTACTCATGACTGGACTAATATCTGGATCGTACCAGCTGGATTTGCCTTTGTGGTAATGATCATTTTTGCTATCTTTTTCCGAAATGAAAAAGTCGAATATTCTGAATAAAAATTAAAATAAAATGGGAAAGAAAATTAAACTGGGCATCCTTGGAGGTGGCGGTGATTCATTAATTGGTGTTTTACATCGTGTAGCTTCTTCAATGTTCGATAAGTTTGAGGTTGTTGGAGGTGTTTTTAATACCGATAAAAATGAAAGTATACGATTTGCTGAAGAAATTGGAATTAGCACCAATCATATTTATGCTAATCTTGATGAGCTCATTGAAAAAGAGAAAAGCTTACCTGAAGAAGAACGTATAAAAGTAGTATCCGTACTTACCCCAAATTTTCTTCATTTTTCGATGGCTAAACAACTATTGGAAAACGGATTTCATGTGATTTGTGAAAAACCAATGACCACTACGTTAGAAGAAGCTAAAATTCTTAAGAAAACCTCAGATAAAGCGGGGAAAGTCTTTGCGGTTACCTACACGTATACGGGATATCCAATGGTACGCCAAATGAGGGAAATGATCACTTCAGGAAAGCTTGGAAAAATTCAGAAAATAGATGTTCAGTATTATCAGGGTTGGATAAACCCCATTATTCATGATAAAGAACAACGAAATACTATTTGGCGACTCGATCCTGAAAAATCTGGAATAAGCTGCTGTATTGGTGATATTGGTACTCATGCTTATGACATGATTGAATATATAACAGGCATGGAGGTTAAAAAGATCCTTGCAGATCTAAATTATCTTTACGAGGATAACGCAATGGATATCGATGGCACCGTGTTACTAAGACTTGACGATCAGGTTAAAGGTGTGCTTAGAGCTAGCCAGATCGCCACCGGAGAAGAAAATAATTTTACCGTAAAAGTTTACGGGGACAAAGCCGGAATAAAATGGGAACAGGAAAACCCTAATTACCTTTATTTAATGGAAGAAGGTAAACCTTTACAGATCTTAAAACCAGGACATGCCTATAACAGTGATTTTTCACTAAGCGGAACAAAACTACCACCAGGACATCCTGAAGGAATTTTTGACTCTATGGGTAATATTTATCATGGGGTGGCAAAAGCAATTTTAGGAGAAAAGGCTTTTGATGGCGAATACCCAACCATTATCGATGGTTTACGAGGAATGAACTTTATCGAAAAAGCGGTAGAAAGCCATAAGAAAGGTAATGTTTGGACAAATATAGACGATTAATCTGCAAAAAATTAACCAATGAAAACGATAAAAGGACCTGCAGTTTATTTAGCTCAGTTTATGGATACTAAAGCTCCATTTAACAGCTTAGACGGGCTTTGCCAATGGGCTGCAGATTTAGGATACAAAGGAATACAAATCCCTACCTGGGAGTCGGCACTAATCGACCTTAAAAAAGCAGGAGAAAGCAAAACCTATTGTGACGAGCTTAAAGGAAAAGTTGAATCTTACGGATTAGCAATTACCGAGCTTTGTACACATCTACAGGGACAGCTGGTTGCCGTACATCCTGCCTACGATATCATGTTTGATAATTTTGCTCCAGATGAATATAAGGGCAATCCTAAAGCCAGAACACAATGGGCTATAGAACAACTAAAAAGTGCTGCTAAGGCCAGTCGGAATTTTGGACTGGATGTACATGGTACTTTTAGCGGCTCTCTTTTATGGCATACCGCTCACCCATGGCCGCAACGACCAGATGGTCTTGTTGAACTTGGTTTTAAAGAATTAGCGAATCGATGGCTGCCAATTCTAGATGTTTTTGATGAACAGGGAGTCGACCTTTGTTATGAAATTCATCCCGGTGAAGATCTTCACGATGGTGATACTTTTGAGCGCTTTCTAGCGGAAACAAATAATCACAAAAGAGTTAATCTTCTTTACGATCCAAGCCATTTTGTGCTACAACAATTAGATTATTTAACATATATCGATCATTATCATGAGTTCATTAAAATGTTTCATGTGAAAGATGCCGAGTTTAATCCTACCGGTAAAAAAGGAAGCTTTGGTGGATATAATGATTGGATAGACCGTGCGGGTAGATACCGCCATCCTGGTGACGGTCAGGTAGATTTTAAAACGATTTTCTCTAAATTAACCCAATATGGATGTGATGTCTGGGCGGTAATGGAATGGGAATGTTGCATAAAATCTCCCGACCAGGGAGCTAAAGAAGGAGCTCCATTTATACAAAGCCATATTATCGAAGCCACCCAGAAAAAATTTGATGATTTCGCAGGATCCGAAATTAACGAAGACCATCTTAAAAATATTCTGGGATTAAAATAAATATTCAAAATCAATACCACCGAGAACTATTATCTCAAATAATTTTAACCTTAACCTAACCGTAAATGAAAAAATTAGGATTAGTACTATTAGCTGCTGCTGTAACAACAATTAGCTGCAAAAATTCTGAATCTGAGAATTCAGAAAAATCAAATGAAAACAAGGAAAATGTCGTTACCGGTAAACCGGCTCCAAATAGTGATTGGAATGATCTTACTACAGGTGATATAAATGATCACTGGAAAGGCTATAACCGTGATTCTATTACACAATGGACGCTAAACGACGGGACTTTACATTTTGTCCCGAAAGAAGGAAGAAATCAAAGTGAAAATTTAATTACGAAAAACAGTTATACCGATTTTGAACTTTCCATGGAATGGAAAATTTCTGAAGGTGGAAATAGCGGATTTATGTGGGCTGTAGTAGAAGACAAAGACCTAGGTGAGCCTTATTTAACCGGTCCTGAAATCCAGGTATTGGATAATGAAAAACATCCAGATGGTAAAAATGGTCCTAATCGTCACGCCGGTGCTCTATATGACATGGTTGCTCCTCCTGAAAATGTCACCAAACCAGTAGGAGAATGGAATAGCGTTGTTTTAAAAATAGATCATAAAACTAATGAGGGCTCTGTGACTCAAAACGGAGTAAAAATCGTTGAATTTCCTGTTGAAGGAGAAGGATGGGAAGAACTTGTTAAGAATTCAAAATTTGCGGACTGGGATCGATTTGGAAAATCTAAATCTGGTCATATTGCTTTACAGGATCATGGTCACGAGGTTTGGTTTCGAAATATTACGATTAAAGAATTAAACTAGTTTTTAGTTTTTATAAAGAACCGCGCTGCTATGCGCGGTTCTTTTTTTGCCTTACTATCCTACTATACCCAGGCTGAAAAACTTAAATACTAACAAAAACAGGGATATAATTTTAAGTAATGAAACTTTATTTAAAAGTATTAATACTATAAGTTTAAAACTGAATTCTAAAGGGGTTTTGACTGTTAAGCTTGCCTTAAATACTTGCATTCCTTTCCTAATCTTGGTACATTCGTTATGATTAATTGTAAAACCAATCAGGAAATTATGAAACGTATTAGCTTACCGCTACTTTTTTGTGCTACGCTTTTTATAACCAGTTGTAAAAACGAAAAAAAAGAAAGTGATAGTACAGAATTAGAAGAGCAAACAACCGAAATGAGTTCTGATTCCAACAAAATGGAAGATGAAAATGCTGATGAGAAAAAATTAATGGTAACCTTAGAGCCAAAAAGTGACAGCAACCTTTCTGGAGAAGTAGTCTTTACTCAGAAAAATGGTGAGGTTACTATGGAAGCTACCATTATGGGACTTTCTGAAGGTAAACACGCTATTCACATTCACCAGAAGGCAGATTGCTCTGCTGCAGACGGTACATCCGCAGGTGGACACTGGAATCCTACCAATGAGCCTCACGGTAAATGGGGATCTGAAGATGGCTACCATAAAGGTGATATAGGAAATTTTGAAGTAGATGCTTCAGGAAAAGGTACGATTACTGTAACTACTGACGAGTGGTGTATAGGATGTGGCGACGATACTAAAGATATCGTAGGTAAAGCTATTATTGTACACGACGGTGTAGACGATTTTACCTCTCAGCCGTCAGGTGCTGCTGGTACCCGTGTGGGATGTGGAGTTATCGAAATGAAATAAAATTGGGGTAAAATCCTACAATTGAAAATAAAAGCAGCTAATTAATTAGCTGCTTTTATTTTTTTATCTATTTTTAAATAAACTAACCATTAAATTTTATGCAGCAGGATGGCTTAATTTTAGAGCTACAAAAAGGAAATCAAAAAGCCTTTGAGCGCATTTACCAACTTTACTCTGAAAGTACCTACGGTATCATTTTTAGCATTATTGGGGAAAAGGATATCGCAGAAGAGGTTTTACAAGATGTATTCATGAAAATATGGGAAAATGCGGAATCCTACGATTCCAGCAAAGGCCGATTTTTTACCTGGATCCTCAATATTGCCAGGAATGCTTCCATAGATAAGATAAGATCTAAAAGTTTTAAAAACAAAAAACAAAACCTCGCTGCAGATAATTTCGTAGATATATTAGAATCAAACTCTAATTTTAGTGCTAGTGCAGACGCCATAGGATTGAAAAAATATATCGAAATTCTGAAACCCGTTTGTAAAAAATTAATCGACCTATTATTTTTCAAAGGCTATACTCAAAAAGAAACCGCTGATGAATTAGAAATGCCTTTGGGAACGGTAAAAACCAGAAACAGGGCCTGTATTAATAAATTAAGAGAAATTATAGGAAACTAATGGCTAAAATAGAAGATTATATATCATCAGGTATTTTGGAACTCTATGTTTATGGCGCTCTTAGTGAAGCTGAAAGTCGCGAGGTGACCTCTATGCTTAAAGAATATGCCGAAGTTGAAAAAGAAGTAGAGGAAATTGAGGCTGCCCTTCAGAAACTTGCAATTGGAGTAGCCCCCTACAATCCTGAAGCATTATTAGCTTCACTTAAATCTAAACTTACTCCGCGTAATTCCGTTAGGTCTATCGCACCAAAAAGCACGCGTCGCGCTAAATGGGTAACATATATGGGGTGGGCTGCAAGTCTCGTACTTTTAATAGGCTTATTCTTTTTGTTCCAGCAAAACAGTGCGCTTAGAAGATCGTTAACCGAAGCGGAAACTAAGAATAGCATTATAGAGCAACAAATTGCGGATATTAGAGCAGATGCTGAAAATACAAAACAGATTTTAGCGGCACTAAGAGATCAAAATATTTCAAGAATACCATTACAGGGACAGGATGTAGCTCCTGGCGCCTATGCTACGGTATACTGGAATGATAACGAAGATACCGCATACATTGATGCCCTTGGCTTACCAGAACCACCAAGAGGTATGGTTTATCAAGTATGGTCGCTAACCATGCAACCATTAACACCAACGAGTATTGGTTTATTAGAGGATTTTGATGAAGCTGGATCTAAAATATTTAAGTTAGCCAATACTAATGAATCTGAAGCTTTTGGTATTACCCTGGAGCCTGAGGGCGGTAGCCAATCTCCTACCATGGAACAGTTATACGTGCTAGGTACAGTAGCAGCTCCTTAATACTTTTAGAACTATTTGGTGGTGCCTGTAAAACCAATATATTTGAGAATAAGAAAAGCCCTGCGAATGCAGGGCTTTTTCATAGGCGCCAGTAGTAAATTGCTAACTTTGAGTAAAGACGAAAGGCCTGTAAAAACAAGCCTTTCACCTAACCAACCAAAAAAATCAAAAACTCAAATCTGAAATTCGACCAAAAAAAACGATTCAAGTAGAAAGGCTTCTTTACTGCCCTTCATTTATATTTACGAAATAAAGTTTTATTTGGTTTTAAAAATATTGAGTTTTAACATTTTATTCTAACATCCTAAATCTAAGAAATCCAACTCTTAAAGTCCTTAACGCGTTCTCTACTCACAATCATTTGAAATTCTTTAAAATTCATGAGTTTAAGCTCTAATCTAGAGTTAGTATACGAAATAATATCTTTAATTGCTTTTAAGTTTACAATACACTTTCTATTAATTCTAAAAAACAGGCTAGGATCCAGATCTTTTTCAAGCTGCTCTAAAGAGGCATCCATTAGGTAAGCTCTACCTTCACTATTTTGGATATACGTGGCTTTATTTTCTGAATAAAAACAAACAATATCATCTACGTCTATAATTTTAAGATGCTGCCCTATCTGAATGGTAAATCTTGACTTATAATTACTGGAAGGGGAAAGATGAAGTAAATTTCTAAAATCATCTACATTTAATTGTACCGACTTTGACTGATGTGTTTCTTCAAATTTTTCGATGGCGTCATCCAGCTCCTCATCATCAATTGGTTTTAATAAATAATCTATGCTATTTAATTTAAAAGCTTTTAATGCATACTCATCATAGGCCGTTGTAAAAATAATTGCACTTTTCACTTTTACGTTTTCAAAAATTTCAAAAGAGAGTCCGTCACTTAGTTGAATATCCAGAAATATAAGATCTGGATGCTCATTTTTAGAAAACCAGGCAACCCCCTCGGCCACAGAATGAAGCATTACCACTACATCTAATTCTCTTTTATTTAGTAAACGATTTAATCGCCTTGCGGCGGGCTTTTCGTCTTCAACAATTACTACTTTCATGTAAAATATTATTCCCAGCGATGCTGATCATGTTCTTCATTCATGTATTCATTTATCTTTCGCTCTTCCCAATCCTTACTAAACATGGGATTTTTATCAAAAGCTTTTAAATAATCGAAAGCCAGGCCAATCCCCCACCCAAAGAAAACCCATAAAAACCAGGGATAACTTAAATCTATGGTGTACCAATTAATACCAAACAATAAAAGATTTACTACGATAAACACCATTAAGTGCGTATAAAAATCTTTAATTTTTTGCACTTTTCTTCGTGCTTCAATATATTTTTCTTCTGAATTTTTCATGATCGATGATTTACCTTTATTTATACAATATCTCTTTAATCTTACGCTCTTCCCAATCCCTTCCTAAAAAAGGATTTTTATTAAAAGCCTTTAAATAATCAAACGCCAAACCTATTCCCCATCCAAAAGTTCCACATAAAACCCATGGAAATTCGATATATTTTATCTGGTAGTTAATACTCAAAAAAACAAGATTAACGAGGATAAAAGTTACCAGGTGGGCGTAGAACTTTTTTATATTCTTTATTTTCTCTTGTGCTATAAAATATCTGTCTGCTAAATTTTTCATAATTAAGTATATTAATCTTCTTTGTTGATGATTTCTTTAATCTTACGTTCCTCCCAATCCTTTCCTAGAAAAGGACTATAGTTAAAAGCTGCAAAACCATGAAACAGTAATCCCAGTCCCCAACCTAGCGCCGGAAAAATAACCCATATAAAATCTGTAGTCAGATAATTAAAGACCGCTAGCACAGGAATTATTATACAATAAGACGTAAGGTTCCCGTAGAATTCTTTCTCTTTATGTACGCGTTCTTTTGCCTGTAAGTATCTTTGGCTATCTATTATTTTCATTTTTTCAGATTTTAAAGGTTTTAACTGGTTGGTTTGTTTTGTCAATAAAGGAAGACGCACCATAAACTCGTCTTCTGTTTTAATAATTTCCATTGTCCTTTTAGTAAGCAGGTTGTAGCGTTCTTTAATATTTACCAGGCCTACCCCACTTCCACTTTTTAAAATTTCTTTAGGCTGTAGGTTATTCTTCACCACAAGTACCCTATCCGCCTCGTAAATTGTAATAACCAAAGGAGAGTCGGGAGTTATTTTATTATGTTTTACAGTGTTTTCTAATAATAACTGTAGTGAAAGTGGTACCACCTTCGCTTCGGGATTTGAAAGTTGTTCAGGAAAATCATATATGATAGAATCTTCGAAGCGCATTTTTAAAAGATTCATATAGACTTTAGCAAATTTAAGTTCTTCTTCTATCGTTACCAGTTCTTTGCTTTTTTGCTCTAAAACATAGCGATATACTTTAGATAATGAACCGGTAAATTTTTGTGCCATATCAGGATCTTCATCAATTAAAGAACTCAACACATTCAGACTATTAAAAAGAAAATGAGGATCAAGCTGATTTTTAAGTGCATCAAATCTTGAAGTGGCTGTTCCTGCGATGATTTGCTGCTCTTTTACTTTTTCTTCCTGCCTGGCTCTAAAAAAATAAACAAGATGAAAAAACAAGGATATTACTGTACTGAACAATAGCGGAAATAAATAATATCTTAATTTCTCTTCACTTATAAATTCAGTAAGCGTTTTAGTTGGCACCAAGAGAACAATTTGTATAAGCCTACACAAAAAATAAGCTATAAGAGTTACTATTATTGATCCTGATGCTGAAAGGAAAACTCTTTTTGGCCCGGCATTTTCCCAACCTACATATTTCTCAAAAAGATCGGCATACAAAACATTTACAATGGTTAGGGATAAACTATAAAAAACCATTATTCCCCAATTTTCTAAATCTTTAAAATAATCAATTTTAAAGTCGTTAAAAATTAGGTTTATAATAAAAACCAAAATACTTACTATAAAACTAATCTTGATAATTTTATTTAGGGTTTGCATAGGATTGCTATTATGTTCTAAAAATACTCTAATTTTTAATTAAAATCTCTATACCCTAATTTTTGCAATCTTCTAAAGCTTTGACAGCCTGTTCTCTCCCCCAGTTTGGGTAAAACGGTGTATCGTTCTTAAACTCATCAAATAAAACGATAGAAGCTTTGATCTCTTTACAAATTGGTGTTGTATCCTTTCCAAAGAACTTTGCTCCTCCTAAATCAAATTGTGCTTTCTCAAATTTAATCCTTGGGTTTTTGGGCTCCAACTTTTCAGCTTTTGCATAAATCTCGTTGATTTTTGGCATATATTTTTGTCCGTTGACCATAGGATTTTGTGTAATTTTCACAGTATAGATAAGCGCCTCGAGCACTAAAAGTTCGGCATTTTCATCGGTTTTCATCAACGCTGATTGTAAAGCTGTTTCTGCTTTTTTTAGCTGATTTTCTAACATTTTTTGATCTTTAGTACTAAAGGCTGCCGTCGTATTTACCAATCCCAAATAATAATCGGGTAACCAGTTTTCCTTTTCTGCCGCCGCAATACGCTCAAAAATAGCACTAGCGGTTTCAACTTTATCTTCCTGCCAGTTTTGCATGGCTTTTTGCATGGCTTCTTCGTAACTCTGTGCAGATATCGCTTCAGAAATTGTAAGTAAAAATAGAATAATAAGTGTTTTCATTTTTTGATTGATTTTATTTCTTATTGTAAAATTGGATAAATAAAGGCTGCTTTTAAATAATAGCTTACTGAATCGTCGAATTTCAATACCGAATTGTAATTTTAAAGTTGATCCAACTGATTTCGCTTTTTATTATCACTTATCGTCCAAAAGAACCCCACAAAGAAAAACCTGTCGGCCGTGGGTCTAATTGCCTTTGCAGTGTATTTTCCTGAGGCATTTGGTGTGTTTGAGTAATCATATCCAAATACATTTTTAGTGCCCAGAATATTGGAAACCGAGACATAAAGAATTTGCTGTTTATTAAGTAAATATGCCCAGTTGAAATTCAAACTATGGTAAGATGAAGTTTTTTCACTCATAAAATTTGAAGTATTAGGGTTGTTATAGGGCCTGCCTGAATTAAAATTATAAGTAAATCCGGCCTGACTCCGTAAAGATTGAACCCAATATTTACTGACAATAGAAACATTGTGATTGGCTACATAATTTGGTGTTACCTTCTCTGGATAGTTTTGATATTTCCTTTTAGAATCGATAAAAGAATATGAAACCCAATAATCAAGATTTTTTAAATGCCCGTCACGCCAAAAAATATCGATCCCTTTGGCATAACCAGAACCATTGTTGCCAAAATTAGAATCATACGTAATTTCATCTCCTGTGTAGGTTAATAAATCGCGATATTTTTTAAAATAAGCCTCTGCTCTTAATGTAGTTGAAGCTTTTGAAAATTGATAATTAAGGATATAATGTGCTGCTTGTTGCTGAAATAAATCCTGATTAAATTTTAAATAATCCTGCCCTACCTGTTGCCTAAAGTTTCCATACGCTGTTGAAATTTGTTGATTTTCATCTATTCTATAGGCTAAAGATAAACGCGGACTCACATAAACTTTTTCCAACAGTGCGTCCCGGGTGGTTCTTACTCCCACTTTCGCTGCCAGATTCTGCGTAAAATAAACATCGGTTTCAGTAAATACTGAAAATAATCCTGAAGTATAATTCGGCTCAAAATCACCAGTGTCAGTTTGGTAATATTGATTAAAATTGGTATTAAAATATTCCGCTCCAAAATTCAATTTTATTTTATCAGTAAATCTTTTACTAAGCTTCGTTTTTAGATGAAAACTATTTTCGGTATCATCAACTATTTCAGCATTTTCTTCATTTTCTAAATTGATATCATTTTGGCTATTTCCGTAACTAATTCCGCCAAATAAGTGCCATTTGTTACCTAATGAATGCTGATAAGAAGAATTCATATAAAAATTATTGTTTTTTAAATCTACCGTTTGGGAAGCTCCATCGATAGGCTGCTCTACTGTAAAGGAAGAATAATCATAAGCGGTGTAGACTTTTAAAAGTCCGTTTTCAAACTGATTTCTAAAAACAGCTTCACCGGCAATGGACTGGAAAGGCTTATCAAATTTTATATTTTGATCGATTAAAGATTGATAAGGTCCAAGATTCACATAACTGGCATTTAGCGTGATTGAACTTTTTTCCCAGTTTTTAGTTTTACCAATCCCTAAACCTAAACTCATAAAGCTAAGTTCTGTATTATCTTCTTCGGCTTTTTCCTGAGTATCCATCACTAACACACTCGACAAGGCATTACCATATTCGGCACTGTAACCACCGGTAGAGAAAGACATTCCTTTAAATAAATAGGGAGAAAATCGCCCTCTGGAAGGAATATTTCTTACAGAAGCATTATAGGGCTGCGCAACTCTTAGTCCGTCTATAAAAGTTTGTGTTTCGCTGGCATCACCACCCCTTACAAATAAACGCCCGTCTTCGCCAACACTTTGCGTACCAGGCAGTGTTTCTAATGCCGCGATAATATTACCAACACTTCCGGCTGTAGTTACAATATCCAAAGGTTTTAAAACCGAAGCTTCGGAGGCAGTTCCTGCTTCAAAATTTCCTGCATTGATAATCACTGCATTTAAAGCATCAAATTTTTCTACAAGCTGAATTTGTAGGTTTTTGAAATCATTTATTTCTCCTGAAATTTCTTTGGTTTCAAAAGACAAAAATGAAATTACAAGGATTTGTGTTCCGGTTTTTTCAGAAGTAAAAACAAACTGTCCATTTTCCTCTGAAACAGCACCGTCATAAGTGCCTTTAATATAAATATTGGCTCCTACTACGGGCTGCTGTTTTTTATCCGTAATAATCCCAGAGATTTCGTGTTGCGCAAGCAATGATTGCGCACTAAAAATTGTAGCTAAAAGAAAAAGAAAGTAATTGAAGTTCATTTTTGATTGATTTTATACTCCAAAAATGCTTTAGGAATTCAATTACTTATAAAAAAGAAAACTGACCTGTGATTTTTTAATGACCAGTTGAAAAAACAAAACCCGAATCCTAGGATTCGGGTTTTAAAAATTTCTTCTTTCTGTCTTTATATCATGTTAAATCTTTTTCTGATCGGCTTCCAGATTTTCTCTATTCGATTTAAAAGGGCGGATAATAAGTCTTGCTGCACGATCATAATTTATATAATTGTATACCCAATTACAAAACGTCACCAATCTGTTTCTAAAGCCTATCAAAAACCAAAGGTGCACAAACATCCAGATAAACCAGGCAAAAAAGCCACCAAAAGCAGATTTACCGATATCAACCACCGCTTTATTTCTACCTACGGTCGCCATACTTCCTTTATCAAAATAATCAAACGGCTCTAATTTCTGATCATTCAAAATTCGTTTTAAGTTTTTAGCCAGATGTTTTCCCTGTTGAATAGCCGGTTGGGCCACCATAGGATGACCTTTAGGATAATCCTCTGTTTTCATTATGGCTATATCCCCTATTGCGAAAATATTTTCATAACCATTTACCTGATTAAATGCATTCACTTCATAGCGATTGGCCTTTTCGATCAATGCTGATGCATTTAAACCTTTTAGAGGGGCTCCAGTTACTCCTGCAGACCATATTAATGTTTCTGTTTTTAAAGCGAGATCGGTATTTGTGGTCACCAAATGCCCATCATAACTTTGCACCATGGTGTTTAAATGAATTTTCACTCCAAGATCTTCTAAAAATTTTTGTGCTTTCTTAGAGGATTTTTCACTCATGGGTGGTAATACTCTGCCCAAACCTTCTAGTAAGTGAATATTCATTTCAGCGGGATTAAGATCTGGATAATCTTTGGGAACAATATTATTCCGTAATTCGGCTATTGCACCACTAAGCTCTACCCCGGTAGGCCCTGCTCCTACTAATACAAAATTCAGTAAAGCTTTGCGCTTCTCTGGATCGTTTTCAATTACCGCTTGCTCCAGATTTTCCAGAATAAGACTTCGAATATTTAAGGCCTGCGGGACTGTTTTCATCCACATGGCATGTTCTTCTACCGTTTTATTTCCAAAGAAATTTGTTTTAGAACCTGTAGCAATAACCAGATAATCATAAATTATCTCACCAATACTGGTGTGTACGGTATTATTATCTGCATCTACAGACTTTACTTCTGCATTTCTAAAAAAACATTTTTCGGAATTTCGGGTAATTTTACGCAATGGGTAAGCTATCGAATCTGGCTCTAAACCTGAAGTAGATACCTGATATAAAAGGGGTTGAAAAGTGTGGTAGTTGTTACGGTCCAATAAGACCATTTGTACATCTTCGTGTAACAACTTTCTTGCAAGGGACATCCCGGCAAAACCTCCACCAATGATAACCACCCTGGGTAAATCTGTCCTGGGTATATTCATAACTATTGATTGGTTTCCCGTAAAGTTACGGCATATAGTACAAATAGCGAATGCATTAACTTGAATTTAAAATAATTTGTAACATTTTACATTTTATAACTACTTACCATTAGCTAACCAGTAATTGTGGATAAAGAATTAGAGCATCAGTTTGTTTCGAAGTTAGAGCGACACCAGAATATTGCGCATAAAATCTGTAGATTGTATACGCACGACAGGGAGTCGCATAACGATCTATTTCAGGAGATTACCATCCAGCTTTGGAAAGCCTATCCAAAGTTCAGGGGAGATGCTAAATTTAGTACCTGGATGTACCGCGTAGCTTTAAATACCGCAATTACTTTATATCGAAAAAAGAAAAGAGGAATTAGAACCCAAGATTTCGATACTGTTCATTTTAAAATTAAAACTGAAGAGTACGATGATGAGACCGAGCAACAATTAGGCCTAATGTATAATGCCATAAAAGAATTAAACGATATCGAAAAAGCACTTGTTTTTCTATATCTGGAAGACAAGAATTATAAAGAAATATCTGAAACTTTAGGGATAAGTGAGGTGAACGCCAGAGTGAAGATGAATAGAATAAAAACCAAACTTAAAAGTGTTTTAAATCCTTAACTATGGATGGATTAGAATTATTAAAAAAGAACTGGAAAAAACAGGAAGCCACACTTCCTAAAGTTTCCTATGACGAGATCTACAAAATGATCTGGAAACGATCTTCTTCTATTGTGAAGTGGATCTTTATTATAAGTATATTCGAATTTGTAATTGGTGTGTTATTGAATGTTGGCTTAGCTGACAAAGAATACTGGAATTCTTTAGAACAACTGGATCTAAAAGAAGTAACCATATGGATCTATGGGATAAATTATTTAATTACATTATTCTTTGTGTTTAGGTTTTATATGAACTATAGAAGAATAAACGCTACCAGTTCAGCTAAAAAATTAATGAGGGATATTATAAGAACCCGAAAAACGGTTAAATCATACATTCTGTATGTTTTAATCTCACTCGCTATAGTAACATTAGCCTATGTTTATATCATAATTTACCACCATATTCAAGATACCCAGGTTACTGATAACACTCCTTATGTTTTTGATGCCTTAGACTGGCTAAAATTTACGGGAATAACCGTCATTGCTATAGGTATATTTTTGGCTGTAATATGGTTTTTTTACCAACTCTTATACGGAATCCTACTAAGAAGATTAAAGAAAAATTATACGCAGTTAGAGAATTTAGACTGTGATTAAACACCTACAATAATTCTGTCTTATAAATGCCGTTTATTCTTCTTTGTAAGAATAGCGGCGTTTTTCATTTAAATGTTCTATTTCCTCTAATTCCTCTGCAGGTATTACTTTTAAGAATGAAGAATGCTGCTCGATGGCATATTCGATTTTTCCTACAATTTCCTCTACACTATCATTGTCATAATCAATGTCCAAAGGCTCTTTAACCTGAAAAGATTGTAAAATTCCGCGTTTTTTAATTCGCAATCCCTTTTTATCAAAAGAACGTCTAAAACCATCAATAACTATAGGTACCACAATTGGTTTGTATTGCTTAATTATATAAGCAGTTCCTTTTCTGATAGGCTTAAATGGCGTTGTGGTTCCCTGAGGGAAAGTAATTACCCAACCATCATCTAAAGCGATTCCAACATTTTTAGAATCGTCGGGATTTACTTTTCGTTTTACATCCTGACCTTTAGAGCGCCAGGTTCTTTCTACCTTAATAGCACCGGCATAAGCCATAATTCTTGCCAGTAAGCCGGCCCTCATGGTTTCTTTGGCCGCCACATAATAAATATTCATTTTAGGCTGCCAGATATAACCTATATTTTTTATACTATCTACCCTACCGCTAAGACTCGCATTAAAAACATGAAACATCGCTACTACATCAGCAAAATAAGTTTGATGGTTAGATACAAATAACACTCCGGTATCGGGGAGGTTTTTTATAATTTCTGAACCTTCAATACTTAATTCATTAAAACCTCGATAGCGCCTGTGCGTCATCAAACCGAATAAACGAATGAGCCACTTTTTTAAAAATAATATATGTCCAAATGGATTCTTTTTAAATAATCCCATAATTTCATTACTCTATTTATCGTCACCAATCCTTTTGTTGTAATACTAAAGCTTTACTCCCCCCATTCCCTCTATATATTAGGATGCCCGGGTTCATAATTCGTAAATTCACTCTAGGTTCCTGATTTCTAAATTCTCACGTTAAGTTTAAAATTTTCTGAAAACTCACAAATATAGGGATTCTTATTTTATAATATTTCCTGCAACATTTCTCTAAGCTCCCCTAACATCATTCCTGTTGCTCCCCAAACTACCTGATCGTTTAGTAAAAACGCAGGAACATCAATGTTTTTCATATAAGAAGTACTTAAGTTTCTGGTTACGAAATTATTGTCATCTAAAAAATCTTCCAGTTTTACCTCTAAGATATCTTCAACTTCAGATTCCTGGGGAACCAGGGTTGGTGTTTCTTCTAAAATACCTACAAAAGGATGTACCCAAAAATTACTGGGTGGAATATATAATTTCGACAATCCGCGAATTACTTCTATTTTTTCCATTGGGATTCCTACTTCCTCTTCAGTTTCCCTAAGTGCTGTTTCCGCTAAATCTCGATCCTCTTTTTCTACCCTTCCACCGGGAAAGCCAATTTGGTTAGAATGTACACCCTTATAGGTTTTACGTAGAATTAACACGAAATAAGTTTCATCGTACTTAGGATAAAAAACAGCCATTACTCCGGCTTGATTTGTTCTTTTTTCTGAAAAATCTATCTTTTTAAGCTCCTGAATCCTAATGGAAGGAGCTAATTTATTATGAGCAGTCTCGCCGGGAAGTTCTATTTTTTTTAAATTTGAAATTCTATTTTTAAACTCGAAAAAATCCATGTTTAAACGTATATCAGTACTCGTAATTTTAGCTGTTAGTATTTTTGCAAGTTGTGAAGATAAGAAAACTTCCAATGAAAATAATTCAGAAAACACATCAAAAGCAGTTAAAAATAGTCCAAACGATGAGGATTCTGCAAAATCTCAAATAGATTCAGCTAAAATTAAAAAAGAGAAAGAAAAAGCATTAACCGAAAAAGATACGGCATTTCCGATCCCTCAGGAAAAATTAATCCCGTTCTTAACCGAATATGGAAAACAAAACCCTGAAAATAAAGTGCGTATCACCACCTCTTTTGGTTCTTTTGAAGTAACCTTATATAAAGATACGCCTTTACACCGCGCTAATTTTATCATGCTGGTAAAAAATCATTATTTTGATCACACTTACTTTCACCGTGTAGCGCCAAATTTTGTTATTCAGGGTGGTAATTCTGATAACGCTTCTACCAACGAAAAACGCTATGCCATTGGAGATTACTTAATTCCAAATGAATTAGATGCTGGGCACACCCACGTACGTGGAGCCTTTTCAGCTGCCAAATATGCTGAACAGAATACCAGCAAAGCTTCCAGTCCGTTTGAATTTTTCGTGGTGTTAAATCCTAATGGTGCCCATCATTTAGACGACGAACATACCGTTTATGGTTACGTTTCTAAAGGAATGGATGTTGTAGATAAAATTTCTAAAGTAAAAACCGGCCAATCTGAATGGCCTATAGATAATATCGAAATGGAAGTTGAGATTATTGATTAGTCTTTCAGTAGGCAGTCTCAGTTGGCAGTGAGCAGTCTCAGTGCGCAGTATCAATTAGCGCTTGCATCAAACAGTTAGCAATTTAAGATAAGCGAAAAATCTACACGTGTTATGAAATTAAATAATTTTAATTGTAATTTGAAGTATAAACCAACATCATTTCTGATAGTAGGCATCATTATTTTAATTATCGGAATTCCTTTTGATTTATATGCATTGGACATTGAATGGTGGAGGAAGTTTAGGGGGGAGTTTTAGTTCTATTAGGAGTTGCTATTTTTCTTCCATTTTTTAATTATTGATAGAATTTTGGTAAATCGGATAAGTCCTCTTAAACTTTCTATTTTTGAATTGATTCTGAGCGTAATCACCTTATTATATGTATGGTTCGGATAATGAAAAATAATAATTTCTTTGGATTAGAATGTGAAAAAAAATTTAGATTCGATTCATATTTACGCTGCAATATTTTAAGAATGTCATGATTATATCTTTTAAAGCGATTACTAAGATACTTACATCCACTCAACAGTAAAAATCTAGCTTACTTTTAACTTCTTACTTCTTACTTCTTACTTCTTACTTCCACCCTACTGCTGGGTAAAATAATTATAATCTTCTATAACCTGTTTTATAAACGCCATAGGTTTTTCTTCAAATTTTACTCCTAGGACACTAGCTGTTTTTTCAGCCAGGGCAATGACGACATCGTGCCTTCCCTTTACTCTCGCAGTTCTATAAATTTCTTTTATATCCTGTACATCACGATCTTTTAAAACCGTTACTTGAGGATATTTAGGGACATAATTTTCAGGAATTTCTACAGCCAGTGTATTGGCCAAACTTACTTTTCTTTTTTCTGAAATTACCGTGGTTTTTGCAGCCATATCTCCTAAGCGCTGTCCCTTACCATTTAGTAAAATAGTGACCACTGCAATACTACCGCTCCCTATACTTATATCAATTATTCGCAATAACCATCGTATTAAATAATTTGAAAAAGCAGGACGGGATCCATCTAATTTTACCACTCTAATTTTTAACGCAGCTTTCCCCGGTGTTTTTCCTCCCCAAAACGTTTCGAATAATAAATAGTACAAAAAAACGGGCAGCCCAATCACCACATAGTATACCATTTCACCAAAACGATCGGCTTCCAGACCGGCCAATAGAAGCATAGATAAGATGGTATAGATGATGATGATAAAGAGATCCACCAGAAATGCTAAGATTCGATCTCCAATAGAGGCTGAATTTTGTTGAATTCCGATATTTTGAGCGGTTTCGATTTGAAAATTATCCATTAAATATGTTTCTTTGAGGATCTAATTTAATCCTGAATATGCGCGAGGCTGCTTTTGTGAAGCAAAATAAAGATAAATGGCTAAAATTTGAAAGTCTCCTGAAAAATAATACTCATATTTCTCCAGATGAGCTTTCTGCTTCTTATGTAGAAATTACAGATCATTTAAGCTATGCCAACACTTTTTATCGCGGCAGTAATACAGCGAAATATTTAAATGACCTGGCATCACAGGCCCATCGTAAGATTTACAAAAACAAAAAAGAATCGAAAAATAAATTTATTCTATTTTATACTAAAGAGTTTCCACTGTTCTTCTACCAGTATCAAAAACAATTATTATTCAGTTTTATAGTCTTTGCGTTATTTGCGATTATTGGAGCCTATTCGGCTGCTAATGACGATAGTTTTGTAAGAGCCGTTCTTGGGGATGCTTATGTGAATTCAACTTTAAATAATATTGAAAATAACGATCCGATGGCCGTCTATAAACAGGCCTCGGAAACCGATATGTTTTTGGGGATTACCATTAATAATATTCGGGTAGGTTTAATGGCATTTACATTTGGTGTACTGGCAGGTCTGGGAACACTTGTGGTAATTATGCAAAATGCAATTATGCTGGGGTCTTTTCAGTATTTCTTTTATGACAAAGGACTTTTGTGGGCATCGGCACGAACCATCTGGATTCATGGTACGATAGAAATTTCGGTGATTATTATTGCAGCCTGTGCAGGTCTGGTTGTAGGACGCAGTATATTATTCCCTAAAACTTACAGCCGACTGCAATCCTTTGTCACCGGAATTAAAGACGGACTAAAAATCGTAATTTCTACCGTTCCGTTTTTTATAATTGCCGGATTTTTAGAAGGATTTGTCACCAGGCATACGGAAATGCCAGATATACTGGCTATTTTAATTATAACTTTGTCATTAATTCTAATCTTGTGGTACTACGTGCTTTTACCACATCGTTTACATAAAAAATTTGTTGATGGAAAATAACATATTCAGGTTCAGAAAAACCCGAGATTTTGGAGAACTACTAAGTGACACCTTTAAGTTTTTACGAGAAAACGGGAAAAGCTTTCTTAGTATCAATTTTAAAATTTGCGCCCCTTTCTTTATTGCGCTAATTTTAACCAATGCCTATTATACATATGTAACACTAGGAATGGGATTTGAAAGTTATGGAAATTTAACCGGTTTCTTAATCCCTGCATTCATAAATTTAATTGCTGTGTTTGTATATATCACAGCTCTATATTTAAGTGTTTTTAACTATATAAAATCGTACATCGCCAATAATGGTGTAGTAAGCGAAGATGATATAAAAAACGGGCTTAAAAAAGATCTGGGAAGCGGCTTAGCCGTTAATTTAATTGTTGGTATTTTAATTTTTACCGGACTTTTGTTTATATTAATTCCAGGTATTTATCTTGGTGTAGTGCTCACCTTAGCTTTACCCATTTTGGTTTTTGAACAAAAAGGAGTTGGTGATACAATTTCATCTTGCTTCCAGTTAATTAAAGATAACTGGTGGTTTACCTTTGGTGCACTTATCGTTTTTGGTATCATTATGTATTTGATCAATGTTGTTTTTCAAATGCCCATGATCATTTATATGATTGTTGGAATGATTTCCGGGTTAGATGCCGGTGTAGAATCCATGGCAGAATCTATGCAAAGTAAAGATCCTATATTGATGATCCTAACCATTTTGGCTTCTATCGCTCAGTACTTACTTTACATCATTACTCCAATCTTTATAAGTCTTATCTATTTTAATTTACACGAAGAAAAAAACTTTACCGGTACTTTTGAAAATATCGATAGGTTAGGCGAAGACCGCGAATGAAAATCTTAATTTCCCTTCTTTTATTAATTAATTTTAATCTGGCATTAGCGCAGCAGGATACTATTGCCCAGTCCGGCGCTAATACAGGAATGAAGCGAAAAGCAGAAGAAACTGCTACGGTATCCCCTCATGATAAAATCCGCTATGATACGACCAATAATCTTACGCCTGTAGAATTTAAAGAGCATAGAATTGAAGAACATAAGCAGGATAAAGATTTTAATTATCTAGAAGAGAAGCAGCAAAAAACCTGGTGGCAGGAGTTTAAAGAATGGATTAACCAGAAATACCAACAATTTCTACGTTGGTTATTTGGCGATTACGACGCTGGAAGCATCTTTGGTTTTATCATAAAATTAGTACCCTATATCCTGTTAATAGGTGTGATTTGTTTAATCATCTGGTTATTTACCCGCATGAATCCAGGTAAAGATATACTTCAGCAACCACAAACAGCTAAAGTACATTTAGATGATGAAGAAGAAATTATCCAAAATGCCGACATACCTAGCTTAATAAACACAGCTATAGAAAATGGCCAATATCGCATGGCGGTTCGTTATTATTATCTTCAGGCTTTAAAGGAACTAGATCTTAAAAACTTTATTGAATTTGAAGCGCAAAAAACCAACAACGATTATATCTCAGAAATTACTAATGAACAGCTAAACAGACTTTTCAGAAAGGGCACTCGAGTGTACAATTTTATCTGGTATGGTGATTTTCAGGTTTCTAAAGAAGATTTTTTACTTGCTGAAAAA
The DNA here is from genome assembly GCF_056859415.1 of Zunongwangia sp. L-65. Classification (NCBI taxonomy): domain Bacteria; kingdom Pseudomonadati; phylum Bacteroidota; class Flavobacteriia; order Flavobacteriales; family Flavobacteriaceae; genus Zunongwangia; species Zunongwangia sp. L-65. Next base: position 183,836 of record NZ_JBSXOK010000084.1, read on the forward strand.
GGTTTTTCAGAATTAAATTCAACCATTAAAAACACCAAAAATGAGTAGGTTGTATAAAGTTTCGCTTGGTGTTTTAATCCTTTTGGTCGCATTTCTAACCTATCTGGAAGCGATTGAACCAACTCCAATAAACTGGTATCCCAGCTATGCCAAAGAAGACAAGATTCCGCTTGGCACCTATGTTTTCTACGAAAATTGGAAGGATAGTAATCCAGAATATTTCGAGGAAATTAATATTCCGCCGTTCGAGTTTTTAAGCGACAGCTCCAAAATTAAAGACGGATCTTATTTTTTCCTGAATAATCACGTCATTTTTGACGAAGACGAATTGAATAAATTACTCGCCTGGGTAGAAAAAGGGAATACCGCTTTTATAGCTTCAGATGTTTTTGGAGAACAATTTTTAGATACCCTGCATTTAGAAACCAAACCTTACAGTAAAAAAATTCAGGATAAGGTGACATTTATCCCTAAAACGGAGTTAGATCTGATAAATCAAAATTTCAAGCAGGAAGGACCTTTTGAAGTTCCGCATGAATTCAGTTCTATTTATTTCAACAAAATAGATACTCTGAAAACAACTATTTTAGGAACGGTAAAATACGATGATGATACCTTAAGTGAACCCCAAATTAATTTTATTGAAACACCGTTTGGTAAAGGGAAGATCTTTATGCATAGTACGCCTGAAGCTTTTGGTAATTATTTTATGCTTAAGCACAATAATTTTAAATATGTAGAAAATATTTTGGCATATATCGACCAGAATCAGCCCATTTACTGGGATAATTATTATAAAACCGGTAAAGCACAGCCTACAAATTTGCTGTATGTGATCATGCAAAACAAGCCTTTAAAATGGGCCTATTATTTAATGATTCTGGCCTCTTTGTTATTTATTATTTTTGAAGGAAAACGAAAGCAACGAGCGATCCCAATCGTAGAACCATTAAAAAATCAGTCATACGAATACACCCAAACTATCGCCGATCTTTATCTGGAACAAAAAAAGATCGACGAATTAACCCAAAAAAGAATTCAGCATTTTAAAGAATATATCAGGACTGAGATTAAACTTGAACCTGATAAAAAACAAGATCAATTTTATACCATATTGGCCGATAAAACGGGTAACACGATTGAATTTGTAGAAGAATTATTCAAAAACATGGAGATACTGAGTACTAAAAAAGCTACTGCTCAGGATTTTGAAAATATAAGTAGGGGCATATATAAATTTAAATATGCCAATGCCCCAAAAGAAAAAATATAGACGGTGTTCGATAAAATCGGCGTAAAATATCGTTTCATGAGAAGCTAAAACCAACACTAATGGAAGAACAAAATATACACCCCAAAAACGAAGAGCATAAAGAACTTAATTTTGATGCCCGTATTCCCCTGGAAGCATTAAAAACTTCAGTAGAAGATCTGAAATCTCAGCTATCTAAAATTATCGTTGGGCAAACCGACTTTGTAGAGCTATTAATTGTAGGCTTACTTTCTAACGGCCATGTACTTATCGAAGGTGTTCCCGGGGTAGCAAAAACCGTAACAGCAAAGCTTTTTGCCAAATGCCTTAAAACCGATTTTAGCCGAATTCAGTTTACACCAGATTTAATGCCGAGTGATGTTTTGGGAACTTCGGTTTTAAACATGAAAACATCAGATTTTGAGTTTAAACCAGGGCCTGTTTTCTCCAACATCGTACTTATAGACGAAATTAATCGTGCACCCGCAAAAACTCAGGCTGCTCTTTTTGAAGTAATGGAAGAACGCCAGGTTACTATCGATGGGAAGCGCCATCAATTACAGGATCCTTTTATGGTTTTGGCTACTCAAAACCCGGTAGAACAGGAAGGAACTTATGCCTTACCTGAAGCACAATTAGATCGTTTTCTATTTAAGATTGAAGTAGATTACCCAAAATTAGAGGAAGAAATTGATATTCTTAAAGGTCATAACGAGAGAAAAGGAGCTCAACCTGAAGCCAATATCATTCCTATACTTTCTCCTGAAAAATTAAAGGAATTAAAAACACAGATTTTTGATATTAAAATTGAAGAAAAGCTCCTGCACTATATAGCCGAACTGGTAAGTAAAACCCGCCAACACGCGCATCTTTATTTAGGAGCTTCCCCAAGAGCATCCATTGCTATTATGAATGCTGCTAAAGCTTTTGCGGCTATCGATGGGCGTGATTTTGTAATTCCGGAGGATATTAAAAAATCGCTAAATCCGGTTTTAGGCCATAGAATTATCCTTTCCCCAGACCGCGAAATGGAAGGCATGAAAACTCGGGACGTTATTCAAATGATTAGCCAATCTGTAGAAATACCGCGATAGTGATTACATTTCTTAAGTCTTTATATTTAACCAAGCGTTTTTTTTATATTATCGCTGGGATTGCGATGCTTTTCCTATTCTCGTTTTGGATTCCAATCATCTATCCCATCCTTTGGGTGATATTGGTATTACTAAGCATCCTTTTAGTGATCGATATTATTGCGCTATATCAAAGTAAAGGTTTAAGCGCTCAACGTATTTTACCTGAAAAGTTTAGTAATTCAGATTCCAATACGGTTAAAATTCAAATTAAAAATGCCTATTCTTTTAAAGTTTTTGCTGAAGTTATCGAAGAACTTCCCATTCAGTTTCAAAAAAGGGATTTTTTATATACTGCGGAAATAACCCCTTCCGAAAACTATGAATTTGAATATGAAGTTACTCCCTTGCAACGTGGTGAGTATATTTTCGGAAAACTGAATGTATACGCACAAAGCATCCTAAAGCTGGCCAAAATCAGAAAGGTTTTTAATGCTGAGCAAATGGTAAAGGTATATCCTTCATTTATCCAGATGAAAAAACTGGATTTCCTGGCTATTGATAACCGAATTTCACAAGCCGGACTTAAAAAAATACGCCGACTCGGCCATACCATGGAATTCGAGCAAATAAAGGAATATGTGACCGGTGACGATGTGCGCACTATTAACTGGAAGGCGACCGCAAAACACCGAAATCTGATGGTAAATCAATTTCAGGATGAAAAAGCACAACCAGTATACTCGGTTATCGATACCGGGCGTGTGATGAAAATGCCTTTTGAGGGACTTAGTTTGCTGGATTACGCCATAAATAGTAGTCTTGCTTTTTCGAATATCGCCCTGCGTAAGAAAGACAAAACAGGAATGATTAGTTTTTCTGCTAAAATCGAAAAAATACTAAAAGATTCTTCCAGGATGAGTCAGTTACAACGTATCATGGAAAGCTTGTATAATATTAATACCGATTTTAAAGAATCTGATTTTGGTAGTTTATATGCCGGTATTAACCGGTTTATTACGCATCGTAGTTTATTGATGCTCTATACCAATTTTGAGCATCCATCAGCTTTAGAACGACAACTCCCCTATTTAAAAGCGATTAATAAACGACACGTGTTGGTCGTGATCTTTTTTGAAAATACTGAAATTACAAGGCTCCTGCACACTCAACCTGAAAACCTAAGCGAAAGCGCCCACCAGGGAGTTGCTGAAGAGTTTAGCCAGAATAAGATAAAAATGGCCAAAGAGCTACAACGTAACGGCATCCAAGTCGTACTTACCAAACCAAAAGATTTGAGCGTTAATACCATTAATAAATATCTGGAAATTAAAGCCAGGGGATTGATTTAGGGAGTGTAATTGTTCGACGGTTGGTATATTTTGGAGTATTCGGTAGTTGATTTTTAGAGCGTCTTCTCTTTGCAAATCTTAATTCCTTCTTCTTCTCTCAAATCTAAATACATTTAAGGTTAGGCTAAATTAAGTATTCATTGAATTCCTACCTTATAGTTTTATTGGATTTTGTAAATAACAATTCAGAAGTAAAAATTTACAGTTCAGTAAGTTACTTGTGATTCAATATAACTTCTTTCCTACTTTTACATTATAAAACTAAATAAAACCAATTAAACATGAGAACTTTAGCTATTATTTTTGCCCTTTTTATCACAGGATTTACTTCTAACGCACAGGAAACTGCAAAAGATACTACCGGAACGATTTCTGTAGAAATTTTAAATGTGACCAGTGATAATGGAAAGATGGTTTACGGAATTTATACCCAAGAAAGCTTTATGAAAAAACCTGTTTTTTCAAAGAATGCTAAAATAGAAAATGGGAAATCTGTAGTCACTTTTACTGATGTCCCTAAAGGGGAGTATGCTATAATTTGCTTTCACGATAAAAATGATAATGACAAAATGGATTTTGAAACCAATGGAATGCCACAAGAAGATTATGGAGTTTCAAACAATAAGTTAAACCCTTTTGGTCCACCGGTTTGGAACGATGGAAAATTTACTTTTGATGGTCATGAAAAAGTAATTACCATTCGGCTATAACAATTAACAATTTAGATTGAAACCCGCTTTTATAACCCACTAATTGCGGGTTTATAGTATAGATAAACTTTAGTATTTTTTCGTTTACAATAGAAAAAACTAATATATTTGTAAGTAAGGATTTTAAAAATATAAATCCAGATGATAAGGAAATATTATAGTAGACTATGACCATAACTCAGTTGCATTATGTTTTAGCTGTTGCCGAGCATAAAAACTTTACAAGAGCCGCACAAAAAGTATTTGTTACCCAACCTACTTTAAGTATGCAAATACAAAAATTAGAAGAAGAACTAGATGTTCTAATTTTTGACCGTGGTAAAAAGCCCATCGAGCTTACTGAAACAGGGAAAAAAATTGTCACTCAGGCCAGGAATATTGTGAATGAAAGCGATCGAATTCAGGATATCGTAGATCAACAAAAAGGATATATTGGTGGTGCATTTCGACTTGGGATTATTCCTACCGTAATGCCTACACTGCTGCCTATGTTTATTAATAATTTCATTAAAAAATATCCAAAGGTAAAACTTCAGATCGAGGAATTGCATACCGAAGCAATTATCGAAAAACTAAAAGAGGGTCATTTAGATGCTGCTATTGCTGCTACCCCTTTAAATATTGAAGGCATAAAAGAAAACGCTCTATACTACGAACCTTTTGTGGGCTATATCCCGCCAAGCCATCGTTTACATCATGAATACAAAATAGATGTAAAAGATTTGGATATTGATGATATCTTATTACTACAGGACGGTCATTGTTTTAAAGACGGAATCATTAATTTATGTAAAACAGTAAAATCTAGTGAAGCCGAACATTTTAGATTACAAAGTGGTAGTTTTGAAACCCTGATTAAACTTTCTAACGAAGGTTTGGGAATGACACTACTACCATACCTCCATACTTTAGATCTTTCTGAAAACGATAAGAGCAACTTAAAAATGTTTAAAGATCCCGTACCGGCAAGAGAGGTGAGTTTAATCTATAATCGCAGCGAATTAAAAATGCAAATCATCGATGCAATGCGCAAAGTGATAGCATCGGTTGTAAAGGGAGCTATAGCATTCCAAAATGTAGAAATTATAAGTCCCACACAACAAAAAAATAAGAAAGAACTTCAGTTTTAAATACTTATAATTAAAAAAGCGGCTTAAGCCAGTCATGGTCGGAAGATTATTCTTCCGACTTTTTTGTTATAAAGACTTTTTTCTTAATTATAATACCGAAGGAAATATATGAATAACCTACTGGTTATCAGACAAATAACTTGCTTTTATTCTTTGTTTTTTGTATCTTTAATATTGATAATCAGTCTTATATGTCAGTTTTTAAAGATCATAAGGTAACTGTAAATGAGTTACTTCAAGTTATACCTGAAGCCCTGTTATCCCAACTAGCTAC